>NZ_JBFAHZ010000012.1:0-157351 GCF_040654415.1 Micromonospora sp. NPDC050695
CGAGGTGCCAGCGCGGCCGGGTCGACCGGTCTCGGCCTGGACATCGCCCGGCGTGGCGCCCCGGCGGGGGGCGGGGGGCGGGGGGTGGGGTTAGGGGCGGGGGGGCCAGGCGGTGGGTGGGGCGGTGGGGGGCGGGCCGCCGACCAGTTCGGCGAGGCGGGCCATCCGGCGGCGGCCGGTGATCCGGTACGCCGGGCCGTCCTCGTCCGGGCCGAGCAGCGTGCCGGCCAGCCCGACGGCGGCGAGTGCCGCGCCCACCGGTTCCCAGCACTCCTGGTCGCTCTCACCGAGCCGCAGCAGGAAACCGCCGGGCGGCTCCGGCGTCCCGGCGGCCGCGAGCCAGAGCCGCAGCCGCCGCCCGGTGAGATGGAAGGTGGCCGGTGGGCGTTTCGCCGGGCCGTGCAGCCACGCGGCTGCGAGCGGTTTCAAGACCCGGGTGTACGACGTACGGACGGCGTGTCGCTCGTCCCCGGTCGGCTCCCAGCTCGCCGCGAGCCCGCGCTGCCCCAGCTCGGCGACGAGCACGTGCACCCGCCAGGCGGCGTCCACCCGCACGGAGAGGCGCGCGGTGCCGCCCATCCGCACCACCTCACCCGGCCCGGCGAGCAGTCCGGCCAGGTCGGCGACCGTCGGCTCGGCCGCATCGGCGCCGAAGAAGACCAGTTGCCGACCGGCGTCGTCGGCCGGGACCGGTGGGTCAGGGTGGGCCGGAGTCCCACGCCGTCGCGCGGGCACGGACACGTCGGGCTCGGGCGCGGGGAACAGCGCCGGGGGCGGCTGCGCCCCCGGAGTGTCACCGAACCCGCTCAGCGACACTCCGGCACCTCGTCGAAGGCTTGTTTCAGCTCCTCGGAGTTGAGCTGACTGGTGTCCAGGGCGCTGGCGTCGTACTCCTTGTTGAGCGTGTCGACGGCGGCCCGCACGCCGTCGTAGAAGGTGGCCGGCTCGGTGGTGCTCAAGCCGTCGATGGTGTCCCGGGCGCGGCCGTAGGCGTCCCGCATCTTCTCCAGCGAGTTGCGGAAGCCCGCGGAGATGGCCTCACCGTTGTCGGTCTCCGGCACGCCGGCCTGCTCCACCTTGCGGCGCGCGGTCTCGCTGGCCTGCTCGGCCCCACCGAAGAGCCGCACCAGGTTCTCCTTGGCCTGCGCCGGCGTGGTCTGCGCGGTCATCTGCTCGTCCGTGCTGCTGGTCAACTTGCTGATCTCGGAACGCCACGGGGTGAGCGCGCCGCAGACCGTGGCCGCCCAGGCCCGCGGGCTGGGGCCGCCTCCGCAGCCGGCGAGCACGACGACGATCGTGGCCAGGACCACCGTGAACTTTCCGGCGGCAGACGCCCGGCACGTACGCATGCGTTGCAGCGTACGACCTTCGGCCAGGTGTGGCACCGGTCCGGATGGGCGGGGTCCCCGGCCGACACGTACGTCGACCGGGGACCCTGGAGCCGTTGATGGTCAGGCGTTGACCGTCTCCGGCCGGTGGTCGGTGCTGCCCGCGCCGGTGTTGCCGTCGGCGTCGGAGCTGTCCATCGCGATGCCCTTGCGCTTGCTGAACACCACCGACGCCACGATGATCAGCGTCGCGACCAGCGCGACGCCGACCCGCAGGCCGACGTTGCGGTCGTCGCCGACGCTCCACGCCACCACGGCGGGCGCGATCAGCAGCGAGACCAGGTTCATCACCTTGATCAGCGGGTTGATCGCCGGGCCGGCGGTGTCCTTGAACGGGTCGCCGACGGTGTCGCCGATGACCGTCGCGGCGTGCGCCTCGGAGCCCTTGCCGCCGTACGCGCCGTCCTCGACCAGCTTCTTGGCGTTGTCCCACGCGCCACCGGAGTTGGCCAGGAAGACGGCCATCAGAGTGCCCGCCCCGATCGCCCCGGCCAGGTAGGCGGCGAGCGCGCCGGGCCCGAGACCGAAACCGACCGCGATCGGCGCCAGGATGGCGAGCAGACCGGGGGTCATCAGCTCGCGCTGCGCGTCCCGGGTGCAGATGTCCACGACCTTGCCGTACTCCGGACGCTGGGTGCGGTCCATGATGCCGGGCAGCTCACGGAACTGCCGGCGGACCTCCATCACCACGGCGCCGGCCGAGCGGGACACCGCGTTGATGGCCAGCCCGGAGAAGAGGAACACCACCGCCGCGCCGATGATCAGGCCGACCAGGTTGCGCGGGTTGGCGACGTTCAGCGAGTTGAGGATCTCGTTGCCGACGTCGGCCACACCGGCGTCCGCGTACGCGCTGCTGAGCGTGTCGGTGTACGAGCCGAACAGCGCGGTCGCGGCGAGCACCGCCGTGGCGATCGCGATGCCCTTGGTGATCGCCTTGGTGGTGTTGCCGACGGCGTCCAGTTCGGTGAGCGTCCGGGCGCCGTGCTCGTCGATGTCGCCGGACATCTCGGCGATGCCCTGGGCGTTGTCGGAGATCGGCCCGAAGGTGTCCATGGCGACGATGACGCCGACCGTGGTGAGCAGGCCGGTGCCGGCCAGTGCGACCGCGAACAGCGACAGCGTGATGGAGCTGCCACCGAGCAGGAACGCCCCGAAGACGCCGGCGCCGATCAGCAGCGCCGAGTAGACCGCCGACTCCAGACCGATGCTGATGCCGGCCAGGATGACGGTGGCGGCACCGGTCTGCGAGCTCTTGCCGATGTCCTGCACCGGCCGACGGTTGGTCTCGGTGAAGTAGCCGGTCAGCGCCTGGATCGCGGCGGCCAGCACGATACCGATCACCACCGCGCCGATGGCCACCAACCGCGGGTCGCGGTCGGTGATGTCGAGCCCGCCCTCCAACTCGGCGAAGGTCGCCGGCAGGTAGGCGTACGCGGCGATCGCCACCAGCACCGCGGAGAGCACCGCCGAGAGGTAGAAGGCCCGGTTGATCGCGGTGAGGCCGCTGCGGTCGGACGTGCGCAGCCGGGTGATGAAGACGCCGACGATCGCGATCAGCACACCGATCGTGGAGATGATCAGCGGGAAGACCAGCCCGTCCTCGCCGAACGCGGCCCGGCCGAGGATCAGCGCGGCGACCAGCGTCACCGCGTACGACTCGAACAGGTCGGCGGCCATGCCGGCGCAGTCACCGACGTTGTCGCCCACGTTGTCGGCGATGGTGGCGGCGTTGCGCGGGTCGTCCTCGGGGATGCCCTGCTCGACCTTGCCGACCAGGTCGGCGCCGACGTCGGCGGCCTTGGTGAAGATGCCGCCGCCGACCCGCATGAACATCGCGAGCAGCGCGGCGCCGAAGCCGAAGCCCTCCAGCACGGTCGGCGCGTCGCCCCGGTAGACCAGGACGACCAGCGCCGCACCGAAGAGCCCGAGGCCGACGGTGAGGAAGCCGACCACGCCGCCGGTCCGGAAGGCGATCTTCATGGCGGCCTCGCGGCCACCCTGTCGCTCCCGGGCGGCGGCGGCGACCCGCAGGTTGGCGCGGGTGGCCAGCCACATGCCGGCGCCGCCGATGAACGCGCTGAACAGGGCGCCCACCACGAAGAAGAGCGAGCGGCCGATCTTCACGGCCGTCTCGTTGCCGTCGGTGTCGTGCACCGGCAGCAGGAAGAGCAGCACCACAGCGATCACGACGAAGATCGCCAGGGTGCGGAATTGGCGGAGCAGGTAGGCGGAGGCGCCCTCCTGGACCGCCCCCGAGATCTCCTGCATGTTCGTGGTGCCCTTGCCGGCTGCCAGCACCGCCTTTGTGAGGGCGGCGGCGAAGACGAGCGCCACCAGCGCGATTACCGCGGCGATGACGACGTACGTGACATTGCTTCCGGTAAGGGAAAGCCCGCCGCCGTCGGCGGCCAAGGTCTCGGACATCTGTGTCCTCCTGTTACCGAACACTCGCGCCGGTGGGTGGAGACGCACCGACCAGCGCCTGGATGCGGAATCGCAAGCGCGCCAACCCACCCCAGCGGACCAGCGATGACCACCCATACCCGCTGGCTGCGGGATGGGTCACTTGCTGACAACCCGGGTACTGTAGCCCTCCACAGTGTCAGAGGTCACACCCAGGTGGCACCGTGTCTCGATGATCTTCGTCGCTGTGTTATGAAACGAAATCTGATATAGGGATCGGTCCATGACAAGAAGACCGCATCCCGACGGGGATGCGGCCTTCGTGCAGCAGTTGTGGGTCAGCGGCCGACCGGCCACACCATCCGCACCTCGGTGCCGACACCGTCGTCGACCGGGCGCACCTGCAGGTCCTCGACGAAACCGGCCAGCAACGCGAAGCCGACACCGGTGGTCAACGCCTCATCGGTGAGCGACTCGTTGGCCAGCGCGTCCGGCGGCAGCGCGGCCAGTCCGATGCCCGCCTCGATCGGCGCCCGGTCGACCACCCGCACCGCGTACGAGCCGGAGTCGGACATCTCCACCAGCACCGGATCGGGCAGGCCGTACTGGCGGTGCAGGGCGACCGCCCGGGTGCACGCCTCGCCGATGGCCAGCCGTACCTCGTCCAGCAGGTCCTCCCGAACCCCGGCGCGCCGGGCGACGGCGACGCCGACCAGCCGGGCGGTGCGCACGTGCACCGGCGCCGGTGAGAAGGAGAGCCGGACTGTCGCCATCACGCGTTGGCACCGGTCGGCTCCGCGCCGACCGCGGCATCGACCGTCGAATGCAACGGGAACACCTGGTCCAACGCGGTGATCCGGAAGATCTTGAGCAACGGCTCCTTGTCGCAGACCAGGGCGAACGAGCCGCCGGCCGTCCGCAGCCGCTTGAGCGCGCCGACCAGCACGCCCAGCCCGGTGGAGTCGAGGAAGTCCACCCGACCGAGGTCGACCACCACATGCCGGGCGCCACCGTCGATCAGTTCGAGGAGCCGTTCACGGAGCCGGGGCGCGGTGTAGACGTCCACCTCACCGCCGACCTCGAGCACCGTGTGCTCACCCACAGTGCGGGTCGCCAGTGACAGCTCCATCGGTCCTCCTCGCCAGAGCCGTAAACTCTCCTGGGCATCTAACCACTACCGCCGGGACACCCTGCGGTCGCCGGCGGAGGCTTCCCTTTACCCGCCGGCCCGACTTTTCATCTCCGAACACCAGTGCGAGAGTGCAGGGCGTGACCTCCGACGACTTCAGCTCCGCGCGACTGTCGCCGCGGCTCGACCTGAAGCCGTCGACCAGCGCCACCGTATCCGCAGGTCCCGGCCCTGGGCCAACCCCGGGCGACCTGTTGCGTCGGCTGCGCGCCCGGGGCGCCGGCGACCCGGTCACCCACGTCGAACGGGTGCCGGCCCGCGCCGGCGAGCCCGCGCCGTGGCCGCCGTGGGCACCGACGGAACTGCGCGCGGCGTTCGCCCGGCGTGGCGTGGTCGCGCCCTGGCGGCACCAGGCCGAGGCCGCCAACCTGGCGTACGACGGCGGGCACGTCGTGGTCGCCACCGGCACCGCGTCCGGCAAGTCGATGGCGTACCAGCTCCCGGCGCTGGCGACCCTGCTCGCCGACCCCCGGGCCACCGTGCTCTACCTGGCACCGACCAAGGCGCTCGCCGCCGACCAGCTACGGGCCGTCGCCGCGCTGGAGCTGGAGGGGGTACGCCCGGCCTGCTACGACGGGGACACTCCGCGCGCCGAGCGGGAGTGGATCCGCCGGCACTCCCGATTCGTGCTGACCAACCCGGACATGCTGCACCACGGCATCCTGCCCGGGCACGCCCAGTGGTCCGGTTTCCTGCGCCGACTCACGTACGTGGTGATCGACGAGTGCCACACCTACCGGGGCGTGTTCGGCTCGCACGTGGCGCACGTGCTGCGTCGGCTTCGCCGGCAGTGCGCCCGGTTCGGGGCCACGCCGGTGTTCGTGCTCGCCTCGGCGACCTCCGGCGACCCGGCGACCGCGGCCGGGCGGCTGACCGGCCTACCGGTGACGGCGGTCACCGAGGACGCGTCACCGCGCGGCGGGGTGACCTTCGCGCTCTGGGAGCCGCCGCTGCTGCCACCCGACTCCACCGCCGCGTCCGCGGTGCCCCCGCAGGCGGCCGGCGACCACGACGCCATGACGGATCTCGTCCAGGTCCGCCGGTCGGCGCTGCGCGAGACCGCGGACCTGCTCGCCGACACGGTCGCCGAGGGGGTACGCACGCTCGCGTTCGTCCGGTCCCGCAAGGGCGCCGAGGTGGTGGCGGCCAGCGCGCGACGGGCGCTGGACGACGCGGTGCCCGGCCTCGGCGACCGGGTGGCCGCCTACCGGGGCGGCTACCTGCGCGAGGAACGCCGTGAGCTGGAGCGGGCGCTGCTGCACGGTGATCTGCTCGGTCTGGCCTCCACCAACGCGCTGGAGCTGGGCGTCGACCTGATCGGGCTCGACGCGGTGCTGATCTGCGGCTACCCGGGCACTCGGGCGTCGCTGTGGCAGCAGGCGGGCCGCGCCGGGCGCTCCGGGCAGGAGGCGCTCGCGGTGCTGGTGGCCCGGGACGACCCGCTCGACACCTATCTGGTGCACCATCCGGAGGCCATCTTCGGGGCGCCGGTGGAGGCGACGGTCCTCGACCCGGCCAACCCGTACGTGCTGGCCCCACAGCTGGCCTGCGCCGCGGTGGAGGCGCCCCTCACCCCGGCCGACCTGGCGCTCTTCGGCGACGGGGCGAAGGAGGCGATCGACGAGCTGGTGGCGGCCGGTGCGCTACGGCAGCGACCCACCGGCTGGTACTGGCGGCACCGGGAACGCCCCGAGGTGGATTTGCGCGGCGAGGGCGGCGCACCGGTCTGCGTGGTCGAGTCGGCCACCGGCCGGCTGCTCGGAACGGTCGACGGCGGCTCCTCGCACTTCCTACTCCATTCCGGCGCCGTCTACCTGCACCAGGGCGTCTCGTACGTGGTGGACGAGTTGGACCTCGCCGACGGTTGCGCGCTGGTGCACGTCGAGGAGCCGGACTGGTCCACCCACGCGCGGGATGTCACCGACCTGTCCGTGGTGTCGGTGCGCTCCTACGTGGACGCCGGTCCGGTCGGCATGTTCCTCGGTGAGGTGGACGTGACCAGCCAGGTGGTGTCGTACCAGCGGCGCCGGATCGCCACCGGTGAGGTGATCGACACCCGGCCGCTCGACCTGCCCACCCGTGAGCTGCGCACGGTGGCGGTCTGGTTCACCCTGTCGCCGCAGTCGTTGGCTGCCGCCGGAGTCCAGCCGGCCGACGTGCCGGGCGCGCTGCACGCGGCCGAGCATGCCGCGATCGGTCTGCTGCCCCTGATGGCCACCTGCGACCGGTGGGACATCGGCGGTCTCTCCACGGCGGTGCACCCGGACACGGAGGCGCCGACCGTCTTCGTCTACGACGGGCATCCGGGTGGCGCCGGCTTCGCGGAGCGGGCGTACGGGACGGCGTCGGCGTGGCTGCGGGCCACCCGGGACGCGATAGCGGAGTGCGGCTGCGAAACCGGCTGCCCGTCGTGTGTGCAGTCGCCGAAGTGCGGCAACGGCAACAATCCGCTCTCCAAGCCGGACGCGATCCGCGTCCTCGACGTGGTGCTCGCGAACCTGCCCGCCTGATCGGCCCTTGCATGAATCCACCGGGCACGGGGCACAATGATGTGGGAGCGCTTCCATCGATGCCTGTCCAGCCGTTCACCCCCGCGCCCCGAGGAGAAGCCGTGGCCGACACCATCGCCGAGACCGTCGACCTGCTCTACACCATCGACCAGGAACAACTCACCCTCGATCAGCAGATCGCGCTCGGATCCGCGCTGGCCGCTCTGGCTCAGGCGGAACGACTGGAGCAGATCAACGAACGGCTGCGCGGCATCCACCAGGTCCTCAACGGCTGGGCGCTGCGCGCCGCTACCGCCGAGAGCCGCTGACCTTCGCAGGGATCGACCGGACGGGCCGGGGCGGTCGGGGATGGGAGCGCCGGGGGCGCGGGCCCGCAGAGGTTGTCGGGCTGTGCGAGACTCCGGCGCACCATCCCCTGAGGAGATCAGATGCAGCTCGACAACTTGCAGAGCCAGCACCAGTTCCACGTCCGCCAGCGGCTGCGGCTGATGGTCAACCAGTACGAGGTCCGGGCGGTCTCCCCGGACGGCACCGAGGGTGAGCTGTTGGCGTTCGCGCAGCAGAAGCGGCTCGCCTTCAAGGAGCAGGTGACGATCTACACCGACGACTCCAAGCAGCAGCCCCTGCTCGGCTTCAAGGCCCGCCAGCGCCTCGACCTCGGCGCCACGTACGACGTCACCGACGCGGCCGGCAACCCGATCGGCCTGTTCCGTAAGGACTTCGCCCAGTCGCTGCTGCGGTCCACCTGGCACGTCGAGCAGGCCGGTCTGCCGCAGGTCACGGGCCAGGAGCGCAGCCTGCCGGTGGCGCTGCTGCGCCGGTTCGTCGACTCGCTGTCCTGGCTGCCGTACCACTTCGACTTCACCGCCGGCGGCCAGCCGGGCTTCACCGTGGTGAAGAAGTGGGGCCTGCGCGACAAGTACGTCGTCGAGGTGCAGAACCCGCAGCTCGACCGCCGTCTCGTCATCGCGATGGCCGTGGCGCTCGACGCGCTGCAGGCGCGCTGACCCAACCGACGTGCACATCCCCGATCGCCGGCCGGGACGCGGGCACCCTGCCCACGTCCCGGCCAGCAGGCCGTCGGGCGCAGCCCCAGCCGGTGACCGTTCGGGCGCGGCCCGATTGGTGACCCGGTCGCAGCGCGGCCCGGTTGGTGACCGGTCGCTGCCGCGTTCGAGAAGCCGATGCCCACTCCCGGTCGGCGACGCTGTGGAGTTGATGTCGTAGACGAATCGCCGCCCGGTCCGGTCCGAGCGCTCAGCCGCGTACCGGGCCTGCTCGCGCTGTCGACACCGCGACCCGGGTCAGGCCGGGCAGTGGCGTGACCGCCACCTCGACGGTCACCAGCACGTCGAGCCCGTCGAGACGACAGGCGACCAGCCGTCCGCCGTTGCGGTCGACGACGTCCAGGGCCGACGCGCAGGCCCCCACGTCGCCGTCCAGCGCCTTGCCGGCTCCGGCCAGCGCGCCGAGGTCGGCTGCCACCGCCGCCCGCTGAGCGGCCATCGCCGCCACGGCGACGGCCGCACCGAACGTCCCGACCAGCACGAAGACCAGCCCTACCGCCAGCAGCACGACGGTCGCCCCACCCCGGTCGCCGTCCGACCGCCCGCCCTCAAGCCGCTCGCCCTGGGACCGCCCGCCCTCGAACCGCTCACCCTCAGACCGCCCGCCCTCAAGCCGCTCGCCCTGGGACCGCCCGCCCTCGAACCGCTCACCCTCAGACCGCCCGCCCTCAAGCCGCTCGCCCTGGGACCGGGTGTCTCGTCGCTCAGCGTCCGGGCGATCGTTGTGCCAGCGTCTGCGATGTTGGTGCCGTGGTCCGTCCGTAGCCCGGTGGTTCATTGGTCCAGCTCCCCTACACCCGGTTCGAGGGCCGCGACGGCGGTGGCGGCCACGGTGATTCGTGGTAGTCGACCGCCCAGGGTGCGTACGGGCGCGCGCACCGTCGCATACACCCGCTCGCCGTCGATCGACACCGACACCTCCGCGCCCGGCGGCCCCGCACCCCGGCCATCGGTGCTGCCGTCCGCGCCCCGGGCTGCGGCCAGCGCCGCCTCCCGGGCCGCGTGCAGACAACTCGCCTGGGTACCGACAGCGTTGACGGCGGTCAGTCCGGCGAGCAGGAGCAAGACCAGCGCCGGCAGGCCGGCCGCCAGTTCGGCGGTGAAGGACCCCCGGTCCCCGCCGACGAGTCGCCGCCCGCCGCCGGGCAGCCCCGAGAACCTCCGAGCGCCTCTGGCGACCCGACCGGGCCTCCGCGTGCCGGTGGACGTCAGCCCGCCGGCGCTGGATTCCCGACCGGGTCCGGCCTGCCGGCGCCCGGTCACTTCAGCGCCCGGTCGATGACGGCGGTCAACGCCGACTGGACGTTGCCGGAGGTCAAGACCTTCAACAGGATCCCGGCGAAAGCGACCGCGGCGAGCGTGCCGACGGCGTACTCGGCGGTGTTCATCCCGGCGTCGCCGCGCAGGCGGCCGATGAGTTTGCGCATGGCTGTTTCCCTTCTCGATGGGTCAGAGCACGTCGCCGAGGACGGCGACGATCACCGGCACCAGACCGGCGAGAATGAATGCGGGCAGGAAGCAGAGCCCCAGCGGTAGGACGATGAGCACCCCCGCCCGGCGGGCCGACGCCTCGGCGGCGGTGGCACGGTCGGCGCGCAGGTCGTCGGCGAGCCGGGTCAGCGCACCGGCCAGGGCGGCACCACTGTTGGCCGAGCGCGCCGCGGCCGCCGCCAACCGGTCCGCACCCGAGACCCCGTCCAGCGCGGACCACGCCTCCGCCGGACCGCCGCCGAGCAGCAGCGTGCGACCGACCCGGGCCAGCCGGTCAGCGAGCGGGCCGTCCAGCGCCTCCGCGACGGCCAGCACCGATCGGTCCACCGGGGCACCTGCCCGCATCGCCGCAGCCAGTAGGTCGGCGGCGAGCGGCAGGTCGGCGGCCTCCCGCAGCCGACGTCTGCGCACGGCCGGCGGCTCGATCCGCCGCAGCAGCACGTCCAGAAGGAACGCGGTCAGGACCCCGCCGAGCAGCCCGAACCACCCTTCGACGATCACGGCCACGGCGAGGCCGCCAAGGCCGGCGGCGAGCCGGATCACGTCCGGCCGGCGCCGGTTGGCTGGTCGCGGCCAGTCGACCGCAGGGCGCTGGCTCCCCGAACCACGCCGGTCGACCGGCACACGCTGGCTTCCCGACCCACGCCGGTCATCCGGCACACACTGGCTGCCCAACCCACGCCGGTCACCCGGCATTTCGCCGCCCGACCCGCGCTGGCGCGCCGGGCCGCGCTGGCGCGTCGGATGGCTCGCCGGGCCGCGCTGGCGGACTGTCTTACTCAACCGGAGCGACGCGACGAGCAGGGCAGCGAGCACCAGCCCGATGGCGACGAGCACCATTGGGGACATCAGGCGGGCCGCCCCGGCGTCGAACCGAGCCGTTCGGCCCAGAACAGGCCGACGACCTGCAGGGCGACCGCGAGGACAGCGCAGACACCGCCGACCGTGCTGTGCAGGAGCACCGCCACGGGATCGACGCCGATCGCGTACCCGAGCCCGATCCCGCCGACCGGCAGGGCCGCCAACAGCCAGGCGGTGGCCCGGGCGCCGGCCGCCTGCGCAGCGGCGGCCGCGAGCCCTCGGTCGGTTGCCCGTGCGTCCGCCTCGATCCGCTCGACCAGCTCGGCGAGCGGCGCGCCCGTCCGGTCCGCGAGCCGCACCGCAGCCGAGGTCAGCTGGCGAAGCCGGTCCGACCCACCGGCGGAGGCGACCTCGATGACCGGCGGCACGGGCACGCCCGCCCGGAGGTCCGCGGCGAGACCACATAGCTGGTCCAACCCACGCCGACGGATCCGCTCGGCGCGCCGGTTGGCCCGCCGGCGCACCAGGCCACGCACGACCAGCGTGCCGTACCCGGCCAGTGCGACCCCGGCGACCGGACCGCCGATCACGGCGCCGACGCCGGCACCCACCAGACCGGCCAGCAGCAGTACGCGCGCAGATCGCACACCACGTACCGCGGCGAACCCGCCATCCTCCCGGCCATCGGGGTCGACCAACTGCTGGTCACGGCGATCCACGTCACCGCGAGGAACAGTTGCCGCACCTGCGACGCGGCCCGGGCCGTCCGCGTGCACTGCCCTGCGACCGTCGCCACCTGACGTGTCGCCCGGACCGTGCGCCTCGGGCTCACCGCCGTCGAACGTCGACGTGGCAACGGAGGCACCGGCACGCGGTTCCGCATCCAGGGCCACCGCCCCCGGTCGATCGGTGCCGGCCGGGCGGCGTGGGTCCCGGCGGGTCGGCGGACGGGCCGGGCCGGCCGGACGCCTGGAGCCCACCCAACTCGCGACACCGATGGTGTCCCGGTCGGAGCGTGCGGCCGGTGCCTGTCCGCCAGCGGATTCCGCAGCCGGCGGGTACTTCGAGATGGCAGCCTGGGTTGATCTCTCTTCGGGTCCGTCGGGCGTGCGACCCAACTCCCGGACCCACTGCACCAGGGCGTCGTCCGGATCATCAACGACGGTGCCAGGGCCTGCGGCCAGCACCCGACGGCGGCGGGCACGGATGGTCCGAACCGGCCACGCCACCAGGACCGCGGCACCCAGGAGCAGCACCGCCACCAGCACCGACCCGCCCGTCATGCCGGACCCGCCGATCCGGGCCACGGCTCACCGAGGATCGGTGGCACCGCCACACCCCGCTCGCGCAACAGCGCCCCCAGCGCGCGTGCGGCCTGCCCCAGCCCACGACCACGCACCCACGCGGGCACCACGGTGACCAGCCGATCCGGCCCCTCGGGGAGCAGCAGGCAGATCGATTCCAGGACTCGTCCGCGGTCGCCACGTCGTACCTGAAACAACACCTGCAATGCCGCGACCACCTGGGCGTGCAGCGCGGCGCGCGGCAGCCCACCCAGCATGCCGAGCGCCTCCAGGCGCGCCGGTACGTCCGACGGCGCGTTGGCGTGCAGCGTGCCGGCCCCGCCGTCGTGGCCGGTGTTGAGTGCCGCCAGCAGGTCCACCACCTCACCGCCCCGACACTCACCGACCACCAGCCGGTCCGGACGCATCCGCAGCGCCTGCCGGACCAGGTCGGCGAGGCTGACCACGCCGGTTCCCTCGACATTGGCGGTACGAGCCTGGAGCCCCACCACGTGCGGATGCCCCGGACGCAGTTCGGCGGCATCCTCGACCAGCACGATCCGCTCCGTCGCCGGCACCAGACCGAGCAGCGTGTTGAGCAGGGTCGTCTTCCCGGATCCGGTGCCGCCGGTGACCAGGTACGCCAGCCGAGCGGCGACGACGGCCGCGAGCACGGGAGCCACCGGACGCGGCACCGTCCCCTGACGCACCAACTCGTCGAGGGTGAACGGCCGGTGCCGGAAGGTCCGCAGCGACAGGTACGGTCCCTCGGTCGCCACCGGCGGCAGCACCGCGTGCAACCGGGTGCCGTCGGCGAGCCGGGCGTCCGCGTACGGGGATCCGTCGTCGAGCCGTCGCCCGGCGCTGGCGATCAGCCGCTGCGCCAACCGGCGTACGTCCTCCACCGTGCCGACCGGCACCGGGACCTGGTGCAGCCCCGCTCCCCGGTCGACCCACACCCGGACGCCGTTGACCAGCACGTCGGTCACCTCGGGGTCGGCGAGCAGCGGTGCCAGCGGCCCGGCGCCGACGAGGTCGTCGTGCACCCGGTCGGCGATGCGCAGCACGGCGGTGTCGCCGAGCACCGCGGCTGCGGGTTCCGCGCGTACCGCGGAGACGATCGCCGCCGGCGTGACCGGTGTGCTGGCACCGGCGATGCGCTGTCGTACCCGGGCGGCCAGGCTCGCATCGTCCGGCCGGGCCGTCATGCCGCACCCGTCGCGGGCACGCCGGTGAGGTCAGCGACGATCCGCTGGCAGAGCGCGGCCAGCGGGCCCTTCCCGGCGGCGGCTGGTGCCTCGCCCCGTTCCAGCCCTCGGCAGAGTCCTGGTTCGGGACGCAGAGTGCCGGCGAGGGGAAGCCCGAGTGCCCGCGCGACCTCGGTGGCGCGTAGCCGGCCCGGGGCGGGACCGCGCACCACGACCGAGAGCGCGGCGCAGTGCGGCGCAGCCGCGGCCACCACCCGGGCGGCAGCGGCGGTGGCGCGCAGCTCCGCGGGTACGACGACGTACGCCTGATCGGCTGCCTGCAGCGCGACCACCGCCGCGTCGTCCAACTGTCGGGGCAGGTCGATCACCACGAAGTCCCGGCCGCGTCGGGCGGCGTCGACGGTCGCCGCCATGGCCGCCGCGGGCAACGCCAGCAGGTCGCCGCGATCCCAGGAGAGCACCACCAGGTCACCCCGGCTGGGCAGAGCCCGGACCAGCGCCGGCGCGTCGACCCGACCGTCGGCACCACTGAGCGCCGGCCAGCGCAGCCCCTCCAACTGTTCCCAACCGAGTACGAGGTCGAGGCCACCGCCGAGCGGATCGGCGTCGACCAGCAGGGTGCGCAGCCGCGCCCGCGCGGCGGTCACGGCCAGCCCGCCCGCGAGCACACTCGCACCGGCACCGCCGCGCCCGCCGAGCAGCGCGACGATCCGCGCGCTGGAGTCGTCCGCGAGGCTGGGGCCGTGCTCGGCGAACCGATCCACCAGCCACGGTTCGGCGGCCGGCAACGTGGCGACATGCTCGGCGCCGATCAACTCGGCGATCTGCCAACCAGGGTCGAGCTGACCGGACCGACCAACCAGCACCAACCGGGGTCGCCGCGGCAGCCGGGCCCGCAGGCACGGCTGCGCCTGGTCGGCGCCGAGCAGAACCAACGGCGCGGGAAGCCAGCGAGTGCGGGCTGCCGCTGGATCGGCGGCGAGTTCCACCTCGATGCCGCCTGCGGCGGCGAGCCGAAGCAGGTCGTCGAGCAGGTCACCGTCGCCGGTGACGAGCAGTGGAAGCCGTCGGATCGGGGGCGGAACGGAGGTACGGGGTGGCATCGCGGCCTCCAGCAGTCGGGGCTCGGTTGTGCCGCCGACCCTGCTCGGAATCCGCCCCTGGTACCGCCCCAGGTACGCCGCCTGTGGACAACTTCGCGGCCTGTGGACAACGCCCGTCGAGACAGTTGATCTGCTACGCGCGCGGCCTGTCCGGCTGGCGCGTCAGCGCGTGGCGAATTGCGGAGGCGTCGCGCGGATCGAGCGGCCGACGCGGTGAGCCGGCTTTCGTGTGACCCCCGGGTCACCACGCCCGACGCAGCGAATTGTCCCCTGAGACCAGAAAGCAGAAGATCATTCAGGTCGAGGGCCTCCAATGGCAGCTCTTCAGGTCTCGTCCTGACTGGACGGCGGCACTAGGCTGGCCGATGCCGGACCGGAGGACGCCGCGGAGGTAAAGATGGATGAGGAACTACTTCCGAAGGAGCGCCTGGAAAGCGCCATACGTAAGGGTGAGAGCCAGTTCCGCGAATTCAAGACGGCACTAGAGGGCCCGCCGGGGCACAAAAGGCCGCGAGATGTCCGGGATATCAAACGAGATATCGCTGAAACCCTGGTGGCGTTCGCCGACAGCGAGGGGGGCCAGCTGTTCGTGGGCGTCGAGGACGATGGGACGGTAACCGGGGTACCGCACTCGGCGAATGCCATCGAAGGGCTTCTGGCCGCCCCGCAGACAAATGTCCTGGCGCAAACACCGCTGCCATCGCCACTCAAGTCGCGCATCTATCATGACGGCAAGCTGGTCCTGCTGTTTGCCGTCGCCAAGAGCACCGTGGCCATTCATCAGACGAGCGATGGGAAGTGTCTCCAGCGAAGCGACCGGGAGTCGATCCCGATCGCGACCGAGATCGTCCACTTTGAGCGCCAGGAGCAGCGCTCCCGCTCCTACGATCGACAGTACGTCGACGGTGCCGACCTGGACTCCCTGGATATCCCACTCATACGCAGCCTCGGTGAGCAAGTCGCCCCCGGGATGTCAGAAGAAAAGGTTCTTCAGCTACTCGACCTGGCAGACTACGACGGGTTCCACGTGCGGCTTCGCCGAGCGGCGCTGCTCCTCTTCGCCAACGACGTTCAGCGGTGGCATCCTCGGTGCCAGGTTCGAATCCTCCGGGTTGTGGGCACCGAGATGCGGCCGGGCAAAGAATACAATGTGTCGAACGACGAGATCGTCCGCGGCAATATCCTCACGCTGTTGGTGCGCGCCTGGGACGCCATCCGTAACCACCTCGTGCAGGTGAGGCTCGAACGGAGTGGCCTGTTCGAGGAGCGGGTCATGTACCCGGAGGATGCCTGCCGGGAAGTCCTGATCAATGCTGTTGCGCACCGCGACTACAGCGACGAGGGGCGCGGCGTCGAGGTGTTCGTGTACGACGACCGGATGGAAGTACGGAGCCCGGGATCCCTGCTGTCTACGGTATCCGTGCAAGATCTGCTTCGGCTCTCCGGGGCCCACGAGTCGCGTAACCCGTTTGTCGCCCGAACCCTGCGCGAGGCACGCTTCATGCGTGAGGTGGGCGAAGGAATGCGACGGATCTTCGCGCTGATGAAAGCCAACGACCTGGTGGACCCGGAGCTTCGGGCCGAAAATGACAACTTCGCCATCACACTGCACCACGAATCGGTTTTCTCCGAGACGGACCAGCGCTGGCTCGCGGCCTTCGACGGGTTCAACCTGCCCGTCGACGAGATGAAGGTCTTGCTCCTCGGGCGGGATGGCGCGCTGTTCAGCACCCAGCAGGTCTTCGACGCACTCGGCCTGGTCGACGCCGAGCAGTACCGCGCGTTGCTCTCGAACCTTCAGCTGAAGGGGCTCGTGGTGACGCAGGTTTCGAAAGCGGCAGCGTCTGCCCGGGCAAGGCGCACCAAGGTGTCGGTCAGAAGTGTCCCACGGTTCGCGATTCGGCGTCCGATTGACTGCGAGAGAGACCTGGTCGACTTGATCAGGGCACTCGGCTCCCTCTCGGTCAACGGCAGACCGCTGACACCGATCGAGTTGGCGCAAGTCAGGGGCAAGATTTCGCCGGACAATCTGTACGGGCGAGCCGGGGCGTCCCTGCCTCAGGCACTCCAGGCGCTCGAACTTGTCGACCGCGACAAGACTTTCACTGATCGCTACCGGAAACTCGCGGCAATGTATGCGCCGCGAAAATGAGTCGATCCGGGGCAGCGTCTGACCTGCTCGGGCCACCAGCGCTCCGCACAAGCACCGCCTCCACCCACTCTGGCGGCCCTTGCCCAAACGACCGACGCAGCCGCCACCCCGCAGCCGCCGACAAGATCTGGCAGCTCGACCCGCCCCGTGTCGCGTGCGTGTTGGTGAAGCATTGACCCAGCCAGCGGAACCTCGCCATCCCGTCGCCGTCGACCCGCCCTGGTGGGGCGGGCCGCCGTCGGGGCCGCCACTGGCTGGTCTGGACGGGCCGGAGGACGACCTGTGCGGTGCGCGCTCCCACAGGAAAGGGACGACCCCCGTCGGGGGGAGACGGGGGTCGTCGGAGGTTCGGCTCCGGGGGGGTCGAGCCGAACCACTCAGCGGTCACGGGGGGTGCAACCGCCGAGGGTCTGTCTGTTTCGAGGATGTGAGAGCTCGTCGTACCGACAAGTCTGCCTGAGCGGGCCCGTCACGTCGAGTGGTGCCGCCTCCACTCACTGCGAAAATCTCCTCGCGCAGTGTGAGCGTGATCACGCGGAGCGGAGGTGGCGGTGTCAGCCCGCAGGTCTGAGGGGTGGCGTGACCCCGGGCATCCGCCGACGATAGACCATCCGGCTAGACTTTTGCGCCGTGGGCCGAAGTGCCGCTTTCTTCGATCTGGACAAGACCGTCATCGCCAAGTCGAGCGCCCTGGCGTTCGGTCGGCCGTTCTACCGGGACGGGCTGATCACCCGGCGTGACGTGGTCAAGTCGGCGTACGCGCAGCTGATGTTCCGGCTGGGCGGCACCGACGAGCAGACCATGGCCCGAACACGGGACTACCTGGCTGCGCTGTGCAAGGGCTGGCAGGTGGAGCAGGTCCGCCAGATCGTCGCGGAGACACTGCACGAGCTGATCAACCCTTACGTGTACGCCGAGGCGGCCGCCCTGATCGAGGAGCACCAGGCTGCCGGTCGGGACGTGGTGCTGGTCTCCGCGTCCGGCGAGGAGATGGTCCGGCCGATCGGTGAGCTGCTCGGCGTGACCGACGTGATCGCCACGCGGATGACGGTGCGCGACGGCCGGTACAGCGGCGAGGTCGAGTTCTACGCGGCCGGCCCGAGCAAGGTCGAGGCGGTCACCGAGCTGGCTGCCGCCCGCGACTACGACCTGGCCGACTCGTACGCCTACTCCGACTCGTACAGCGATCGCCCGCTGTTGGAGTGCGTGGGCCACCCGAGTGTGGTCAACCCGGATCGGCAGCTGCGCAAGCTGGCGTCGGAGAACGCGTGGCCGGTGTTGGAGTTCCGGCACCCGATCCCGCTGGGTCGCCGGCTGCGGGAGCGGCCCGCCGTCCCGGTTGCCGCGGCGGCCCTGGGCGTCGGGGTGGGCGTGGCCATCGGCATCGCCTGGTACGGGCGCCACCGTCGCACCCGCGCCGCCGCCACCACGGCCTGACCCCATCCACCCTCGGGTCGATCATGGATTTGTGGTGGGCGCCTTCGCCAGTTTCGCGGCTTTTGTCAGGCACCACAACTACATGATCGACGTCACCGGCGGGGCGGGGGGCGGGCCGGGAGGGTTCAGGGGGCGGTGAGGATCTCGTCGCCGATGGCGGTGAGCTGGCCGGCGCCCACCTCGACGGCCGTCATGTAGTGGCGCAGCCAGGAGCGCAGCCCGTCCGGGGTGCCGGTCGCGAACGCGCCGGCCGCGCCGACGTACTCCGGTTCCCGCTCCCGGTGACCGACGTCGACGGCGAGCAGGCCGCGCGGGTCGAGGCCGCTGGAGAGCAGCACCAGGCGGGCGGCACCGCGGGCCACCACGCCGGACGGACCGGCGAACGGGCGTAGGTTCAGCAACTCCCCGTGTACGACGGCGGCGAGCACCAGCGGCGACACCTTCGTGCCACCGGCGACCAGCCCGGCCAGGCCGTCCAACCGGGTGGCCACCACCGGGTCGGTCACCGGACGGCCCAGCTCGGCCTCCGGCACGATGTCGCGGGCGGCGAGGACGTGCAGCTTGGCGAGGGCCTGCCGGGGGGCCTTGGGCCAGAGTTCGCTCAGCCCGGGCAACGCCCCGGCGACCCGCAGTGCCCCTTGGAGTACGGGGTCGGTGACGGTGCCGGCCCGGACCTCCTCGCGCTCGTGGACGGCCCCTTCGAGGGCGGCGCTGGCCACCGCGGAACGCAGGCTGACCTCGGCCGCGACCTGGCCGCCGTGGCGACGCAGCGCACGGTGCCCGAGCGCCTGGTCGAAACGCTCGCGTGCCTGCTCGACGGCCGTGGCGATGTCGGCGAGCGCGAGCAGCGGGGCGAGCGGATCGGTGGTCACCCCGCCACGCTAGCGACCCGCCCCGGCACGGCGGGCCGCACCCGCCCGCAACGCGACCCGAACCACCCCGCCGCGCCTGCCAGCCCCACCCCGGCCGGGCGCATCGACCGGGCGCGACGGACGGGACGGGCCGTCGGGCGCGTGGCGGGGGCCGCTCGGCGCGACGGAGTGGGCAGCGGTCGCCGGGCACCGGGCCCACGACTACCCTCGTGCCCACGAGACGCAGGTCACCCCGAGGACGAGGAGTCACGGCATGAGCGAGGCATTGGCCAATCTGCTGAACGAGACGCGCCAGTTCCCCCCGCCGGCCGAACTCGCCGCGCACGCCAACGTCACCGTCGACGCGTACGCCGAGGCGCAGGCCGACCGGCTCGCGTTCTGGGCGAAGCAGGCCGACCGGCTGGCCTGGTCGAAGAAGTGGGACGAGGTGCTCGACTGGTCGAATCCGCCGTTCGCGAAGTGGTTCGTCGGTGGGCAGCTCAACGTGGCGTACAACTGCCTGGATCGGCACGTCGAGGCGGGCCGCGGCGACAAGGTCGCGATCCACTGGGAGGGCGAGCCGGGTGACACCCGCACGATCACGTACGCGGACCTGCACGAGCTGACGTGCCGGGCGGCGAACGCGTTGACCGATCTGGGGGTCACCGCGGGCGATCGGGTGGCGATCTACCTGCCGATGATCCC
Organism: Micromonospora sp. NPDC050695; assembly: GCF_040654415.1. Classification (NCBI taxonomy): domain Bacteria; kingdom Bacillati; phylum Actinomycetota; class Actinomycetes; order Micromonosporales; family Micromonosporaceae; genus Micromonospora; species Micromonospora sp. NPDC050695. The sequence goes on from NZ_JBFAHZ010000012.1 coordinate 19,589, forward strand.
GGAGGCGGCAGTGGCGATGCTGGCGTGCGCCCGGATCGGCGCGGCGCACAGCGTGGTCTTCGGCGGCTTCTCCGCCGACTCGCTGAGCAACCGGATCCAGGACGCCAGCGCCAAGGTCGTGATCACGGCGGACGGCGGCTACCGGCGGGGCAAGCCGTCGGCGTTGAAGCCGACCGTGGACGAGGCGGTGGCGAGCTGCCCGTCGGTGCAGCACGTGCTGGTGGTCCGGCGTACCGGCGAGGAGGTGGCCTGGTCGGCGAAGGACCACTGGTGGCACGAGACGGTGGAGACCGCTTCGGCGGAGCACACCGCGCAGCCGTTCGACGCGGAGCACCCGCTGTTCATCCTGTACACCAGCGGCACCACGGCCCGACCGAAGGGCATCCTGCACACGACCGGCGGCTACCTGACCCAGGCGTCGTACACCGCGCACGCGGTCTTCGACCTGAAGCCGGAGACGGACGTCTACTGGTGCACGGCGGACATCGGCTGGGTCACCGGCCACTCGTACATCGTCTACGGCCCGCTCTCCAACGGCGTCACGCAGGTCATGTACGAGGGCACGCCGGACACGCCGCACAAGGGCCGGTTCTGGGAGATCATCGACAGGTACGGGGTCAGCATCCTGTACACGGCGCCCACGCTGATCCGGACGATGATGAAGTGGGGCGAGGACATTCCGGCCGGCTTCGATCTGTCGTCGCTGCGGCTGCTGGGCAGCGTCGGTGAGCCGATCAACCCCGAGGCGTGGATGTGGTATCGGCAGCACGTCGGCGGCGGTGAGCTGCCCATCGTGGACACCTGGTGGCAGACCGAGACCGGCGCGATCATGATTTCCCCGCTGCCGGGGGTGACGGCGGCGAAGCCGGGTTCGGCGATGACTCCGCTGCCGGGCATCGTCGCCGACGTGGTGGACGACCAGGGCCAGTCGGTGCCGAACGGCGGCGGCGGTTACCTGGTGCTGCGGGAGCCGTGGCCGTCGATGTTGCGCACCATCTGGGGTGACGACGATCGGTTCATCGACACCTACTGGAGCCGGTTCGAGGGCATGTACTTCGCCGGTGACGGGGCGAAGAAGGACGACGACGGGCACATCTGGCTGCTCGGCCGGGTCGACGACGTGATGCTGGTGTCCGGGCACAACATCTCCACCACGGAGGTGGAGTCGGCGCTGGTGTCGCATCCGTCGGTGGCCGAGGCGGCGGTGGTGGGTGCGACCGACCCGACGACCGGTCAGGCGATCGTCGCGTTCGCCATTCCGCGAGGCAGCACGGACATCGCCGGCGAGGCGGGTGAGCGGCTCATCGCCGAGCTGCGGAACCACGTGTCGAAGACGCTCGGCCCGATCGCCAAGCCGCGGCAGATCATGCTGGTGCCGGAGCTGCCGAAGACCCGCTCGGGCAAGATCATGCGCCGGTTGCTGCGAGACGTGGCGGAGAACCGGTCGCTGGGCGACGTGACCACGTTGCAGGACTCGTCGGTGATGGAGCTGATCTCCTCCGGGATGAGCGGAGCGAGGTCCGACGAGGACTGACGGCAGGCGTACCCCGCGGTGGGTGGCGGTCCGGACGGACCGTCACCCACCGTTGTCTTTTGTGGAGGTACGCGCCGGAAGCGCTCCCACGGATGTGCGGAGTACCGACGATCAGTGCCGATCCGGCGGATAACGCCTCGGTCACGTTCCCGCCGTTCGGCACATTTTTCATTTAGCTTCACGCGCGTCGGATGGTGTCGGAGCGCCCTCACCGCGCCCCGGACCAGCCGATTTCCTCCGCCCATGCCGAGAACGGAGTGGCATGAACAGAAACTCCCATCCGGGGTCGCGTCGACGACTACTCGTCGCGTTACCCGCCATCGCCCTCGCGGCCACGTCACTGACCGTGAGTGGCAGCGCGGCGGCCCAGTCGGCGTCCGGCACCCCCCGGGCGGTGATCGGCGCCGACGAGTACTACATCAACTACGCCGAGCCCGAGGTGCAGCCGGACACCGCAGGCCGTGAGGTCAAGGGCAAGGGCGGCGTCTACACGCCCGCCGGGGACGCCGCGCGGGCGTTCGACCAGAAGCACGCGCGAGGCAACCCGGTCACCGCCAAGCAGTTGGCCAAGATCGAAGCCAAGTCGATCCAGACCGGCAAGAACCCCCGCAAGATCAAGCAGGCGCCGACCACGCAGACGGCGAAGCTGCTGACGCTGCTGGTGGAGTTCAACGACAAGGCGAACGACGACTTCACGGACGTGATGGTCCCGAAGACGGTGTTCGAGGACCGGACCTGCGTGCCGGGCACCGTGCAGAACGGGCCGAAGCACAACAAGATCCCGGACCCGGCGCGTCTGCCCCACGAGGACAACAACTCGATGTGGGTGCCGGACTTCTCGCCGTCGCACTACAACAAGATGCTCTACAGCAAGAAGGGCATCACCGAGCGGGTCCGCACGGACCTGAAGGGCCCGGACGGCAAGAAGGGTGTCGACCTGTCCGGTCGCACCATGCACAACATGTACCTGGAGATGTCCAAGAACGCGTACACGGTGGACGGGCAGGCCAGCCCGTGGATCACCGTGCCGCACTCGGAGGGCTGGTACGCGGCCAACCGCTGCACCCAGGACGAGGACGGCAACTGGGTCCCCGGCCGCGAGCAGTCGATGAACGGCCACCCGGACAACCCGGCCGGCGCCGGCCGGCTGGCGACCGACGCGATCGACGCGCTCGCCGCGAAGGACCCCGCCTTCCCGTGGGCCGACTACGACAAGGAAGACCAGGGCGACCGCGACGGTGACGGCAACCTCTTCGAGCCGGACGGCGTGATCGACCACCTCGTGCTGGTGCACGCCGGCCAGGGCAAGTCCCGCGGCGGCGGCGACCAGGGCGTGTACGCCGTCTGGGCGCACTCCTCCTCGGTTCCGGGTGGCTACAGCATCCCGGGCACCAACCTGAAGGTGTCGAACTACATCGTGCAGCCGGAAGACGCCGGTGTCGGTGTGTTCGCCCACGAGTTCGGTCACGACCTCGGCCTGCCGGACCTCTACGACACCTCCGGCAACGCCGACTCCGACGTGGACTTCTGGGACCTGATGGCCTCGGGCTCGCACTCCGGTGAGATCTTCCAGGCGTTGCCGACGCACATGGGCATCTGGGACAAGTGGGTGCTCGGCTGGGCCGACCCGCTGATCATCCGCCCCGGGTCGAACCCGCGCGAGGTGAAGCTCGGGCAGACCTCCCGTACGCCGATCGACGCCGAGGACGGCATCAAGGTCGACCTGCCGGACAAGGTGACGACGCTGGCCACGCCGCACAGCGGCACCAAGATGTGGCACAGCAACAACGACCAGAGCTGGGCCGACGTCAAGCTGAGCCGCTCGGTCGACGTGCCGGCGGCCGCGGACTCCAAGTTCTGGATGTGGAACAACTACATCATCGAGGAGGACTGGGACTACGGCTTCGTCGAGCTTTCGACGGACGGCGGTACGACCTGGACCGAGCAGAAGGTGTACGCCGAGGACGGCACGGTCGTCACCACCCCCGACGGCTACCCGGACCCGAACGGCCGGATGAACGACTTCGGCGGCAAGAAGTACGGCCTGACCGGCAGCACCGACGGCTGGCGCCACGACTACGTCGACCTGTCGGCGTACGCGGGCACCACGGTGCAGCTGCGGCTGCGCCAGGCCACCGATGAGGCGTTCGAGGAGCGCAACTGGTTCGTCGACGACTTCGCGGTCACCGGCGGCGGCGCGACCACCTGGAGCGACGACGTCGAGGGCGGCGCCAACGGCTGGACGGCCACCGGCGGCACCTTCGTCGACACCACCGGCGCGGGCTGGAAGGTCTCCGGCGGCACCGAGGTGCACGCGCACTTCTACCTGGCCGAGTGGCGCAACTTCGACGGCTTCGACAAGGGCCTGAAGTACGCGTACGACACCATCTACTCCCACGAGGCGTGGAAGGTCGACCGGATCTCGTACAACGCGCCCGGCATGCTGGTCTGGTACCGGGACAGCGCACTCGGCGACGTCAACCACGTCACCGGGCAGATGACCGCGCTGCCCAGCTACGGCGCGAAGGGTGGGTTGCTCATTGTGGACTCGCACTTCGACCCGTACCGCCGCACCGGCGAGGCGGCGGTGAAGGACCCGTCGGTGACGGACAACCTGCCCAGCCGTCCGCAGTCGTCGAACGCGGCGTTCACGCTGCAGAAGACGTACCCCTTCACGGAGTGCCTGGAGGCCGCGGACGAGCCGTACAGCGCGTACTGCACGAAGTTCAAGGCGCAGGCGCCGGTGAAGTCCTTCACCGACGCCAAGGGCTGGTACCCGGGCATCGAGATGCGCGACGGGGCCCCGTACGCGCGGGACAACGACGCCTCGGTGGTCCTGCCGTCGCGCAACAACGCGCCGTACACCACCCGGGTCACCAACCCGGACGGCAGCCCGGCACCGGAGTTCTACGGTGTGACGCTGGGCGGTGGCGCGATCGTGCTGGGTACCGGTAACCCGGGCGACGCGGGCGTGAACTTCGGGGTCTCGCTGACCATCAAGAAGGCCGCGCGGGACAACTCGTCCGCCACGATCTTCGTCACCCCGGCGAAGAAGTGACGGTTACGCGGTTGGACAACTGACAACAGCGGTAACGGTGGGGCCGGTGGCGGAGACGCCTCCGGCCCCACTGTCGTATGCCCGATCACGCTGATCGAAATTGGTCGTTGTATTCGGTGTCGATCGAACCCCTTGACCAGCGTGGCTGATGAAGCGCTGGTGTGTTACGGGGGAAAGCATCCTCAACAAAATCCTGCAACAAATCGACGCGTGCGTCTTCCCACCCGTCCCAGCAGTGTCTATGTTCACCATTGGTCCCACTAGTGGGATCGATCTCCCACCGGCCCGTACCCCCGTTGGGCCGGTTCCCTCACACCGGAGGTACCACGTGCGCAAAGTCGCAGTGGGTCTGATCGGGCTCTCACTGACGGCGACGGGCCTGGCTTTCGGCCCGTCGGCCTCGGCGGCGCCGCAGCCCAAACTGCCGGCAGCAGCACCGACCGCTGCCGAACCGCAGGCACTGAAGGATGAGCTCCCCGACAAGCTCGAGGACAAGCGCCGCGAGCTGCGTGAACAGGGTCTCAGCGATGTGCTGAGCGGTCGTAGCAAGCCGATCGAGCGCAACGGCAGCATGGTCGTCAAGGTCGGTCAGGTCGGCAAGACGGGCACCAGCGGCAACGCCCGGACCGCCGGCGCGCAGACCAGCAAGGACCAGTACGTCGAGCTCGAGCGTGAGCGGACCGACAAGATCTTCGTCATCCTGGCCGAGTTCGGCGACGAACGACACCCGTCCTACCCGGACAAGGACACCACGCCGGCCTTCGCCGGGCCGACGACCTTCCAGGGCCCGCTGCACAACAAGATCCCGCAGCCCAACCGGGCTGTCGACAACTCCACCGTCTGGCAGCCGGACTTCAGCCCGGAGCACTACCGCCAGCTGTACTTCGGCACCAACCCCGGCGACGAGTCGCTGAAGCAGTACTACGAGGCGCAGTCCTCCGGCCGGTACTCGGTCGAGGGTGAGGTCACCGACTGGGTCAAGGTCCGCTACAACGAGGCCCGCTACGGTCGTTCCGACGACCCGATCGAGGACGAGGACACCGAGAACCCGGCCAACGACCCCGCCGTCTGCGCGGACAACGTCTGCTCGAACACCTGGGCGCTGGTCCGCGACGCCGCCAACCAGTGGGTCGCCGACCAGAAGGCCAAGGGCCGGACGGACGCGCAGATCGCCGCCGAGATGAAGACCTTCGACCAGTGGGACCGGTTCGACTACGACGGTGACGGCGACTTCAACGAGTCGGACGGCTACATCGACCACTTCCAGATCGTGCACTCCGGCGGCGACCAGGCCGACGGTGACCCGCAGCAGGGTGAGGACGCCATCTGGAGCCACCGCTGGTCGGCGTACAACAGCTCGCCCGTCGGGCCGCCGAACTTCCCGATCGGCGGCACCCAGATCGGCAACACCGGCGTCTGGATCCGCGACTACACGATCCAGCCGGAAAACGGTGGCCGCAGCGTCTTCTACCACGAGTACGGCCACGACCTGGGCCTGCCGGACGACTACGGACCCGCCGACAACAACAACGAGCACTGGACCCTGATGGCCCAGAGCCGGCTCGGCGCCAAGAACGAGCCCGCCATCGGCGACCGGGGCGGCGACCTCGGCGCGTGGAACAAGCTCCAGCTCGGCTGGCTCGACTACAAGGTGTTCGTCGCGGGCCAGGACAAGAAGGTGGAGATCGGGCCGCAGGAGTACAACTCGGATAAGCCACAGGCCGCCGTGGTGGTGTTGCCCCAGCGGGAGTACACCTTCAACTACGGCCCGCCGTTCGCGGGTTCCAAGCAGTACTTCTCCGGTAACGAGGACGACCTCGACAGCAAGATGACGAGGACGTTCGACCTCACCGGTAAGTCCTCGGCGGCGCTGTCGCTGAAGGGCAAGTACAGCATCGAAGCGGGTTACGACTACCTCTACTTCGAGGCCTCGACGGACGGCGGTCAGACCTGGGCCGACCTGGACGGCACGGTCAACGGCAAGCCGATCGGCGTGGACGGCGCGGGCCGCCCGGCCCTCGCCGGCACCAGCAACGGCGCCTGGGCGGACATCAACATCCCGCTGACCTCGGTCGCCGGCAAGTCGGCGCAGATCCGTCTGCACTACGTCACCGACGGTGGTGTCTCCGAGGGCGGCTTCTTCGGTGACGCGATCACCGTGACCGCCGACGGTCAGACCGTGTTCAGCGACGGCGCCGAGACCGACGCCGGTTGGACCCTGGACAAGTTCCAGGTGGTCGGGGCGACCTACACCCGGCTGTTCGACAACTACTACATCGCCGGCAACCGCTCGTACGTCTCGTACGACAAGTACCTGAAGACGGGCCCGTACTTCTTCGGCTACGCGAACACCCGCCCGGACTACGTGGACCACTACGCGTACCAGGAGGGCCTGCTCATCTCGTACTGGAACACCCGTTGGGCGGACAACAACACCGCTCCGGCGTCGCCGACCAACCCGGGTGGTCACCCCGGTGAGGGCCGCAACCTGTACATCGACTCGCGCCCGGAGCCGATCTACAACCTGACCGGTGCTCCGTGGCGGGCCCGGATCCAGGTGTACGACGCACCGTTCAGCCTCAAGAAGGCGGACTCGTTCACCCTGCACCTCAACAGCCAGCCGCAGTACATCCGCGGTGAGGCGGCGCAGCCCCTGTTCGACGACACCAAGAAGTACTTCTACGAGGAGCTGCCGAACCACGGCGTCAAGCTCCCCGCGACCGGTGTCAAGATCAAGGTTCTGGAGCAGGACGGCACGTCGATGAAGATCCGGATCTTCTGACCGCTGATCCCGCACCACCCAGCGGCGCCCGGGCAGGTCACCTGCCCGGGCGCCGCCCTTTGTCCAGCCGCCACCGGGAACCGTTCGACCTGCTGGAACGTCCCACCACCGTGCCCCTCTCCCCCCGTGTCACCCGGACGGCGGCCGGTCTCGCCGCACTCCTCCTGCTGCCCCTGACCGCCTGCGCCGACCCGCACGGCAGCGACCGTGCGGCCCCGCCCCCGCCCGCCGGCACCTCGACGACCGATGCACCCACCCCCGGCTACACCACCCCGGCCGCCCCCGCGTCCCCGGCGCCCACACCGGAACGCACCACCCCGCCGCCCGTGTCGCGCACCGACCCGCCACCCATGTCGCGCACCGACCCGCCGACCATCGGCGTACCGAAGCCGGCCAAGCCGACGGACCCGACCGACCTGCGGGCCACCGGCCTGGTCGCCGGCCATGTCACCCGGGGCGGTCGCGGACCCTGCTACGGGCTGGTGTCCGAGGACGGCATCGAGTACGCCCTGCACGGCACCGGTTTCGGCACCCTGACCGAGGGCAGCTTCGTCACCCTGCGGATCATCGCCCGATCCTCCGAGGTGGACTGCGGCCCGGGTGTCCGGGCCAGCATCGTCACGCGGTGATCCGCCGGGGCACCCGGACCCCCGTGTCGGTAGGGGACAACCCGGGCTTCTCCCTGTTCAACGCGACCACCAGGGCCGCCGGAGGCAACCGGGTCCTAGGCTGTCTGCCATGACCGACCAGCGCGGCGGAGCCGTCGACGAGTCCCGCGTCCTCACCGAGGGGCCGTGGACGCACCGTTTCGTCGGCGCCAACGGCACCCGGTTCCACGTGGTCGAGGCCGGCACCGGGCCGATGGTGCTCTTCCTGCACGGCTTCCCCGAGCACTGGTGGGCCTGGCACCAGATGCTCCCGGCCGTCGCCGACGCCGGCTTCCGCGCGGTCGCCGTCGACCTGCGCGGCTACGGCGCCAGCGACAAACCACCCCGGGGGTACGACGGCTACACCCTCGCCGCGGACATCGCCGGACTGATCCGAGCACTCGGTGAGCGGTCGGCGACGCTGGTCGGCAGCGGCGTCGGTGGCATGGTGGCCTGGACGGTGGCGTCGTTCCACCCGGCCCTGGTCCGCCGCCTGGTGGTGCTGGGAGCACCGCACCCGCTGCGGCTGCGCGCCGCCATCTTCGCCGACCCGCGCGGTCAGTTCGCCGCCTCCACACCGGCGTTGAAGTTCCAGCTTCCCCGCTACGAGCACGTCCTGACCCGGGACGGCGCGGCGGCCGTCGAGGAGATCCTGCGCCGGTGGGGCGGGCCGCGCTGGGTGGCCGGATCGGACTTCGAGGCGTACGCCGAGCGGTGCCGGGAGGCGATGCGCATTCCACAGGCCGCGTTCTGCGCGCTGGAGGGTTACCGCTGGGCGTTCCGCTCGGTGCTGCGACTGCACGGCTACCGGTTCGTACGCCTCATGCAGAAACCGCTGGTCACCCCGACCCTGCAACTGCACGGCGCGCAGGATGTCGCGGCCCTGCCGCGGACCGCCCTGGGTTCCGGCCGGTACGTCGTCGCGCCGTACGAGTGGCGGCTGCTCGACGGAGTGGGGCACTTCCCGCACCTGGAGGCACCGGAGCTGGTGCTCGGCGAGATCCTGCGGTGGGCGAAGTCCTGACCGTCAGACCCGCTGCTCCCGCAGGTCGGTGACCTCCGCGGCGGGTGCCCAGCCCTGGTAGACGCCGAAGTCGAAGACCTCCAGCCGCATCGCCTCGGCGACCGGCCAGCGACCACCGGTGTACTCCACGCGCAGCCACGCGTCGTGTTCGCCGAGCACGATGAACGGCTGCCCCTGCCACGTGCAGGTCGTCCGCACGTACGCCAGATCCTCGATCTCGTGCGCCGGCTGCACCCGCACGTACCGGCCGGGGCGGACCTCCTCGAAGCCCTCACCGGGCTCGGGCTGGTACAGCCGGATGTCGTCGCCGTCCGGGCTGGCCTGGTACTCCCGGCCCTGCCAGCGGGCCACGTAGCCGTCGCGCATCACGCCTCCCCGACCCGTCGCCACACGACCGCGTCCGTGTCCAGCGACGCGACCACCCGCTCGGTGCCGTCGGCGGCGATCCGCCAGAGCTGCGCGCCGTGCGGCAGCCGGGCGCTGTCCACCTTGAACTCGGCGACCACATCGCTGCTCTCACCCGGCGCGAAGCCGTTGCCCCTGAACGGCGGCCGTTCGATGACCCAGCCCTCCATGGCCCGCATCGCCGGCTCGTTCTGCCCGCCGTACGGGATCCGGTAGAGGCTCGGCCGGTGCGCCGGCCAGCGCAGCACGTAGATCTCCTCGGCGTCCCGCACGAACGGCGACGCCGGGTAGCTGAGTCCGAGCGCGTCGTACAACTGGGCCGGCGTGGTCAGGTGCGCCAACTCGCCCGCCCGGTGCACGAAGCCGGACACCCGGTCGTAGCCCCGCTCCAGGTAGTACGCGAGCTGGCTGGGTGCGATGGCCTTCTGCATCACGGTCGGGCGGGCCGGGTCGACGGCCGCCGGAGCGTACCGGGGGCGGGCGGCCGGCTCCGCCACCACCGGCGCCTCCTCCGGGTCGACCTCCAGGTCGTCACCGAGCCCCACCTCGGCCGCCCAGTTGGCCAGGGCGACGATCTGCTCGCCGGGCAGCTTCGCACCGACCGGGGTGCCCGGGTTGACGGCGAACGACCAGTCCTCGTCCGGCCAGCGCCGGATCAGCTGGGCGAACTTCACCCGGACCGTGTCGACGTCACCGTCGGTGTGGTCGGCGAGGCGCTCAGGCGACGTGTAGACCACCACGTACGTGTCACCGTCGAGCTGGGCGGTACGCCAGACGAATCCCGGGTCGCCGGGGCGGCTGCCCCGCACCGAGTCCGGTGCGGCCGGCAACAGCACCCGGGCCAGCAGCAGGGTGGACAGGAACGTGTCGGTGCTGCCCGCACCGGCCGCGTTGAGCAGGTCCTCCTCGACCGTGTTGGCCGGGTCGAAGTCGAGCGGCGCCGGCTCGGCCGGTGCGCGCTGCTCCTCGCCGCCCGTGGCCGCGTACCGGTCGTCGGTGTCCGGCCGCACCGGCTCCGGGCCGCTGTCCGGGCGGGGCGGCGGCGCGACGGGGTCCGGGCGGGGCGGCTCTGCCGCGCTGTCCGGGGCGGGCGGCGGCGGGCTGACGGGGTCGACGACCGGGTCGAAGGCGGTCCGGCCGCCGAGGAGGTCGTCGGCACGCAGGCTGCCGGCCGCCAGCCAGCCACCGCCGGCCTGAGCCGTCCCGCTCGGGTCGGTCAGGTCGCGGGACTCGATGATGGTGCCCTCGATGACGATGGGCGTGAAGCCGCGGCGTGGCGCGGGCGGGCCGGAGACCGGTTCCGCGATGGACGGGGACAGCTCCTCCACCGGCTCGTACCGACCAGGCTCCCCCGGCCGGCCACGCGGGATCGCCTGGGTCTCCTCGGCCGACGGGGCGGGTCGGGTCGGTGGTGGCGCACCGGCCGCCCGGAACGCGCGGGTGGGCTCCTCGGCCAGCCGGTCCGGTCGGCGTGGAGGCAGGGGCTGGGTGGGCTCGTCACCGGGAGCGGGCGAGCGTACCCCTCGGAACGCCAGCGGGTCGCCGGCCGCCGGGCGCGGAGGCCGGGGGACGCTCGCGTCGGTCATCGGGAAGGCTCGGGTCGCACCGTCGGCGCTCGGCGCGTCGGCGGGACGACGGCGCGGGAACGGTTGGCTACCCCGGCCGAACCGCGACGGGGGCGCGGCGCGCTCGCCGGGACGGCCCGCGCCCGGTGTCGGGCCGGTGGCCCGGCCCCGTCCGGACGCCGGCTCGAAGAAGGAGCGCCGGTCGCCCTGGGCGGTGCCGTTGGCCGGTGCGGCGGCGTCGCCGGGCCGCGCGGTCGGCGGCCGGCCGGTGGCGGTGCCACTCTGGTCGGTCGGTACGGCGCCGGGACGGTCGGCGGCCGTCGACGGCGCGAACCGGGGTGCGGCGGGCCGAGCGCCCGCCGCGGGTACGGAGTCGGGGCCGGGTGCGGCGCTCGGGTGCCGCTGACCGGCGGCCGGCAGGTCCTCCCCGCCGGAGAGGCGGGACAGGTCACCCGCACCGGGCGTACTCCTCGACGTGCCCGGTCCCAGCGGACTGGTCATCCGGGGCACCGCGGGCCGCGTCGGCGCGGGCCGCACCGGCGGGATGGCCACCGGATCCGGGCCGGACGGCATCGGGCCGGACGGCATCGGACCGGCCGTGGGCGTCGAGCCTGCGGCGTCCCGACCCGGCGCACCGGTGCGGGTGCGGGCGAGGGTCTCCGCCCGTTCCAGCCGGGCGCGGGCACCCATGGCACGACCGGGCAGTCGGACGTCGCCACGGGAGAGTTGGGAGACGAACCAGGCGGGCAGGTAGCCCTCGACGGGCAACCCCGGATTGACCGCGAGCCACCACTCGTGGTTGGGCCAGCCGACCGCGAGGTCGGTGAACGGGACGCGTCGGTTGCTGCCCGGGTGGTCACCGAGGCAGGTCCGCAGCGCGGCGGCGGAGGTGAAGGCCAGCACGTGCGTCCGGCCACCGGTGGTCCAGGTGCCCCAGCCGGGCGACGCCTGGCCGGCCAGCGCCGGCGCGGAGACCGGCAACAGCAGATCGGTGCGGGACAGCAGCCGGAAGTACAGCTCCTGGTCGTTGGCGCGCAGCGCGTCCCGCATCGCCACCTCGGCCTCCGTGGCCGGCTCCCATTCGGTCACGGCCACCTCTCCTTCCGAGAACAGGCCACAGGTATCGCGTACAACCTACAAGGTGGTACCAAGATCACAATGGCTGGCCGGCGGCGGTCCGCCGGGGCGCGAGCGAGGCGATAACATCCCGTCCCGGAGCCGACACGATACGGAGGCCGTCGATGTCCCGGTCGATTGCGCGCCCGGTCCTCGCCGGCCTGGCGGCCGGCCTGCTGACCGCGCCGGCCCTCCCGGTCGAGGCCGCTGACGCCGCGCGGCGGGCGGCGCCGACCTGCGCGACCCCCCTGGCCCCCGTCCGGCCGGTCGCGGCCCTCCCGTGGACGCAGCAACGGTACGACCCAGCACGGCTCGCGCCGCTGGCCACCGGGGCCGGAGTGACGGTCGCGGTGGTCGACTCCGGGGTCGATCGGGCCCACCCGCAACTGGCCGGGCAGGTGCTGACCGGCACCGACCTGCTCGACCCTGGCGGAGACGGCAGCCGTGACTGCGCCGGGCACGGCACCGGCGTGGCGAGCATCATCGCCGCGCAACCCCAACCCGGTGTCGCCTTCCACGGCCTCGCGCCGGGTGCCCGGATCCTGCCGGTACGGGTGAGTGAGCAGCAGGTGGTGCAGGGGCGGGAGTCGGGACGTACGGTCAGCGCCGCCGAGTTCGCCGAGGCCATCCGTTGGGCCGTCGACCACGACGCCGACGTGGTGAACCTCTCCGTCGTGCTGTACGCCGACGACCCGGCCGTCCAGTCCGCCGTCCGCTACGCCGTGGAGCGGAACGTGGTGTTGGTGGCCGCCGCCGGCAACCTGCACGACAGCGGCGATCCGCGCCCGTTCCCGGCCGCGTACGACGGGGTGCTCGGGGTGGGCGCGATCGGGGCGGACGGCGTGCGGGCGGCCTTCTCGCAGACCGGCGCGTACGTCGATCTGGTCGCACCGGGCAGCGAGGTGCTGACCGCCGCGCCCGGGCAGGGTCACCAGCGGGTCGAGGGCACCAGCTACGCGGCGCCGTTCGTGGCCGCCACCGCCGCCCTGCTGCGTCAGTACCGCCCCGAGTTGACCGCCGCCCAGGTGGCGGAGCGGATCATCGCCACCGCCGATCCGGCACCCGGCCCGGGTCACGGCGGCGGGTACGGCGCGGGTGTGCTCAACCCGTACCGCGCGGTCACCGAGACCGGTGCCGGTCAGCCGGCCGGCCCCCGGACCGCTGCCGCGCTCGCCGACGACCGCGCCGACGCCGCACAAATCGCCCGCGAGGCTCGCCGCGAAACGGCACGCGACCGGGCCCTGCTGATCGGGGCGGTGGTCGGGACGACGGCAGGTGCGGTGGTGCTGCTCGCCCTGGTGCTGCCCCGGGGTGCGCGTCGACGGTGGCGACCCGCCGGCCCGGCCTGAGCCCCTGCTCCTCGACGCCGGGCTCGGCCGGGGCGCGGACCCGGACACGGTCAGCGCTCCCGGCCCACCGGGATCACTGGAACAGCCCGGTGTTCTTCTTCTCGGTGTCCAGATAGTCGGCGGCGGAGTCGTTCACCGCCAGCTTGATGTCGCGCAGCATCGCCTGGAGGTCCTGCGAGGCGGACCGCCACCGAGCCTGGCGCTGCTCGTACGCCTCCCGGGCGTCGCCCTTCCAGCCCGCGACCAGTGGCGCGGCATCGCGTTCGAGTTGGCCAAGCTGCGAGTCGAGCGTGTTCAGCGCCTTCTGGATGTCCGCGCCGGCCTGCTGAAGCGCGGCGAAGTTGACGACCAGCACACCGTGGTCCATCGGATCTCCCTCCCGAGTGGGATCAGAGCGGCAGTTGGATGCCGCCGCGGTTGGTGCCGGCGACCCGGCTGGCTGCCTCGTCGTCCGAGACGTCGTACTGCCGGCCGGCGCTGCGGATGGCACCGGCGGTCTCCCGCAGGGCCCGGTGCAGCGCGGCCTGATCCTGCGACCACTGCTGCTTGACCTGCTCGAACGACCGTCCACCGGCGCCGCGCCAGGCCTGCTGCAACACCTCCAACTCGGCCAGCAGGCCGGTCAGCATGGACTGCAACGACTGGTCCACCTGCTCGAACTTCGCGGCGGTTTGCTTCATCACCGCGGCTTCTGCCTGGGTCTGGGACACCCGGACGTCACCTCGTCTCCTCGATCGCGCCTGACCGTCGACGCGCCCGGAGGACGCGCCGGTCGCTTGGCCCGCTCCTCGAAGCACGGCGGACGCGGGCAGCGATGAACTTCGTGGCTGACGGTAGCGGCCTGGTAGCGGTTCTGCTACCCCCCGCGCCTCCCCTGTGGACAACCACGGCAGCCATCGGTCGCTTACGATGTGCCGCAGCCACGTCGCGGCGCGTGACGGGCCAGGAGAGCGGCCGGCCGCCCGGCTCGGTCCACATCGGTGGAGGAGGCGCGGTGCCGGCGATCACCACCGGGGGGCCGCAGCAGCCCGCCCGGACCGGCCCCGCCCCGGGCGTCGTGGACACCGCCTCCGGTCCCACCGGTCCGGGCGCCGCCCCTCGTCGACGCGCTGGTCGGTGGGCAGCGCTCGCCCAGCGCGCCGGCACCGGAATACGCGCCGGCCAGCTCGTCACCGCCCAGGTCGCGGCGGCACTCGTCCTGGCCGCCCTCGGCCGGGGCGCGCCGGTGACCGTCGCGGCCGGGGCCGCGGCGGCGGTGCTGTTGGCGGTCGCCGGGGTCCGCGTCCGGGGCCGGTGGCTCTTCGAGTGGCTGGGCACCGCCGTCGGGCACCTGACCCGTCGCCGGGCGCTGGTCGGGCCGGCCGGGCCAGCCGACCTGCTCGACCTTGTGGCGCCAGGCACCGTGGTCCGCTCCACGGAGCTGTCCGACGGGCCGGCGGCCGTGCTGGAGGACACCGACGGCATGGTCGCGCTGCTGGAACTCGGCGACCCCGGTGACCTGCTCGGCGACGCGTCCCGGGCGATCCCCGCGCCATCGGCCCTGCTGCCCGCACCGGGGGTGGACGTCCCGCCGCTGCGGATCCAGCTGCTGCTCGCCGGGACACCGGCACCCGTACCGGCGGCCGGCGGCACGGTCGGCACGTCGTACCGGCAGCTCACCGACGGGCGGCTCGCCGGGCGGGAGCAGGCGGTGCTGGCGGTCCGGGTGCTGCGCGTCGACGGCTGGTCGGAGGAGGCCCTGCGCCGGGTGCTCGCCGGCACGGTCCGCCGCGTCGTCCGCCGGCTGGGGCCGCTGACCGCACGGCCACTCGGCGTACCCGCGGCGCTGCGCGTCCTGGGCGAGCTGGCCCACCATGACGGCCACCCGGTGCGCGAGTCCTGGCCGGTGCTTCGGTCCGGCGCCCTCGTCCAGGCCACCTTCCGGCTGACCCGCTGGCCGGACACCGGCGGCGCGGGCAGCCGTCTCCTGGCGCCTCGGCTGCTCGCGCTGCCGGCGACCGCGACGACCGTGTCGATCTGCGCGGGCCCGCTTCCGGCCGGCGGCGCCACCGAGGTGCCGACCGAGCTGACGGTACGGCTGGCCGCCGGGACGACGACCGAGCTGACCCTGGCCGCCGAGGCGCTGGACCGGTTGGTGAGCGGCCTCGGTGGAGGGTTACGCCGGCTCGACGGCGCGCACCTGGAGGGGCTGGCCGCCACGCTGCCCCTGGCGCTCGCGACCCCCGGCACGCCGCCCCGGCCGGCGCTCGACGACTGGGAGCTGACCCTGGGTCAGGCCGGGATGCTGGTCGGCACCAACCGGCACGGCGGAGCCGTCACCGTGCGACTGTTCCGGCCGGAGAGCACCCGGGTGCTGCTGGTCGGCGGCGTACGCGCGGCCCAACTGGTGGCGCTGCGCGCGATGGCGCTGGGTGCCCTGGTGGTCGTGCAGACCGCCCGGCCACGCGCCTGGGAGCCGTTCGTCCGTGGGGTGGGCGCGCCGGGCGGGACGATCCCGCTGATCCCGCCGGGCCGGCGGGTCGCCGACGGGGTGGCGACCGCGCTGCGGCCGTTGCTGCTGGTGGTCGATGCGGGGCCGATGCCGGCCGAGGCGGAGCCGGGCGCCCCGTGGCGGGCCACCCTGGTGGTGCGGGACGAGCTGACCGCGGCGGACACCGATGCGCTGAGCCGCGCCGACCTGGCGGTGCTGCAACCGTTGGACACGGCCGAAGCCGCGCTGGCCGGCGCGGCGCTGGGGCTGGGCGGGTCGGCCGAGTGGCTGACCCGGATCCGCGACGACATGGTGGCCGTGGTGAACCGGCGGGCCCTGCGTTGGGCGCTGCTCTCCCCGACCCCGATCGAGGCGCAGCTGATCGGACGACCCGCGCGCGGCTGACCCGCCCGGCGCGGAACGCGATCGACCTGCCCGCGCGCGAGACGCGGCTGACCCGCCCGGCGCGGCAACTGGCGGGTTACGCCGCCGCCCGGTCCGTGGCACGATCCCCGCCATGGGTTTTCTGAAAGGTCTGCTGATCCGGCTGGCCACCACGGCGCTGGCCTTCTGGTTGGCCACACTGCTCATTCCAGGTATCACCCTGGACTCGAACTCGGCCGTCGAGACGGTCACCACGCTGCTCCTGGTCGCGGTGATCTTCGGCGTGGTCAACGCGGTCCTCCAGCCGATCATCAAGACCGTCGGTTGTGGTTTCTACCTGTTGACGCTCGGTCTCATCGCGCTGGTGGTGAACGGCCTGCTGTTCCTGCTCACCAGTTGGATCGCCGACCAGGCCGGCCTGCCGTTCTCGGTGGACGGTTTCTGGCCGGCCGCCGTACTCGGCGCCCTCTTCGTGAGCATCGTGACCTGGATCCTCGGCGCCGTCCTCGACCGGGACTGACCAGCACCGCCTCGACCCCGTCCGGCCCCCGACGAGCACCGGGGACCGGACGGGTCGGTGACCAGAGTGCGGGAATTGGTCGGCGCGGGAGGCCGCCGTCGCGGCTAGCGTCGCGGAGTGTTCTCACTGACTCGCGCCGACGGCCACCTGCTCAGCACCGATCCGGCACGCCTCGACCTGGACCGGGTGCACCGGTGGCTGTCCACCGACGCGTACTGGGCACTGGGGCGGGACCGGGAGATGGTCGCGCGGGCGTTCGCCGGCTCGCTGCCGTTCGGCGTCTACCGGCCCGGGGACGGCCAGCAGGTGGCGGTGGCCCGGGTGGTCACCGACCGCGCCACCTTCGCCTGGCTCTGCGACGTGTACGTCGATCGCGCCGCCCGGGGCGACGGCCTGGGCGGCTGGCTCGCGGCCGCGGTCCGCGACCACCTGGCCGAGTTGGGCGTACGCCGGATCCTGCTGGTCACCAACGACGCGCACGAGGTGTACGCGCGGGTGGGCTTCACTCCGCTGGAGGTCCCGGAGCGGTGGATGAATCTCGACCAGCGGCCGCCGGTGACCCCGATCACCGGAAAGGAACATAGCGGGGATTCACCCCTTACGGTGGAGGCGTGACGTCACTCCGCCTGGGCTACCTCTACGGCTTCGTCGCGTACCTCATCTGGGGCTTCTTCCCGCTCTATCTCAAGCTGCTGCGACCCGCCGGCCCGCTGGAGATCCTGGCTCACCGGATCGTCTGGTCGGTGGTCTTCGTGGCCCTGCTGCTGGGTGCGCTGCGCAACATCGGTTTCCTGCGGGCGCTGCTGCGCCGGCCGTGGGCGATGGCGGGGATCGCCGCCGCCGCCGCGCTGATCGCGATCAACTGGGGCACCTACATCTACGGGGTCAGCTCCGAGCGGGTGGTGGAGACGGCGCTCGGCTACTTCATCAACCCCCTCGTCGTGGTGCTGCTCGGGGTGACGGTGCTGCGGGAGCGGCTACGGCCGGCACAGTGGGTGGCGCTGGGCATCGGCGGGTCGGCCGTCGTGGTGCTCGCCGTGGACTACGGTCGCCTGCCCTGGCTGGCCCTGACCCTGGCGTTCAGCTTCGCCGGCTACGGCCTGATCAAGAAGCGGCTCGGGCTGCCCGCCGCCGAGGGGCTCTTCGTCGAGTCAGCGGTGCTGGCGCTGCCCGCGCTGGGCTACCTGGCCTGGCTGACCCGCCGCGCCGAGTTGACCTTCGGGCATGTCTCGGTCGGGCACACCGCGCTGCTGGTGCTGGCCGGTGCGGTCACCGCGATCCCGCTGCTGCTCTTCGCCGGGGCCGCCAACCGGCTGCCGCTGACCGGCCTCGGCATGATCCAGTATCTGGCGCCGATCCTTCAGCTCGGCTGCGGCGTGCTGATCTTCCACGAGCCCATGCCGCCGGCCCGTCTGGCCGGCTTCGCCCTGGTCTGGTTGGCCCTGATCGTCTTCACCGCCGACGCCATCCGCCAAACCCGCCGACGCGCCACCCCCGCCCCCACCAAGGCCCCAGCCCCCCTCCCCACCTGACCGACCGGCCCACCCGCCCACCCCGGCCAAACCCTGGTTGATCATGAGGTTGACGGTGTTGTCGATCTCCCGAGGCCCCGCCAACCTCATGATCACCGGGGCGGGTCAGGGGACCGCGTAGGTCAGGATGGGGGTGCCGTCGGCTCTCTGCAGCTCCACGCTGACCAGTTCGGCGTCGGTGAACCTCGTGGCGCCGGTGAACTGGAGACTGTCGCCCGGCGCGGCGAGCCACGAGCCGATCTGCTCACTGGCGCCGTTCGGGCCGTGCGCCACCAACCGGAACGGGTACGCCTTGCCGTAGCTCGTGCGCGGGTCGTACCCGCAGCGCATGGTCACCTCGGTGCCCCACTCGGTGCCGGTCAGCCCGATCTCGGCGTGCACCGGCCCAGCGGCGGCCACCGGTCGCATGGCGACCATCGACACCCGCGGGCCGGGGCTCGTCCCCACCGCGCCCGGGAGGGGCGTCGTGCCCGGGGTGTTTCGCAGCACCGTGGCGGTGCCGGCACCGACCACCAGTGCCATCGCGGCGGCGACCAGCCCGGTCACCGCGTACCCTCGGCGGTTGGACCACCGCTCGCGGCGCCGCCGGGCCCGAGCCTCCTCCAGCAGCGCGGGCACCCGGGGTGCGGTCGGCGGCGGCAGGAACTGCTCCAGCCCGGCCGGGTCGAGACGGCCGAGCAGTCCGGGCAGGACGGCGATCTCGGCGACCGCGTCGCGGCACTCGGCGCAGCCGGCGAGGTGCCGCTCGTACGCGGCCCGCTCGGCGGGAGCCAGGGCACCCAGCACGTACGCGCCATCGTCGTGCGCGAACTCGCACCGGGTCATCCCGTCACTCCCATCTCAGCCAGGACCAACCGTAGAGACCGCAGCGCGTAGTGGGTGCGGGACTTCACGGTGCCCGGTGGCACGCCCAACCGCGACGCCGCCTCGGCCACCGACCGTCCCTGGTAGAAGCATTCGACCAGGACCTCCCGGTGGGTCGGGCTGAGCCGGTTCAACGCCTCGGCGACGGTCCACGCCTCCACCGCGCGTTCGGCCTCGTCGACGACCTCGGGCGGCTCGGGCATCTCGTCGGTGAACACCTCGCCGACCCGCGTGGATCGCCGACGCCAGGCGTCGATGGCCAGGTTACGGGCGGTGGTGAAGAGCCAGGCCCGGACCGAACCGCGCCGCGGGTCGAGTGACTCCGGGTGCCGCCAGGCCCGCAGCAGCGTCTCCTGCACCAGATCCTCGGCGCGTTGCCGGTCGCCGTTGACCAGCCGCAGCGCGTGTGCGTACAGCGCCTCCGCGTGCTCGTCGTGCAGCGCGCGCAGCAGTTGGGCGTCGTGGTCGCTGATGGCGTTCTCCTCACTTCCGGCGCGCGTCCGGCGGTGCGTTCGCCCGGGAATACGTGCGGTGACGCCGAACGGTTCAGACCGAGGTCAGACCGGCTGCGGGTCGGCGCGGACCCAGACAGGTGTTCATGCCTGGTTCACATTGCGGCCGACGACCGCTCACCGCGTCCTCCTAGCGTCCGGCTGGTACGCCCGCCGTCGACCTTCTCCGGCGCGCCACCGACTTCCAGGAGGCCACTCCCATGAGCGACCGTCCCCGGCTGCTCCCTTTGTTGACCGGCAACCGCCACGGCACCCGTGACGCCATGACCTGTCTCTACCGCTGCGGAAACGCCTGCGACCACCCGGTCCCGAACACGTCCGACAACGCGTACTTCGGAGACGTGGTGAACGCGGAGGTCTCGCGGCGCGGCGTGGTCCGGGCCGGTGCGGTCGGCGCGCTGGTCCTCGGTTTCGGCGGTACGGCGGCCGGCGCGCTGGCCGGCGCGGCCCCCGCCGTGGCGGCCCCCGCCGCCCCGGACGTTCCGGAGGGCTTCGGTTTCGGCCGTCCCAGCACCGGTGTCGGCAGCGGCGCCCTGTCGTTCAAGCCGATCCCGCCGAACAAGCTGGACAACCTGGTCGTGCCGAACGGTTACGACCACGCCGTGGTGATCAAGTGGGGTGACCCGGTGGTGCCGGGCGCGCCGGAGTTCAACGTGCACCACCAGACCGCCGCCGCGCAGTCCAAGCAGTTCGGCTACAACAACGACTTCGTGGGTGTGCTGCCGCTCGACAAGCGCGGCAACCGGGCGCTGCTCGTGGTCAACCACGAGTACACCAACGAGGACCTGATGTTCCCGGGCTTCCCGGGCCTCGACGGGCTCTCCGTGGAGCAGCTGCGCACGGCCATGGCCGCGCACGGCATGTCCGTGGTGGAGTTGGAGCGGGTCGCCGGCACCGGGCAGTGGAAGCCGGTCGGCAAGGGCCCTCGGCCGTACAACCGGCGGGTCACCGCGCTGAGCACCAAGTTCGACCTGACCGGCCCGGCCGCCGGCTCGGCGTGGCTGAAGACCGCCGCCGACCCCAAGGGTCGTACCGTTGTCGGCACGTTGAACAACTGCTCCGGTGGCGTGACCCCGTGGGGCACGGTGCTCTCCGGCGAGGAGAACTTCAACCAGTACTTCGTCGGCGCCGACGCCGCGCCCGCCGAGCTGAAGCCGAAGCTGGACCGCTACGGCATCAGCACCGCCAGCCGCTACCCCAGCGGCAGCCGTAAGTGGGAGCGCGCCGACGAGCGCTTCGACCTGGCCAAGCACCCCAACGAGGCGCACCGGTTCGGGTGGATCGTCGAGATCGACCCGTTCGACCCGGAGAGCCGCCCGCGCAAGCACACCGCGATGGGCCGGTTCAAGCACGAGGGCGCGAACGTGATCGTCGCCAAGGACGGGCACGTGGTCGCGTACATGGGCGACGACGAGCGGTTCGACTACCTGTACAAGTTCGTCTCGGACAAGAAGTTCATGAAGGGCAACTCCTGGGCTGCCCGCAAGCACAACCTGACCCTGCTGGAGTCCGGCACGCTCTACGTGGCGCAGCTGGACCAGACCAGCGCCGGTGAGATCGACGGCTCCGGCAAGCTGCCCAGCGACGGCGCCTTCAACGGCCGGGGTCGCTGGATCAAGCTGGTCAGCGGCAACCGGTCGTTCGTCGACGGGATGACCGCCGCGGACGTGCTCACCTTCACCCGGCTCGCCGGCGACAAGGTCGGTGCGACCAAGATGGACCGCCCCGAGGACGTCGAGCCGAGCCAGCTCACCGGCAAGGTGTACGTGGCGCTGACCAACAACACCAACCGGGGTGTCGGCAGCAACCCCAAGCCGGACGAGGCCAACCCGCGGATCGCCAACAAGCACGGGCAGATCCTCGAGCTGGTCGAGGATCGCAACGACAACGCGGCGGAGACGTTCGCCTGGTCGCTGCCGATCGTCTGCGGCGACCCGACCGACCCGTCGACCTTCTTCGCCGGGTACGACAAGACCAAGGTCTCCCCGATCTCCTGCCCGGACAACGTCGCCTTCGACGCCACCGGCAACCTGTGGATCTCCACCGACGGCAATGCGCTGGGCAGCAACGACGGCCTGTTCGCGGTCGCCGTGGAGGGCCCGGAGCGCGGTCACCTCAAGCAGTTCCTGACCGTGCCGATCGGCGCGGAGACCTGCGGCCCGTTCATCACCGGCGACAACCGCTCGGTCTTCGTGGCGGTGCAGCACCCGGGTGAGATCACCGGCGCCTCGGTGGAGAACCCGGCCTCGAACTGGCCGGACGGCGACTACGCCAAGCCCGGCGTGGTGGTCACCTGGCGTCTCGACGGCGGCCCGGTGGGCAGCTGACGTCACCCACGCGGCCGGCGGGCCGCTGACGTTGCTCCGGCGGTCCGGCCCTGGACCGCCCCCAGAGGCCCTCTCCCAGCCCGGGAGAGGGCCTCTCGGCGTCGTACGGGTCAGTGGTCGGCGGCGATACCGTCGGCGACGCTGCGGGCCACCGTGAGCAGCTTGGCGCGTACCACCCGGGCGGAGGTCATCATCTCGCTGGCCGGCAACGCACAGGCCAGCACGACCCGGCGTTCCATGTCCTTGTCCGGGGTGACCAGCACCGCCGCGCACGCCACGCCCTGGCGGAACTGCCCCAGCTCCAGTTGCATCCCGCGCCGGTCCCCGGCGGCCAGGTCGGCCTCGAACGTCTCGGTGGTGGTCAACGTGGCGCTGGTGAACGGCCGCATGCCGTACTCGCGCAGGTAGCGGAAACGCTGGTCGGCGGTGAGGGTGGCGAGCAGCGCCTTGCCGAGGGCGGTGGCGTGCGCACCCTCGTCGAAGCCGGGGACCAGATCCTCCAGGTAGGGCGACCGGTGCCCCTCGGCGACCGCCGTGATGGCCACCTGACCGCCGACGAAGCGGCCCAGGTAGTGACTGTAGCCGGTGTCCATCGCGGCCCGCCGCAGCGTCTCACCGACGGCCGGCGGACCCCGGAACGCGGTCACCAGCTCCCGGTAGCGGTCGGCCACCTCCAACCCCACGATGTACGTGCCGTCCTCGCGACGGATCACGTAACCCTCGTAGGCGAGTGTGCGCACCAGATGGTAGGTCGTGGCCACCGTCAACTCGCAACGCCGAGCGATCTGCTTGACGGTCAGGCCCTTCGGGGCGCGACCGACCGACTCCAGCACCCGCAGTGCTCTGGACACGCTGCGGATCAGGTCCGAAGGTTCTGCCAAGGGGTCGCGCACAACCACCTCCGCCGCCGGGGACTTACACCATATGAAAAACAGGCCCGGTGCGAAATGCCTGTTCGGGTCGAGGATGCCAGATCACCATCCACAGCTTGTGCCCCGCCGGTCACGAGGAGTGCTCTGCACATGCCTCGCGTAGGTTTGCCGGACGATGGCCAACACAGCCCTCACCCCGGCCACCGCCCGTCCCCGACCCGTCCGGGCCAGCGTCGGTGCCGTCGCCACCACCGTCGCCTGCGTCATGCCCGTCTTCCTGCTCGGTGGCCTCGCCGTGCAGATGGGCGCCGACGTCGGCTTCTCCCCTGCCGGCCTGGGCGTCGCCGTGGCCGTCTACTTCGGGGTCAGCGCACTGGCCTCGGTGCCCTCCGGCCGCCTGGTCGAACGGTACGGACCGGCCGTGGTGGCCCGCGGCGGCATCCTGCTGGCCGCCGGGTCGATGCTGGCCGTGGCGGCGCTCGCCCGGTCGTACCCGGTGTTGGTGGGGTTGCTGGCGCTCAGCGCCGCCGCGAACGCCCTCGGCCAGCTGGCCAGCAACGCGGCACTGGCCCAGCACGTGCCGGCCCGCCGCCAGGGGCTGTCGTTCGGCGTCAAGCAGGCGGCCATCCCGGTCTCCACCCTGCTCGCCGGTGCCGCGGTCCCCACCATCGCGCTCACCGCCGGCTGGCGCTGGGCGTTCGTGGCCGCCGCCGGTGCGGCGCTGACGACGCTGCCGCTCGTACCCCGGCAGGAGGCCGGCCGCGCCCGCAAGGCCAGCGACAGGCGTGCCGGCCGGGCCACCGGGGCGCTCGTGGTGATCGGCGCGGCGGCGACCCTGGCCGCCGCCGCGGCCAACGCGCTCGGCACCTTCCTGGTGGACTCCGCGGCCGCCCGAGGACTGTCCCCGGGCCTCGCCGGCCTCACCCTGACCCTGGGCAGCGCCGTCTGCGTGACGGCCCGCGTGGGTGCCGGCGCGCTGGCCGACCGCAGGGCCAGCGGCCACGTCGCGCTGATCGCCGCGATGCTGGTGGTCGGCGCGGTCGGCCTGGGCCTGCTCGCGTTGACCGGCGCGGTGCCGCTGGTGGCGGGCGTGGTGCTCGGCTTCGGCCTGGGCTGGGCGTGGCCCGGCCTGATGAACTTCGCGGTGGTCCGGCTCCACCCGCAGGCGCCGGCCACCGCCACGTCGATCACCCAGACCGGGGTGTACGCGGGCGGCTGCCTCGGCCCGCTGAGCCTCGGCCCGCTCGCCGCCCACCTCGGCTACCCGGCGATGTGGTCCACGGCGGCGGTGTCGATGCTGCTCGCCGCCGCGCTCATGCTCGTCGGCAGTCGGCTCCTGACCGTCGCCGGCACGACCCGGAGTGCGGATCAGCTGGTGCGGTCGGCGATGTAGTCGCAGAGCGATTCGAGGGCGCGACGCGACGGCCCGTCCGGCAGCGGGGCGAGTCGCGCGCGGGCGTCCTCGGCGTAGCTGCGCACGGTCTCCCGCGCCCGCTTGAGCGCCGGGCTCTCCCGGAGCAGCCCCAGCGCCTCCGCGTGCAGCGCGTCGTCGGTCAGCGGGCCGGTCGCCAGGATCTCCCGCAGGCGCACCGAGGAGGCGTCGGAGTCGTCCGCCGCACGGGCGTAGAGCACCGGCAGCGTGGGAACGCCCTCCCGCAGGTCCGTGCCGGGGGTCTTGCCCGACTGCACCGACTCGGACGCGATGTCCAGCAGGTCGTCGGAGAGCTGGAAGGCCACCCCGATCGTCTCGCCGTACCCGGCCAACGCCTCGACGTGCTCCGGCGCGGCACCACCGAACATGCCGCCGAAACGGGCCGACGTGGCGATCAGCGAACCGGTCTTGTCCGCGATGACGTTCAGGTAGTGCGCGACCGGGTCGTCGTCGGCACGCGGCCCCACGGTCTCCGCGATCTGACCGTGCACCAGGCGGGCGAACGTGCGCGCCTGCAACCGGACCGCCTCGGGGCCCAGATCGGCGGCGATGTCCGCGGCGCGGGCGAAGAGATAGTCGCCGACCAGGATGGCGACCGAGTTGGTCCAGCGGGAGTTCGCGCTCGGCGCACCCCGACGCACGGCCGCCTCGTCCATCACGTCGTCGTGGTACAACGTCGCCAGGTGCGTGAGCTCCATCACCACGGCGGCCGGAATGACCTGTGCGCCGGTCGGATCACCGAACTGGGCGCCCAGCGCCACCAGCAGGGGGCGGAAACGCTTTCCGCCGGCCTCGACCAGATGCCGGGCGGCCTCCGTGACGAACGGGTCCGCGCTCGCCACGCTGGCCCTTAGCTCGACCTCCACCGAGGCCAGCAGACCCAGCACGGACGCCTCGACGCGGGGATCGGCGAGATGCAGGCCGAGCGCGCCGAACTGACTCGTGCTCGCCCGACCCCGACGACCGCCGGAGCCGGAGGCACCTGAACGCTCACCAGCCGGAATCACCACACCATCAACCATGCCACACCCGTTCGACCTGCTCCGGGTCGGGGATACGCACCGGAGGCCGGCACGCGAACGCGTACCGGCCTCCGATCGACGAGACTCGCGTCATCGCACGAATTCGGCTGCTCCGGCGGCCAGATCGAGCAGCGGCGCCGGGGCGACACCCAGCACCAGAGTGGCCACCACGCCGATCATCAGCGCGGCGGAGGTGAGCCCACCGGGCACGGTGACGGTCGGGGTGGACTCGCCCGGCTCGGAGAGCCACATCATCACCACGACCCGCAGGTACGGGAACGCCAGCACCATGCTGGTCAACACACCGGCGATCACCAGCCAGGCCTGCCCCTCCTCCAGGGCCGGCCCGAAGATCGCGAACTTGCTGGTGAAGCCGCTGGTCAGCGGGATACCCGCGAAGGCCAGCAGGATGAACGTGAACAGCCCGGCGAAGAACGGCGAACGCCGACCCAGCCCCGCCCAGCGGGACAGGTGGGTGGCCTCCCCGTCGGCGTCGCGCACCAGCGTCACCACCGCGAACGCGGCCAGCACCGAGAACCCGTACGCCACGAGGTAGAACATCGTGCCGGACAGCCCGTCGCGGGTCGGCGCCAGCACACCGACCAGCAGGTAGCCGGCGTTGGCGATCGAGGAGTACGCGAGCAGCCGCTTGATGTCGGTCTGGGTGACGGCGAGCACCGCGCCGATCAGCATGGTCAGCACCGCGACCGCACCGAGCACCGGCGTGAAGTCCCAGCCGGCGTCCGCGAACGCGACGTGGAAGACACGCAGCAGCGCACCGAACGCGGCGACCTTCGTGCAGGCCGCCATGAACCCGGTGACCGGGGTCGGCGCACCCTGGTAGACGTCCGGCGTCCACACGTGGAACGGTGCCGCGGCGGCCTTGAAGAGCAGGCCGATGGAGAGCAGCGCCATGCCGGCGAAGAGCAGCACCGGGCTGGCCGGCGACTCGGTCACCGCCGCGTTGATGGTGGCGAAGTCGACACCGGCGGCCCGACCCGGAACGCCGGCCGTGAAGCCGTAGATCAGGGCCACGCCGAACAGGAAGAACGCCGAGGCGTACGCGCCGAGCAGGAAGTACTTCATCGCCGCCTCCTGGCTCAGCAGCCGCCGGCGACGGGCCAGCGCGCAGAGCAGGTACAGCGGCAGCGAGAAGACCTCCAGCGCGATGAACATGGTCAGCAGGTCGTTCGCCGCCACGAAGATCAGCATGCCGCCGATCGCGAACGTGGTGAGCGGGTAGACCTCGGTGAGCCCGTTGCGGCCCTCGGCCTGCCGCCGGTCGTCGGCCGACTCGGCGGTCACCGCGGCCTGCGCGACGAACGCACCGCCGCGTTCCACCGAGCGGTCACCGATCAGCAGCAGCGCCATGGCGGCCAGCACCAGGATCGCGCCCTGGAGGAACAGCGTCGGCCCGTCCACCGCGAGGGCCTGACCGGCGGTGATGATCCGGTCGTCGGCGCTCAGGACCACCATGGTCAGCGCGGCGAGCACCGCCAGCAGTGCCAACGTCAGCTGCACCAGGTGCCGCGAACGCCGGGGCACGAACGCCTCGACCAGCACACCGAGCAACGCGGTGCCCAACATGATCAGGATCGGGGCCAGCGCCGCGTAGTCGAGCGACGGCAGTTTCAACTCGGTCACTGTGCCGACCTTTCGTTCGCGACTGCGGGGCTCCGCTGCGCTGCACTCCTCGCGCTCACCGGTGCGCCTCCTGGACGGTGCCCACCGACGGGGCGGGGTCGGTCCTGCCGATGTCGTCCATGGTCGCCTGGACGGCCGGGTTGATCACGTCAGTGACCGGCTTGGGGTAGAAGCCGAGCAGCACGATCAGCGCGATCAGCGGGGCGACCACGACCTTCTCGCGCAGATTCAGGTCCCGGCGCATGCCGTCGACCTCGGTCAGCGCCGGGTTGAGCGTGCCCTGGGTGGTGCGCTGCACCATCCACAGCACGTACGCGGCGGCCAGGATGATGCCGAGCGTGGCGATGACCGCCACCGGCTTGTTCACCGTGAAGGTGCCGATCAGCACCAGGAACTCGGAGATGAACGGCGCGGTCCCGGGCAGCGCGAGCGAGGCGAGACCGGCGAAGAACAGCACACCGGCGAGCACCGGAACCAGCTTGCCGGCACCACCGAAGTCGCTGATCAGCGCCGAACCACGCCGGGAGATCAGCATGCCCACCACCAGGAACAGCAGGCCGGTGGCCAGACCGTGGTTGAGCATGTAGAGCACCGCGCCCGTGCCGGCCTGCGTGGTGAACGCGAAGATGCCCACCCCGATGAACCCGAAGTGCGCGATCGAGGTGTACGACACCAGCCGCTTGAGGTCGTTCTGGCCGACCGCCAGCAGCGCGGCGTAGACGATGCCGATCACGCCCAGCGCCAGAGCCCACGGCGCGAACCACTTCGACGCCTCGGGGAACAGCGGCAGGCAGTAGCGCAGGATGCCGAACGTGCCGACCTTGTCCAGCACGCCGACGAGCAGCGCGGCGGCACCCGCCGGAGCGGCACCACCGGCGTCCGGCAGCCAGGTGTGGAACGGGAAGAACGGCGCCTTGATGGCGAACGCGAGGAAGAAGCCGAGGAACAGCCACCGCTCGGTGCCGGTGCTGATGTCCACCTGCGACAGCGCCTGCCAGTCGAACGTCTTCCCGCCGACCACCCACAGGCCGATCACCGCGGCCAGCATGAACAGACCGCCGACGAGCGAGTAGAGGAAGAACTTCACCGCCGCGTACTGCCGCTGGTGGCCGCCGTAGCTGCCGATGAGGAAGTACATCGGCACCAGCATGACCTCGAAGAACACGTAGAACAGGAAGACGTCGGCGGCCGCGAAGACGCCGATCATCGTGCATTCGAGGACCAGCAGCAGCGCGAAGTAGACGGGCACCGACCGCTTCGACGACTCCGCGTCGTGCCAGGACGCCAGGATCACCAGCGGCACCAGCACCGCGATCAGCATCAACATCACCAGGGCGATGCCGTCGGCCGCGAAGGTGAAGCTGACACCCCAGTTCGGGATCCACGAGTACGACTCGCGGAACTGGAACCGGTCACCGCCGGCGTTGAAGCTGACCCACATCACCACCGACAGCACCAGCACGAGCAGTGACCAGGCGAACGCCACCTGCTTGGCCAGCTCCGGCCGGTGACGCGGCAGGAAGGCCACCACCAGGGCGCCCACCAGCGGCGCCACGGTGAGCACCGAGAGGAACGGGAAGTTGGACATTATGCGGCCTTACCTCCGTCGTCACTGCGTGGTCCGCCGGCGGGGGCGGCCGGAAAGAGGTCGATCACGCCAACCACCCCGCCTGCACGGCCAGGAACGCCGCCATCACCAGCAGCACGCCGGCCAGGATCGAGGTGGCGTACGAGCGGACGAAGCCGGTCTGCATCCGCCGGAGCCGGCCCGAACCACCGCCGACCGCGGCGGCGAGCCCGTTGACCAGCCCGTCGATGCCCCGGTTGTCGAGGAAGACCAGCGCCCGGGTGAGGAAGATGCCCGGCTTCTCGAAGACCGCTTCGTTCACCGCGTCGGCGTAGAGGTTGCGCCGGGCGGCGGTGACCAGCACCCCGGCCGGCTGCGGCGCGGTGGCCGTACCGGTCCGGAACAGGAACCAGGCCAGCCCGGCGCCGAGCACGGTGACCAGCAGCGACAGGATCGTGATCACCGTGTGGGAGAGCACGCCGTGGGCCTCACCGGCGGCCTCCTCGCCGAGCACCGGTGACAGCCAGGAGGCGACCCCGTCGTTCCAGGCCATCAGGCCACCGGCCACCACCGAGCCGGCAGCCAGCAGGATCAGCGGGATGGTCATCAGCTTCGGCGACTCGTGCGGGTGCTCGATGTCCTCGGTCCACCGCTTCGGGCCGTGGAAGGTGAGCACGAACAGCCGCGTCATGTAGAACGCGGTCAGCCCCGCGCCGAGCAGTGCCGCGCCGCCGAAGAGCCAGGCGGTCCAGTCCTCCCGATCGAAGGCGCTCGCGATGATCGGCTCCTTGGAGAAGTAGCCGGAGAGCGGCGGGAGGCCGATGATGGCCAGCCATCCCATCATGAAGGTCAACCAGGTGATCTTCATGTGCTTCGAGAGGCCACCGAAGCGGCGGATGTCGACCTGGTCCTTCATGCCGTGCATCACCGAGCCGGCGCCCAGGAACATGTTGGCCTTGAAGAAGCCGTGCGCCAGCAGGTGGATGATGGCCAGCGCGTACGCCCCGCCGCCCAGGCCGACGCCGAGGAACATGTAGCCGATCTGGCTCACCGTCGACCAGGCCAGTACCCGCTTGATGTCGTCCTTGGCCGCGCCGATGATGCAGCCCATCAGCAGGGTGAGCGCGCCGACGCTGACCACCACGAGTTGCAGCGTCGAGTTCGCCGAGAAGACCGGGTTGGAGCGGGCGATCAGGTACACGCCGGCGGTGACCATGGTGGCGGCGTGGATGAGTGCCGACACCGGGGTCGGGCCCTCCATCGCGTCCGGCAGCCACGCCTGCAGCGGGAACTGACCGGACTTGCCGGCCGCGCCGAGCAGCAGCAGCAGGCCGAGCACCAGCACGGTGGTGCCGGTCAGCGAACCGACGCCGTTGAACACCTCGTCGTACTGGGTGGTGCCCAGGGTGGCGAACATGATGAAGATGCCGATGGCCAGGCCGGTGTCGCCGACCCGGTTCATCAGGAACGCCTTCTTGCCGGCGGTGGCGGCGCTGGGCCGCCCGTACCAGAAGGAGATCAGCAGGTACGACGCCAGACCGACGCCCTCCCAGCCGAAGTACAGCATCACGTAGTTGTTGCCGAGCACCAGCAGCAGCATCGCCGCGACGAACAGGTTGAAGTACGCGAAGAACCGGCGGCGGCCCTCGTCGTGCGCCATGTACTCCACCGCGTACAGGTGGATCAGGAAACCCACCCCGGTGATCAGCAGCACGAAGACCGCGGCCAGCGGGTCGAACAGCAGACCGAAGTCGACCCGGAGATCACCGACCGCGATGAAGTCCCAGAGGCTCAGCTCGACCGACTTGTTCTCCAGGCCACGCAGCTGGAAGAAGAAGGTCAGGCCGAGCACGAAGGCGGCACCGATGGCGGCGACGCCCAGCCAGTGCCCCCAGCGGTCGGCCCGACGGCCGAGCAGCAGCAGGATGGCCGCGCTGACCAGCGGGATCGCCACCAGCAGCCAGACGCTGCCGAGCAAGCCCGTGGCACCGGCGTACTGCACAGTCTCTTCCACTTGCTTGCCCCTTAGTACTTGAGCAGGTTGGCGTCGTCGACGCTCGCCGAGCGCCGCGTCCGGAAGATGGACATGATGATCGCGAGACCGACCACGACCTCGGCCGCCGCCACGACCATCACGAAGAACGCCATGATCTGACCGTTGAGGTCGCCGTTGATCCGGCTGAAGGTGACCAGCGTCAGGTTGGCCGCGTTGAGCATCAGCTCCACGCACATGAACAGCACGATCGCGTTGCGCCGCACGAGCACCCCGGCGGCACCGATGGTGAACAGCACCGCGGCCAACACCAGGTAGTAGTCGGGCGTCATGACTGGCCTCGCCTTTCGTTCGCGACTGCGGGGCTCCGCTTCGCTGCACTCCTCGCGCTCACCGATCCGTACCCTTCAGCGTGGTCTCCTGCGCGGTCAGCTCCCGCACCGGCAGGATGTCCGGCGTGCTCCGATCGGTGAGCCGGCCGTCCGGCAGCCGCGCCGGGGTGGCCACCGAGGAGGAGGTCGCGAAGACGCCCGGGCCCGGCTTGGGGCCGGGGTAGTTGCCCGGCGCGAAGCGGGCCCGCATCGTCGACGGCTGGTCGACCTTGTCCTGCTTACGCCGCTCGATGTGCGCGAGCACCATGGCGCCGACCGCCGCGGTGATCAGCAGCGCCGAGGTCAGCTCGAACGCGAAGACGTACTTGGTGAAGAGCAGTCGGGCGATGCCCTGCACGTTGCCCTCCGCGTTGGCCTGCTCCAGGCCGACCGCGGTGGTGCCCTCCAGCGCCCGGTAGAGCGCACCGCCGACCAGGCCGGCGAAGCCCAGCCCCAGCACGATCGCGGCGACGCGCTGGCCGCGCAGCGTCTCGATCAGCGAGTCGGAGGCGTCCCGGCCGACCAGCATCAGCACGAACAGGAAGAGCATCATGATCGCGCCGGTGTAGACGATGATCTGCACCATGCCGATGAACGGCCCGGCCTGGAGCACGTAGAACACGCCCAGGCAGAGCATGGTGAGCACCAGCCAGAGCGCGGAGTGCACCGCGTTGCGGGCCGCCACCATCCCGATCGCGCCGATGAGCGCGAGCGGCGCGAGGATCCAGAAGGTGACCTCCTCACCACCGGACACCCCACCCGCCGCGGCCAGCACCGTAGACGTGGTCATGCTTGCTCTCCCTTGCCGGCCGCCGCGCGCTGGGCGGCCTGCTCGGCACCCGGGAACGTCACGCCGGGGTGCTCCTCGACCTGGTACCGGCCGGGGCCCATCGGGGACGTCTCGGCACCGGCGGAGGTGCCCGGATTGTCCAGGGCGCCGACGTAGTAGTCCTTCTCGCTGTCGCCCAGGCGCATCGGGTGCGGCGGCTGCTCCATGCCTTCGAGCAGCGGCGCGAGCAACTGCTCCTTCGTGAAGATCAGGTCCTGCCGGTTGTCCCGGGCCAGCTCGTACTCGTTGCTCATGGTCAGCGAACGGGTCGGGCAGGCCTCGATGCACAGGCCGCAGAAGATGCACCGCGCGTAGTTGATCTGGTAGATGCTGGCGTACCGCTCACCCGGCGAGAAGCGCTGGTCGTCGGTGTTGTCGCCACCCTCGACGTAGATCGCGTCCGCCGGGCAGGCCCAGGCGCACAACTCGCAGCCGATGCACTTCTCCAGGCCGTCCGGGTGCCGGTTGAGGATGTGCCGCCCGTGGTAGCGCGGCGCCGACACCGGCGGCTTGAACGGGTAGTCGGTGGTGACGACCTTCCTGAACATGTGCGAGAAGGTGACACCGAATCCCTTGAACGTTCCGGTGATCGCGCCCACGTCACACCTCCCTGGAGTCCGAGCCGGCGACGATGTTGGCCGGCTCCCGCTCGGCGACCACGCGCGTGATACGCGGGCTCGGTGGTACCTGTAGATCCATCGGTGGCAGCGGGAAGCTCCCGTACGGCCGGCTGTCCACCTGTTCCTGCGTCGTCGGCTTCGGCTGCGGGCGGCGGTTGGGCCAGAACAGCGTGGCGATCAGCAGGACACCGGCCGGGATGCCGACGGCGATGAGCTTGCTGCGCGAGTCCCAGTCCTCGATGGAGCGCAGGCCCGACAGGACCAGGATCCAGACCAGGTTGATCGGCAGCAGGACCTTCCAGCCGAAGCGCATGAACTGGTCGTAGCGCAGCCGGGGCAGCGTGCCGCGCAGCCACACGAACACGAAGACCAACGCGATCACCTTGCCGAAGAACCAGAGCATCGGCCACCAACCGGAGTTGGCGCCCTCCCACAGGGTGATCGGCCAGGGTGCCCGCCAACCGCCCAGGAACAGCGTGGTGGTGACCGCGGACATGGTCACCATCGCGACGTACTCGCTGAGCATGAAGAGCGCGAACTTCAGCGAGCTGTACTCCGTCATGAAGCCGGCGACCAGCTCGGACTCGGCCTCGGGCAGGTCGAACGGCGCCCGGTTGGTCTCACCCACGGTGGCGATGAAGAAGATGATGAAGCTGGGCAGCAGCAGGATCGCGTACCAGCCCGGCGCGGGGATCTCGGTGCCGAAGACGGTCAGCTGGGTGCCGTCGCCCTGAGCGGCGACGATCCCGCTGGTGCTCATCGTGCCGGCGGTCATGAACACCGCGACGATGCTCAGGCCCATGGCGACCTCGTAGGAGATCATCTGGGCGCTGGAGCGCAGACCGCCGAGGAGCGGGTACGTCGAGCCGGAGGCCCAGCCGCCCAGCACGATGCCGTACACGCCCATCGATGAGCAGGCCAGCAGCAGCAGCACCGCCACCGGCACGTCGGTGACCTGCAACGGCGTGTGGTGACCGGCGATGCTCACCATCGGGCCGAACGGCACCACCGACAGCGCGGTGACCGCGCAGATCACCGAGATGGTCGGGGCGAAGAAGTAGACGACCTTGTCGGCC
Source organism: Micromonospora sp. NPDC050695 (assembly GCF_040654415.1). Classification (NCBI taxonomy): domain Bacteria; kingdom Bacillati; phylum Actinomycetota; class Actinomycetes; order Micromonosporales; family Micromonosporaceae; genus Micromonospora; species Micromonospora sp. NPDC050695. Next base: position 53,104 of record NZ_JBFAHZ010000012.1, read on the forward strand.
GCCTTCGGCAGGATGTCCTCCTTGAAGGCCATCTTCAGGCCGTCGGCGAGGGTCTGCAGCAGACCGAACGGGCCGACCTGGTTGGGGCCGGGCCGCACCTGCATGTAGCCCACCACGCGCCGCTCGAACCAGACGCCGAGCAGGGTGGCCAGCAGACCGAAGGCGAACGCGAAGACAATCTTGCCCAGGACCAGCCACCACGGATCCCGGCCGAAGTCGGCCAGCGTCGGATCCTGCGCCAGGTACCTCACTCGACACCCCCAGCATTGAGCAGCGGACCCGGGAGACCGGCCTCGTCCGCCGCGACGCGCCCGGCCGGAACGGCCGCGCCCGGTGCGGGAACGGAGATCCGGACGACCGCGCCGGACGTCGCCCCGAGGCTGCGTCGCACGGTCGCACCGGGTGAGTTGGTCGGCAGCCAGACCACGCCGTCCGGCATCTCGGTGAGTTCGGCCGGCAGGGTCAACGCGCCCCGGTCGGTGCCGACCGTGACCGCGTCACCGTCGGCCACACCGAGTGCCTCGGCGGTGCCCTTGCCCAGCCGGACGACCGGCGGGCGGGCGGTGCCGGCGAGGTGCTCGTCGCCGTCGGTCAGGGTGCCGAGGTCGACCAGCTGGTGCCAGGTGGCCAGCACGGCCTCTCCGGCGCCCGGGTGCGGCACCGCGCCCGGCGACACCGACGGTGCCGCCGGCCGGGACGTGCGGGTGGCCGGCAGCGAGCCCAACTCGCGACGCACACTCAGCACGTCGCCGGTGCCGAGCCGCACGTCGAGCAGGGCGGCGAGCGCGTCGAGGACCCGGCCGTCGGTCATCGCGGCGGTGTCCAGCACCGCCTCGAACGGCCGCAGCCGACCCTCCCAGTCCAGGAAGCTGCCGGCCTTCTCGACCACCGGGGCGACCGGCAGCACCACGTTGGCGCGTCGGGTCACCGCGCTGGCGCGCAGTTCCAGGCTCACCAGGAACGGCACCGCGTCCAGAGCGGCCTCGGCCAGCCGAGGGTCGGCCAGGTCGGCCGGGTCGACACCGCCGACCACCAGGGCGCCGAGCTGCCCGTTGGCCGCGGCGGCCAGGATCTGATCGGTGTCCCGACCGGCCTGGCTCGGGATCACCCCGGCCGGTATGTCCCACGCCTCGCCCAGCTCGGCCCGCGCCGCCGGCTCGGTGACCAGCCGGCCACCCGGGAGCAGGTTGGGCAGGCAGCCCGCGTCGACCGCGCCACGGTCACCCGCGCGTCGCGGCACCCAGGCCAGCTTCGCACCGGTACGCCGGGCCACGTCCGCCGCGGCGGAGAGCCCACCCGGCACGCTGGCCAGCCGCTCGCCGACGATCAGGATCGCGCCCGGCGCGCTCAGCGCCTCGGTGACCGTGGCGTGCTCGGCAAGCACGCTGGCCTCCTCGCCCGGCACCACCCGGGCCAGCTTGGCACCGAGCTTCTCCAGGCCGCGGGTGGCGAACGGCGCCAGCGCGTACACCGTCAGGGTCTTCTTCAGGTACGCCTTGCGCAGCCGCAGGAAGAGGATGGGGCACTCCTCCTCCGGCTCCAGGCCGACCAGCACCACCGCCGGCGCGTTCTCCACGTCGGTGTAGGTGACGTCGGTGACCCCGGCGACCGAGCTGGCCAGGAAGTCGGCCTCCTCGCGGGAGACCGGCCGGGCCCGGAAGTCGATGTCGTTGGTGTTCAGGGCGACCCGGGCGAACTTCGCGTACGCGTAGGCGTCCTCGACGGTCAGCCGGCCGCCGGTGAGCACCGCCGTGCCCTGCCCGCCCTCCCGGGCCGCGTGCAGCCCCTCGGCGGCCACGGTGAGCGCCTCACTCCAGGACGCCTCGCGCAGCTCGCCGGTGCGCTCGTCGCGGACCAGCGGGGTGGTCAGCCGGTCGGTGGCGCGGGCGTACTGGAAGCCCCACCGGCCCTTGTCGCAGTTCCACTCCTCGTTCACCTCCGGCTCGTCACCGGCCAGGCGGCGCAGCGCCTTGCCGCGACGCCAGTCGGTGCGCTGCCCGCAGCCGGCCGAGCAGTGCTCGCAGACGCTGGGGCTGGACACCAGGTCGAACGGGCGGGCGCGGAACCGGTACTGGGAACCGGTGAGCGCACCCACCGGGCAGATCTGCACGGTGTTACCGGAGAAGTAGGAGTTGAACGGGACGTCCCCGGCGTCGCCCTCTTCGCCGTACGCGTCGTCCCGGTAGATGTTGATCTCCTCGGCGGACGACCGGCCCATCAGGTCGATGAACTTGTCGCCGGCGATCTCCTCGGAGAACCGGGTGCACCGCTGGCAGAGCACGCAGCGCTCGCGGTCCAGCAGCACCTGGCTGCTGATCGCCATCGGCTTCTCGTACTCCCGCTTGTGCTCGTGGAAGCGCGAGTCGGTGCGGCCGGTGGACATCGCCTGGTTCTGCAGGGGGCACTCGCCGCCCTTGTCACACATCGGGCAGTCCAGTGGGTGGTTGAGCAGCAGCAGCTCCATCACCCCCTCCTGCGCCTTCTTGGCGACCGGGGAGGTGATCTGCGTCCGCACGACCATGCCGTCGGCGACGGTCTGGGTGCACGAGGCGACCGGCTTGCGCTGCCCCTCCACCTCGACCAGGCACTGCCGGCACGCGCCGGCCGGGGCCAGCAGCGGGTGGTCGCAGAACCGGGGGATCTCGGTGCCCATCTGCTCGGCGACCCGGATCAGCAGCGTCCCCTTGGGGGCGGTGACCTCGATGCCGTCGATGGTGAGGGTGACGGTCTCGGTCTGCTTGGCTACGTCGGTCATTAGTGGGCTCCCACCAGCTGCTTGTCCGACAGCTTCGGCGCGGTACGTCCCTCGATGTAGTCGAGGTAGTCCTGCTTGAAGTACTTCAGCGACGAGGTCACCGAGCTGGTCGCGCCGTCACCCAGACCGCAGAACGAGCGGCCGAGGATGTTGTCGCAGGTGTCCAGAAGGGTGTCCAGGTCCTCGTGGGTGCCCTGACCGGCGAGGATCCGCCGGTAGACCCGGACCATCCAGTAGTTGCCCTCGCGGCACGGGGTGCACTTGCCGCACGACTCGTGGTGGTAGAACTCCAGCCACCGGTACGTCGCGTACACCGGGCAGTCCTGGTCGGAGAAGATCTGGGTGGCCGTGGTGCCCAGGATCGAGCCGGCCGCCGCCACCCCCTCGAAGTCCAGTGGCACGTCCAGGTGCTCGGCCGCGAGCAACGGCGTGGACGATCCGCCCGGAGTCCAGAACCGCAGGTTGTGACCGGGCTGCATCCCGCCGGCCAGCTCCAGCAGCTCGCGCAGCGTGACACCCATCGAGCACTCGTACTGGCCGGGGTTGGCGACCCGACCGGAGAGCGAGTAGATCATCGGACCGGAGGACTTCTCGGTGCCCATGGTCTTCCACCAGTCGGCCCCACCGAGCACGATCGGCGGCACGCTGGCGATGGTGCCGACATTGTTCACCACCGTCGGGCTGGCGTAGAGGCCGTGGGTGGCCGGGAACGGCGGGCGCAGCCGGGGCTGACCCCGGAACCCCTCCAGCGAGTCCAGCAGAGCCGTCTCCTCGCCGCAGATGTACGCCCCGGCGCCGGAGTGCACGACCAGTTCCAGGTCGTAGCCGCTGCGCAGGATGTTCCGGCCGAGGTAGCCCTTGTCGTACGCCTCCTGGACGGCGTTGCGCAGCCGACGTGCGGCGTGCACGGCCTCGCCCCGGATGTAGATGTAGGCGCGGCTGGCCCGGATCGCGTACGACGCGATGATGACGCCCTCGACCAGCGCGTGCGGGTCGTGGGTCATCAGCGGCAGGTCCTTGCAGGTGCCCGGCTCGCCCTCGTCGGCGTTGACCACCAGGTAGTGCGGCTTCCCGTCACCCTGCGGGATGAAGCCCCACTTGAGTCCGGTGGGGAAGCCGGCGCCGCCACGGCCGCGCAGCCCGGAGTCCTTGATCAGCTGGATCAGGTCGTCCGGGTGGGCCTTGAGCGCCTTGCGCAGCGCGGCGTAGCCGTCGAGCTGCTCGTAGGTGCCGATCCGCCAGGCGTCCGGCGACAGCCAGCGCTTGGTCAGCACCGGCGTCAGCTTGGCCAACGTCTCCGGGCGGGGAGTGGTCACTTCTGGGCCCCCGTTTCGCTCGCGTCCGCCGGTCCGGCGCCGTCGGCGACCGTGCCAGCCTTCGCTTCGGTGAGGTTGCGCTCCTGCGCCCCGGCCTCGTCGCCGGCGGGCTTGCCGTCGCCGGCCGGCGCGTTGGCCGCCACGCCGGCGGCCTCGGCCGCCCGCGCGTCGCCAGCCGCGGGCGCGGTGCCGGTGCCGTCCACCGGAACCTTCGTGCCCGGGGCGTCCGCCACGGCGGTGTCCGCGTCCGGCTGCCGGGTCTCGGCGGTACGCACCTGCGGCGACTTGCCGTCCGGTGCCGTGACGTCCCGCGTGGTGCTGCCGGTGGCGTCTGCCGGCTTCGCCGGCTCAGTGGCGTCTGCCGGCTTCGCCGGCCCGGCGACCCCGGCGGCCCCCGTCGGGGCGGACGCCCCGTCGCCACCCTTCACCGGGGCAGCACTGGCCTCGGCGGGCGCCGGCTTGGCGGCCTCCGCCTTCGCCTTCGCCTCGGCGGCGGACTTGTCCGCCTCCGCCTTGCTGCGGATCGGGGTGTTCGGGTCGAAGCCCGGCACCGAGACGCCGTGCTGCTGCGCCAGCCGCAGCCCGCGCAGGGTGGGCTCGCCCGGCCCGCCGTCGGCGACCGCGCCGTCGCGCTCGTCGGCGAAACCGGCGAGCTGCACCGCCATCTCCTTGAGCGTGCAGAGCCGGGCGCCCCGGGTCGGCATCGGCCGCCCGCCCGCGCGCAGCTCGTCGACGACGCCGCGGGCCGTCGACGGGTCGACGCCGTCGAAGAAGTCGTAGTTGACGGTCATCACCGGGCCGTAGTCGCAGGCCGCCAGGCACTCGGCGTGCTCCAGCGTGATCGTGCCGTCGGCGGTCGTCTCGTCGTGCCCGACACCCAGGTGCTCGGAGAGCGTGTCGTAGACCTCCTGGCCACCGAGCACGTTGCACATGGTGTTGGTGCAGACGCTGACCAGGAAGTCACCGGTCGGCTTGCGCTTGTACATGGTGTAGAAGGTGGCCACCGCGCCCACCTGGGCCTTGTTCAACCCGAGCACCTCGGCGCAGAACGCCACACCGGCCGGGGAGACGTACCCCTCCTCGGCCTGTACCAGGTGCAGCAGCGGCAGCAGCGCCGAGCGGGACCGGTCCGCCGGGTAACGGGCGATGATCTCGCGCGCCCGCTCCCGCGTCTCGTCGGTGAAGACAACACTCATCGGTCACACCCACCCATCACGGGGTCCAGCGAGGCGCCGCCGGCGATCACGTCGGCGATCAGGCCGCCCTCGGCCATCGCCGGCAGGGCCTGGAGGTTGACGAAGCTCGGCTCCCGGTAGTGCACCCGGTACGGCCGCGTGCCGCCGTCGGAGACCGCGTGCACGCCCAGCTCGCCGCGCGGCGACTCGATGCCGACGTACACCTGGCCGGGCGGAACCCGGAAGCCCTCGGTGACCAGCTTGAAGTGGTGGATCAGCGACTCCATCGACTGACCCATGATCTTCGCGACGTGCTCCAGCGAGTTGCCCATGCCGTCGACGCCGATGGCCAGCTGCGCCGGCCACGCGATCTTGCGGTCGGCGACCATCACCGGACCCGGCTTCAGCCGGTCCAGCGCCTGCTCGACCAGCTTCATCGACTCGCGGATCTCGGCGAGCCGGACCAGGTAGCGGCCCCACACGTCACCGTCGGGGTGGGTCGGCACGTCGAACTCGTACGTCTCGTAGCCGCAGTACGGCATGGTCTTGCGCAGGTCCCAGGCGAGGCCGGCGGAGCGCAGCACCGGGCCGGTGACACCGAGCGCCAGGCAGCCGGTCACGTCCAGCACCGCCACGTTCTTCGTACGCTCGGTCCAGATCGGCTGGCCGGAGAGCAGGTCCTCGTACTCCTTGAGCTTCTTCGGCATCATCTTCAGGAACTCGCGGATCTTGACGATCGCCGCGTCCGGCACGTCCTGCGCCACACCGCCCGGCCGGACGTACGCGTGGTTCATCCGCAGACCCGTGATGGTCTCGAAGATGTCGAGGATGTACTCCCGCTCCCGGAAGCCGTACAGCATGATCGAGATCGCGCCCAGCTCCATGCCGGTGGTGGCCAGCCAGACCAGGTGCGACGAGATCCGGTTGAGCTCCATCATCAGCACGCGGATGGTGGTGGCCCGCTCGGTGATGTCGTCGGTGATGCCGAGCAGCTTCTCCACGGCGAGGGCGTACGCCGTCTCGTTGAAGATCGGGGCGAGGTAGTCCATCCGGGTCACGAACGTCGAACCCTGCACCCAGTTGCGGTATTCGAGGTTCTTCTCGATGCCGGTGTGCAGGTAGCCGACGACGGAACGGGCCTCGCGGACCGTCTCGCCCTCCAGCTCCAGGATCAGCCGCAGTACGCCGTGCGTGGACGGGTGCTGCGGACCCATGTTGACGACGATCCGCTCGTCGTTGATCGGGTCGGTGCCCGAGACGATGGTGTCCCAGTCGCCACCGGTGACGGTGAAGACCCGGCCCTCGGTGGTCTCCCGCTCGGTCGCATAGTTCGACGTGGTCACTGGTAGGACCTCCTCCGGTCCGGCGGCGGAATCTCAGCGCCCTTGTACTCGACCGCCACGCCACCGAGCGGGTAGTCCTTGCGCTGCGGGTGGCCCTCCCAGTCGTCCGGCATGAGGATCCGGGTCAGGTTGGGGTGGCCGTCGAAGACGATGCCGAACATGTCGTACGCCTCCCGCTCCTGCCAGTCCGCCGTCGGATAGACCGCGGTCACGCTGGGCAGGTGCGGGGCCTCGGCGGAGACCGCGGCCTCCAGCCGGACCCGACGCCGGTAGGTCATCGAGGTGAGCTGGTAGATCACGTGCAGCCGACGTTCGTCGGCGCCCAGGTAGTCCACCCCGGACACCGAGGAGCACAGCTCGAAGCGCAGCGCCAGGTCGTCACGCATCACCTGGCAGACCTCGGCGATCCGCTCCGGGCGTACGTGCAGGGTCAGCTCGCCCCGGTCCACCACGACCTTCTCGATCGCGTCACCGAAGTGCGGATACGCCTCCTCCAGCGCGTCGCGCACCTCGTCGAAGTAACCGCCGTACGGACGGGGGGTTTCCTCGATCGGCTGGCGCTGGCGGACCAGGCCGCCGTAGCCGGACACGTCACCGCTGCCGTGGTTGCCGAACATCCCGCGACCGGCCGGGCTGGCCGGCGGGAACTCGGCCGGGGCACCACCGGTGGCACCGGCCGGCACCACCGGCAGCGGTACGCCGCCGTCGTTGGGCTTGTCGCTCATTTGGGGCCTGCCTGCGGGTGGAGGTGGTTCTGGGCGTTCATCCAGTTCTCGATGCGCAGCTGCTCCTCGCGGCCCTCGCGGACCGCGCGGGTCCACTCGGCACGGCGGGTCTTGTCACTGCGGTACGACGACGGCATGGAGCCGTAGGGCACGACCGGGACGTCGCCGCGCTCCTGACGGGCGGCCAGCATCTTGCGGCCGTTCGGGCCCAGCGGCTCGTACATGATCTTCTCGCGGAGCTTGAGGATCGCGTCGATGAGCATCTCCGGCCGAGGCGGGCACCCGGGCAGGTACATGTCGACCGGCACCACGTGGTCGACGCCCTGCACGATCGCGTAGTTGTTGAACATGCCGCCGCTGCTGGCGCAGACGCCCATCGAGAGCACCCAGCGGGGCTCGGCCATCTGGTCGTAGATCTGCCGCAGCACCGGGGCCATCTTCTGACTCACCCGGCCGGCGACGATCATCAGGTCGGCCTGCCGGGGCGAGGCCCGGAAGACCTCCATGCCCCAGCGGCCCATGTCGTAGTGCGGACCACCGGCGGCCATCATCTCGATGGCGCAGCAGGCCAGGCCGAAGGTGGCGCCCCAGACGGACGACTTCCGGGACCAGTTGACCAGCTTCTCCACCGAGGTGAGCAGGACGCCGGCGGGAAGCTTCTCCTCGATGCCCATCTGACGTTCCTTCCTCAGTCCCAGTCCAGGCCGCCGCGCCGCCACACGTAGGCGTACGCGACGAAGACCGCGACGATGAACAGGACCATCTCCACGAAGCCGAAGATCGGCAGGGCGTCGAACGAGACCGCCCAGGGGTAGAGGAAGATGATCTCGATGTCGAAGACGATGAAGAGCATCGCCGTCAGGTAGAACTTGATCGGGAACCGCCCGCCGCCGACCGGCTGGGGGCTGGGCTCGATGCCGCACTCGTAAGCCTCGAGTTTGGCCTTGTTGTATCGACGGGGACCGGCGAAGCGGGCGGCGCCAACGGAGAACAGCGAGAACGCCGCGGCGAGGGCGAACAGCCCGATGATCGGTGCGTAAGGCGAGAGCGACATCGTTTTCTCCTGCTCGTCCTTCCCTGCCCTCGGTGCTTGACGAAAATCACACTATTCACGTCCCTCGCAGTGACTGTCGGCGGGGGTCGATCTTTGTCATGTCGGTGCTGCGACCAGCACCGACACCGTTCATCTATACGGCTGGCGCGGCCTTCGTCATCGCGTTGATGACCCGGTCCATCGCATCCCCGCCGCGCGGGTCGGTCAGGTTTGCCAGCAGCTTGAGCACAAAACGCATCAGCGTCGGGTGTGGCATGCCGTGCTTGGTGGCGATCCGCATGATCTCCGGACGGCCGATCAGCTTCACGAAGATCCCGCCGAGGCGGTAGTAGCCACCGAGGCGGGCCTTCAGCTCGTTCGGGTACGCCAGTAGCGCCCGCTCACGCTCCGGGCCGGCGGGGCGCGCGAGGGCCTGCACCGCCACCTCCGCCGCCAACTCGCCGGACTCCATCGCGTACGCGATGCCCTCGCCGTTGAACGGGTTGACCATGCCGCCGGAGTCGCCGACCAGCAGAACGCCGCGGGTGTAGTGCGGCACCCGGTTGAAGCCCATCGGGAGGGCGGCGCCGAGGATCGGGCCGTCGGCGTTGGTCTCGTCGGTCATCCCCCAGTCGGCGGGCGTGTTCGCCAGCCAGTCGGTGAGCAGCCGGCGGTAGTTGGTCTTACCGAACGCGGAGGACGAGTTGAGGACGCCGAGACCGACGTTGACCCGCCCGTCGCCGAGCCCGAAGATCCAGCCGTACCCGGGCAGCAGGTTGTCGCCGCTGTCCTTGCTGCGCAGCTCCAGCCACGACTCCAGGTAGTCGTCGTCGTGCTTGACCGGGGAGTGGTAGTAGCGGCGGACGGCCACGCCGATCGGCCGGTCCTCCCGCTTGGCCAGCCCGAGCGCGAGCGGGAACCGACCGGAGACCCCGTCGGCCGCCACGACCAGCGGGGCGTGGAAGGTGGTCGGCTCCTTGCCGGGCCCCACCTCCGCCTCGACACCGGTCACGCGGCCGTCGCCGTCGAGCACCGGGCCGAGCACGTTGACGTTGGTGCGCAGTGTGGCGCCGGCGGCCACCGCCCGCTGGGCGAGCAGGTCGTCGAAGTCCAGTCGGGTGCGCACCAGCCCGTAGTTGGGGAAGCTCGCCAGCTCCGGCCAGTCCAGTTCCAGGCGTACGCCGCCGCCGATGACCCGCAGACCCCGATTGTGCAGCCAGCCGGCCTCGGGTGAGGTGTCCACACCCATCCGGATGAGCTGGCGCACGGCGCGCGGGGTCAACCCGTCGCCGCAGACCTTCTCCCGGGGGAACTCGGTCTTCTCCAACAGCAACACCCGTACGCCGTGCCGGGCCAGGTGGTACGCCGTCGCCGATCCACCGGGACCGGCGCCCACGACGATGACGTCGGCGTCGTGTTCCACCGCGGTCATTCGGGCCTCCTCCCGCACGCTCGTGAAATGCTTCACAAGCCAGACGGGACGAGTGTATGACCGACGTCATACCTGCGCAGGGTCAGGGGTGCCTAACTCGCCGATGTGACAGTCGGCGACCGTCCACAGCAGTCGGGTGTCAGGCCGGGCTGGGCGCGTCCAGGCCGGCGTCGACGCGGATGGTCTCCGGCAGGTGCTCGCGCAACGCGCCACCAGCGGCCCGGTCCAGCGCGGCCAGCACCTCGGCGACCACCTGCCGGACCTCCGCCGGGTCCGCTCCGGCCAGCGCGCGCAGCTGCGCGACGAGTTCGGCCGCGTCGTCGTCGGTGGCGGCCACCGGGTCCGCCGGCTCTGCTCCGGTCATGCCGACGAGCGTACGGGGCAAAGTGGACTAAAGACGGATATTCACGAAACGCTCCTGCGGTCAGCTCCGCGTTACTGGCGGATCCCCCGGTGCAGGGCGACCACACCACCGGTCAGGTTGCGCCACGCCACCCGACTCCAGCCGGCCGCGGCGACCCGCCCCGCGAGCGCCGCCTGGTCCGGCCAGGCCCGGACCGACTCGGCGAGATAGACGTACGCCTCGGGGTTGCTGGACACCGCCCGGGCGACCACCGGCAGGGAGCGCATCAGGTACGACAGGTACACCGTCCGGAAGGCCGGGTTGACCGGGGTGCTGAACTCGCACACCACCAGCCGCCCGCCCGGCCGGGTGACCCGGGCCAGCTCACGCAGGGCCGCGTCGGTGTCGTTGACGTTGCGCAGCGCGAACGAGATGGTCACCGCGTCGAAGCTGGCGTCGGCGAACGGCAGCCGCAGCGCGTCCCCGGCCAGCAGCGGCACCTGGGGCCGGACGCGCTTGCCCGCGTACAGCATGCCCAGCGACAGGTCGGCGCCCACCGCGTACGCCCCGGACTGGGCCAGCTCCTGGGTCGACACACCGGTGCCCGCACCCACGTCGAGCACCCGCTCGCCCGGTCGCAGCCCGAGCGCCGCCCGGGTGGACCGACGCCAGGATCGGTCCTGGCCGAAGGAGAGCACCGTGTTGGTCAGGTCGTACCGCTCGGCCACGCCGTCGAACATCGCGGCGACCTCGTGCGGCTGCTTGTCCAGGCTGGCTCGCTGGCCCTGCGGGGTACGGCTCACCCCTCCACTCTGCCAGCCACGCGCGGACCGCCGGCCGTCGGGTCCGCGTACCCCGGGCGGGTGCGCGACCGGCGCGGCCCGGTCGGAGACGCGAAAGGGCGGGGTGGTCGCCCACCCCGCCCTCGTGTCGCGACGACCGTCAGTCGGTCGACTTCTCGTCGCCCGGTGCGACCAGGACGACCTTGCGCCGGCGGGAGAGCACCAGCAGCGCCCCGCCCGCGAGCAGGATCAGACCGCCGATGCCGCCGATCAGGCCGGCCTGCACACCGGTCACCGGCAGACCGCCGCCACCACCGCCGGTGCCCGGCGAGGTGGTGACACCCGGCGTGGGCGTGCCGGTCGGAGTCGCCGTCGCCGTGGGCGTCGGGCTCGGCGTGGCCGCGGTCAGGTCGACGAACGCCTCGAAGGTGGTGTGGTTGTCCACCTCGTCGACCTCGGTGAAGGCCTTGCGCTGCGCCGAGCTGGCCACCTCGGGCTCCTCCTCGGGCTGCCCCTCGGCACCGTCCAGCCCGAATGCGAAGAGGTCACCCTCGTGCAGCACCGGCTCGGTGACGTTGTTGCCGACCTTCACCGTGACGTCCGCGGTGTAGTACTGCCCGGGCTTGACGACCGCGCCGGCGTCCTCGCAGAACAGCTGCTGCTTGCCCAGGAACACCTGCTCCAGGCAGCCCTGCGGCTTCTGCGCGAACGTCACGCCCACCGGCAGGGTCAGGCCGTAGAAGATGCCCGTCGCCTTGCGGCTGCCGTCGTTGTAGACCGCCCAGTCCAGCGGCACCGTCTCGCCCCGGCGTACCGGGCGCAGGTCGGGGTCGTCGCCCTGGACGCCGTTGACCAGAACGTTTGCCTGGACGTCCTGCACCCAGCTGGTCAGGTCGTAGCCGGCCTTGGCCACGGTGATGTCGTGCTCGACCGTGTCGACCGGCGTGGAGCCGGAGGTGGCCGAGCTGATGGAGACCACCAGCGTGCCGGCGTCTCCGCGACCACCGGTGGAGAACAGCGGGATGCCGAACTCCTCGCCGGTGCCGGCCGGCAGGTCGCCGAGCGGGCAGGTGAACGTCGTGCCCTTCATCTGGCAGCCGAGGGGCACCACGACGCCAACCTTGTTCTTCTTCAGCCTGCTGGTGTCCACGGTGTAGCTGACACCCGTGGCGGCAACCGTGCTCCGGCTGTTGTCGACCCGGAACTTGAACGGCTTGGCCTTGGCCGCCTTGACGCCCTTGGCGAGCTCGGTGCTGATCGGCACCAGGGCCAGATCGGCCTGGTCGGCGGCGTGCGCCGGGGCGGCCACGGCGGCCAGGCCACCGGTCGCCAACAGGGCCACGACACCGGCGCGGGCCAGGGCCGAGCGGTGGAACGCTGTCATCAGTCCCCCGGGGGTAGGGAAGAAAGAGTGGTTGCGGAACGAGCGGACGTTATCGGAGGTCGATCTCCCACGCCAGCGCGCAGGGCCGCTTTCATCCGTCCGGCCTGGACCGATGAGACGGAACGGGCGGGATGGTCACCCATCCCGCCCGTACCGCCGTGCGTTATATGAACGACCCTCACGGGCCGATGGAGGACAGCCCTCGACCAGGACCATCAGACCATCCGCCACCAGCACGGTCGCGCTGATTTCGCCGATCGGGTGGCGACGGATCCGAGCCGGGACGCTAGCCGCCGACGATCATCTCCACCAGCCCCGGACCGGACAGCCTGCCGCTGCGACGGCGCGGACCACCCGTACCGCCCACCACCGTCGGGCGGGAGCACGAGCCCCGGTCAGCCGAACGGCCGGGTCAGTTGACCTCGACCAGTGGCAGCGACCGGCCCGCCCCGCCGCCGGGCAGGGCGATCGAGGAGAAGTGCGAGACCACCCGCTCGTCGGTCGGATCGTCGGCCGGCGTGTGGTGCACGGCGAGCCGGTTGTAGAGGGTGTCCCGCTGCGCGGGGATCCGGTCCGCCGAGCGGATCATGCCGATCAGCTCGTGCAGGTTGGAGCGGTGCCGCGCGCCGGCCGAGGAGATGACGTTCTCCTCCAGCATGATCGAGCCCAGGTCGTCCACACCCATGTGCAGGGAGAGCTGCCCGACGTCCTTGCCGGTGGTCAGCCAGGACGCCTGGAGGTGCGGCACGGTCTCGAAGAAGAGCCGGGCCACCGCGACGAGGCGCAGGTATTCCAGGGTGGTCGCCTGGGTGCGGCCCTTGAGGTGGTTGTTCTCCGGCTGGTACGTCCACGGGATGAACGACCGGAAGCCACGGGTACGGTCCTGCACGTCACGGATCATGCGCAGGTGCTCGATCCGCTCGGCGTGCGTCTCGCCGGTGCCCATCATCATCGTGGCGGTCGACTCGATGCCCTGCCGGTGGGCCAGCTCCATGACCTCCAGCCAGCGCTCACCCGACTCCTTGAGCGGCGCGATGGCCTTGCGGGGCCGCTCCGGCAGCATCTCCGCGCCGGCGCCCGCGATCGAGTCCAGGCCGGCGGTCTTGATCCGGGCGATGGCCTCGTCCAGGCTCACCCCGGACACCTTGGCCATGTGCAGGATCTCGCTCGGGCCGATCGAGTGGATGACCAGCTGCGGGTACGCCTGCTTGACCGAGGAGAACAACTCCTCGTAGTACTCGACGCCGTAGTCCGGGTGGTGGCCGCCCTGGAGCATCACCTGGGTCGCGCCCAGCTCGACCGCCTCGCCGCAGCGGCGCAGGATCTCCTCGGTCGGGTGGGTCCACCCTTCCTTGTGCTTGGGCGCACGGTAGAAGGCGCAGAACTTGCACGCCGTCACGCAGACGTTCGTGTAGTTGATGTTGCGGTCGATCAGGTACGTGACGACGTTGTCCGGGTAGCGCCGGCGGCGCACCGCGTCCGCCGCCTCGCCCAGCGCGTGGAAGGGCGCCTCGGTGTAGAGCAGCAGGGCCTCCTCGGGCGTTATCCGCCCACCGTCCGCGCCGCGCTGCAGGATGTCGTCGATCTCCCGGCTCACCGTCACAACCCCGAGCCTACGTCGCCCGCTCAGCGGCCAGCACTCCGCTCTGCCTCCCGTGACGGCAACCCCAAGCGGCGCTCAGCGGCGGCGATCTGTCCAGCGGCGAGACCTTGGACAGTTTCCGTCAGCGCGGAACGGAAAGTGTCCAAGATCTGCGCGGATTTCCCTCCCGTTCGCGCCAACCCGTACGCCACCGCATGCCGTCACTCCGCCTGGCTCGGATGCCCCGTGCCTGCGACGAAACGGGCCCACGCTGCACGCTCGAAGGCCAGGACCGGGCCGGCCGGGTCCTTCGAGTCGCGTACGGCGATCGCATGAGTCAGCTCGGCGACCTCGACGCAGTCGGCGTTGGTGCCACTGCGGCTGGACTTGCGCCAGGTCGCGCCGGACAGCTCCGGAGTGATCATCAGGGGCTCACTCTCGCTCGTGCTCCGTTGCGACCCGCGCAACGAACTCCACCGAATCGACGGGGCTCAGCGCCACCTCGGCCAGCCTATCGGCCTCCCGCCGGAAGTGCGCCACCTGCGGCGGCTCCTCCAGGAACAGCCCGGTCAACTTGTGGTCCAGACAGACCACCGATCGGTTGCGGGGAAAGTCGAAGAGCGCGAACGCCCCGTCCAGCCCGGTGTGCCCACCGACCGCCAGCGGCACCACCTGCAAGGCCACGTTCGGCCGTGCCGCGGCCTCGATCAGGTGCCGAAGCTGACGGGCCATCACCCGGGGGCCGCCGAGCACCCGGCGCAACACCATCTCGTCGAGCAGCGCGTGCAGCGTCGGCGGCGTGGCCCGGCTCAGAATCGCTTGCCGGCCCAACCGGGCCGCCACCCGCCCCTGCGCTTCGTCATCCGGGATGCCCCCACTGCGCATCAACGCCTGGGTGTAGTCCGGAATCTGCAACAGGCCCGGCACCAGCAGCGGCTGCCAGTTCACGATGTCGGTCGCCTCCGACTCCAACCGGATCAGCGTCCGGGACTCGTCGGACAGCCCACCGATCGCCTCCCACCAACCGGACTCGGCCGACCGCTCGGCCATGCCGAGCAGTCGTTTGCGCTCGTCCCCGGTCACGCCATAGATCACCAGCAGCGACGCGACATCCGCTGCCTGGATGCCCTGGATGCCGGTCTCCATCCGGGACAATTTCGACGGCTGCCAGCCCAGCCGGGTGGCCACCCGACGCAGCGGCAACTTGCGCGCCTCCCGCAGCTCACGCAACTCGCCGCCGAGCCCACGACCAACGACGGTGGGTTGACTGGCCTTGGGCATCCCTGGTCCTCCGCGTCGGCTCCTGTCGCACCGTCACGCTGACGGCATGGACTCATGGCGTTGAGTATTGACTTGATCTCAGCAACCCGCAACCATCGCAAGCAACGTTGCTGAATCTCGTTCCCCACCCGCCGGAGGTTACGATGCCGATCTGGACTCAACAGCCCGCCTGGCTGCGACCGTACGATCCGGCCGATTCACCCGGGCCGATCCCGTCGGTGATCGCCCACTTCCGGCGACACGGACGGGAGGATGAGCCGACACCGACCGAGGCGCAGCGAGAGGCGAGCCGCTACACAGTGGTGCTGGTGCCACCCGAGGCCGCGGTAGCGCTGGGCGACAACCGCGGCGAGGTCGGCCTCCAACTGTTCCGCGACACCGACTGGGACCACTACCCGGCTCACCTCGACGAGGCGGTCACGCTGATCGAGGAGGCGTGCGGGGAGCGGGTCACCCTGGTCGAGCACCGCTCCGACCTCACCTACTGGACCGCACACGTCCGTCCCGAGAACTGAGGTGGCCTGCCGGTTCGGAACAGCAGAACTCGTCGCCGGTGAGTCAGGCGTCGTAGTCGACCGTGAGCTTGTCGGTGGTCGGGCTGGACTGGCAGGTCAGCACGTAGCCGGCGGCCAGCTCGTCGGGCTCCAGCGCGTAGTTGCGGGCCATGGTGACCGCGCCGTCGACGACCTTCGCCTTGCAGGTCGAGCAGACGCCGCCCTTGCAGGCGTACGGCAGCTCGCCCCGCACCTTCAGCGCGGCGTCCAGCACCCGCTCCTCGCGGCCCATCGCGAAGCTCGACGACCGGCCGTCCAACAGGATGGTGACCTCGGTGCCGGCGCCGGCCTGGTCGGCGGGGCGGCGCACCGGCTCCGGCGGCGCGTCGACGTGGAACAGCTCGGTGCGTACCGCCGACTCGGGCAGCCCACGCGCGGTCAGCACGTCCCGGACGTCGACCACCATGGCGTACGGGCCGCAGAGGAACCACTCCTCGATGGCGTCGCCCGGCACGATGGTCTCCAGCAGACGGCCCAGCCGCTGCGCGTCGATCCGACCGGAGAGCAGCGGCGACTCGCCCTGCTCGCGGGACAGCACGTGCACCAGGTGCAGCCGGGTCGGATGGCGGTCCTTCAGGTCGGCCAACTCCTCGGCGAACATCACCGTGTTCGCCGTGCGGTTGCCGTACACCAGGGTGAACGTGCTGGCCGGCTCGACGGCCAGGGCGGTCGCGACCAGCGCGAGCACCGGGGTGATGCCGGAGCCGGCGACGACCGCGCCGTAGTGCCGCACCCGGTCCGGCGCGAACGCCGTGGTGAAGGTGCCCAGCGGCGGCAGCACCTCGACCGTGTCGCCGCCGCGCAGCGCACCGCACGCGAACGCCGAGAAGGCGCCACCGGGAATCTCCCGCACCCCGATCCGCAACCGGCCGTGCCGGGCCAGGTCGTCGGGGGCGGAGCAGATCGAGTACGACCGGCGCACGTCCGTGCCGTCCTCGGCGACTCGCCGCACGGTGAGGTGCTGACCCGCGCGGAACGCGAAAGTCTCCCGCAGATCCTCGGGTACGGCGAAGGTGACAGCCACCGAGTCGTCGGTGAGGCGGTCGACGGCGGAGACCGGCAGCGGGTGGAAGACCGGCCGACGGCGGACCGGACGGGTGATGGTGACAGTCACAGCGCCTTCAGGTGGTCGAAGGGTTCGGCGCAGGAGCGGCAGCGCCACAACGCCTTGCAGGCGGTCGAGCCGAAGCGGCTGACCTGCTCGGTCTCCGGTGAGCCGCACTGCGGGCAGCGGACCGCGAGGGTCAACGACACCACGCCGGCGGTGGGCACCGGGGCCGGCGGGGCGATCCCGGCGGCGGCGAGCTTGGCCCGGCCGCCCGCGGAGATCCAGTCGGTGCTCCACGGTGGGCTGTAGACGGTCCGGACCTCCGCGTCCGGGTGCCCGGCCACCGCGAGCGCGCGGCGGATGTCCGCCCGGATCACGTCCATCGCCGGGCAGCCGGTGTAGGTCGGGGTGATGGTGACGGTGACCCGGCCACTGGCCGGATCCTCCTCGACCGCGCGCAGGATGCCCAGCTCGTCGATGGTGATCACCCGGATCTCCGGGTCCACCACCGACGCGGCCGCGTCCCTGGGGTTCACCACCGCGCCCCGGGGTGCGCGCGGTGCAGCACCTGCATCTCGGCGAGCAGGTAGGACAGGTGCTCGGTGTGCACGCCGTCGCGCCCGCCGGCCGGCACCCAGGCACCCTCGGGGCGGGTGAGCGTCGCCTCGGCCAGCACCGCGCCGACCGTCTCGTCGAACGCCGGCCGCAGGGTGGACGGGTCGACCGGCGCCGCCGGGTCCGCGCCGAACAGCTCGTGCGTGTACGGCCACACCTCGTCGACGGCCGACTGCATCCGGCGGTGCGACTCCTCGGTGCCGTCACCGAGCCGCTTCACCCACAACGCGCCGTGGTCCAGGTGGTACGCAGACTCCTTGCGGGCCTTCGCGCCGATCGCGGCCAGCCGCTCGTCGGCACAGCCGGCCAGCGCCGTGTAGAGCGGCACCTGGTACGCCGCCAGGAAGAACAGCTTCGCCACCGTCACCGCGAAGTCGCCGTTGGGCAGCTCGACCAGGAGGGCGTTGCGGAACTCGCGGTCGTCACGCAGGTACGCCAGCGCGTCCTCGTCACGGCCGGCGGCCTCCAGCTCCCCCGCGTACGACAGCAGCAGCCGGGCCGCGCCGAGCTGGTCGAGGGCGATGTTGGCGAGCGCGATGTCCTCTTCCATCTCCGGCGCGCGGGTCGTCCACTCGGCCAGTCGCTGCGCCGCGATCAGCGCGTCGTCACCGAGGCCGAGGGTGAAGTCGAAGGGCCCGTTCACGCCGCCACCTCGCCGCGCTCGGCGGCCGCGCGGCTGAGCTGACTGGTTCGCTCGCTCACAGGTGTGCCACCCCGTCCGGCACCTCGTAGAAGGTGGGGTGGCGGTAGACCTTGTCGGCCGCCGGGTCGAAGAAGGCGTCCTTCTCGTCGGGGCTGGTTGCGGTGATCGCGGCGGCCGGCACCACCCAGATCGACACGCCCTCCTGCCGGCGGGTGTAGAGGTCCCGGGCGTTGTGCAGCGCCAACTCGGCGTCCGGGGCGTGCAGGCTGCCGACGTGGGTGTGCGACAGCCCACGCCGGGCCCGCACGAACACCTCCCACAGCGGGGTCTGTTCCGTCATGCCGCCACCTTCTCCCTGTTCTCCGCCCGCTTGGCGGCGTACGCCGCGGCGGCCTCACGCACCCAGGCGCCGTCGGCGTGGGCGGCCCGCCGGTGAGCCATCCGCTCCCGGTTACACGGCCCGTTGCCGGAGATCACCCGCATGAGTTCGTCGTAGTCCGGCTGGCTGTAGTCGTACGCCTGCCGTTCCTCGTTCCAGCGCAGGTCGTCGTCGGGGATGCGTAGCCCGAGGACCTCGGCCTGCCCGACGCACATGTCGACGAAACGCTGGCGCAGGTCGTCGTTCGAGAAACGCTTGATCTTCCAGGCCATCGACTGGGCGGAGTGCGTGGAGTCGCCGTCGGGCGGGCCGAACATGGCCAGCGACGGGTACCACCAGCGGTCCACCGCGTCCTGGGCCATGGCCCGCTGCGCCGGCGTGCCGTGGGCCAGGGTGTGCAGGATCTCGTAGCCCTGGCGCTGGTGGAACGACTCCTCCTTGCAGACCCGGATCATCGCTCGCGCGTACGGGCCGTAGGAGCAGCGGCACAGCGGCACCTGGTTGACGATCGCCGCGCCGTCCACCAGCCACCCGATCGCGCCCACGTCGGCCCAGCTCAGGGTGGGGTAGTTGAAGATCGAGCTGTACTTCTGCCGCCCGTCGAGAAGTAACTGGACCAGCTCGTCGCGGCTGATCCCGAGAGTCTCGGCGGCGGCGTAGAGGTAGAGCCCGTGGCCGGCCTCGTCCTGCACCTTGGCCAGCAGGATCGCCTTGCGCTTGAGCGACGGCGCCCGGCTGATCCAGTTGCCCTCCGGCTGCATGCCGATGATCTCGGAGTGGGCGTGCTGGGCGATCTGGCGGATCAGCGTCCGGCGGTACGCGTCGGGCATCCAGTCGCGCGGCTCGATCTTCTGCTCGGAGCCGACGACGTCGGCGAAGTATGCCGCCAGGTCCTCGTCCGGCGCGGGTCCGCCGCGTCGCTCGCGTGCGGCGGCCGCGCGCAGCTCCGCCTCGGCCGCCTCGACCTCACCCAGCAGACCGCCGCCGGGAATGTCGTCCGAGGCGTCCGTCGGTGCGGAGAAGTCGTTGCCATACATGAGGACAAGTGTTACAGCTTGCGCCCTGATGCACCAGGGGGTGTAACAGAAAACCCGTGTCACCTTCGGCCACCTTTAGGCGGTTGTTCCTCACGTTGCGCGACCGCGTCGGCTGTGAGGTAGCTCACGATACAAAGATGAACCCGCCCAGAAGCCGCATACCATCTCGATATTCCGTCTTCATCGCAAGTTGCCAGGTGTCGAGTTCTGGCGAGTCGCCAGTCCGGACGTAGACTTCTGCTGGTCACACGATCGGCTGCCCAGAATCGCCGTCTCCACAGAGGCCACCTCCCCCGGCCTCGGCGATCGCACCGGTCGCCCCGGACAACAAAGCCGGTCCCCCGGCCCTGACATCTGGAGCTCACCCACATCATGCGATCCCGCGTGACCACGGTGCTCGCCGTCGCGGCGACCCTGCTCGGTGGCGTCCTGCTGGTTCCCGCCGCGTACGCCCGACTGGCCGACGACACCAGCAGCGGAGGCGGAGGCGGCGGTGCCGCCTCGACCGTCCCCGCGCCCACCCGGCCACCGCCAACCCTGTCGGCGGGCCCGGTGTCGGTGAGCTTCCAGGGCGAATTCTTCTCGTGGGCGCTGATGGACCGGAAGACCGGCAAGATCTCCGGGTCGTCGAACATGACCTCGACCAGCTCCACCGAGTCGATGATCAAGGCGTGGATCGTCTCCGACTACCTGCGGCAGCTCGGAGACAGGGAGCCTCCCGCAGCGCTCAAGGAGGCGGCGCGGCTCGCCATCATCGACAGCGACGACGTCGCGGCCAACAAGATCCACGCCGCCGCGGGCGGCTCGTACAAACCCTCGACGAGCAGCACGCCCGACGCGGTGATCCAGCGGGCGATCACGATCTGCGGGCTGACCGACACCAAGCGTGGCAACGTCGCTCCGTACACCGGGTACTGGAGCTTCACCCGGATGTCACCGCGCGACGCGGTCCGGCTCGGCGACTGCATCGCCGACGGCAAGGCCGCCGGCCCGAAGTGGACGAAGTGGGTGCTCGACCAGATGAGCGAGGTACGCGGCAGCGTCAAGGAGCAGAAGAAGACGTCCGGTGGTGGCCGCTGGGGGATCATCGACGGCCTGCCCAAGTCGATCACCGCTCAGGGGCCGGTCAGCATCAAGAACGGGTGGACCCCGATCGCGTACGACAGCAACTGGCACGTCAACTGCCTGGCCGTCAACGGAAAGTGGAGCCTCGCGGTGATGGTGCGCTACCCGCTCCGGAGCGGACTGAACTACGGTGCCCAGGTCTGTTCCAGCGTGGCCACCCAGTTGGTCACCCCGCAGCCGGGCGCCGCGCTCAAGGTCCCGCAGCAGCCGGTCGGGAAGCTTTGATGGCGGGCAGCCGTCGGGCGGACCGACGCGGCGACGGCGAGACGTCGTCCCCCCTACGGCTGGTGGCCATCGCGGTCATCCTGATCGGGCTCGCGCTGGTGTCGCTGCGGCTGCTGCCCGGGTCGCCCTTCGAGTCGTCCGCCGCGGCCAAGTGGGGTCACTCCGGCACGGTCAGCGACCGATCCACCGGTACGGCCACCGACCGCAGCGCCCGCAAGCCGGCCTCGCCGCCGCCGAGCCCCAGCCCCAGCCCGTCACTGGAACCGCTGCCGTTCGTGGCCAAGGACCTCAACCTCAACATCAAGGGCTGGTACTCCTGGAGCGTGCTGGACCGACGCACCGGGAAGATCATCGGTTCCAAGAACATGGGCGAGACCAACACCACCGCCTCGATGATCAAGTCTTGGATCGTCGCCGACTACCTGCGCCGCGCGGCCGACGCCGGCCAGACCCCGAGCGACGCGAAGCTCGCCGACGCCACCCGGATCATCCGGGACAGCGACAACACCCGGGCCGAGCAGTTCTACGACACGGTGGGCCGGGCAGCCTCGATCAAGCGGCTGATCTCCATGTGCAAGCTCACCGACAGCAGCGTCGCACCCGACGGCGGTTGGAGCCGCACGGCGCTCTCCCCACGGGACACCGCCCGCCTGGGCAACTGCATCGCCACCGGCACCGCCGCCGGGCCGAAGTGGACCACGTGGCTGCTCAACGAGATGAAACTGGTCCGTGGCGCCGGTGACTTCGGCATCCGCAAGGCGTTCCCGGCCGCCGAACAGAAGCAGATCGCCATCAAGAACGGGTGGATCGACCGGACCAAGGAGCAGGAGACGCACGTCAACTGCCTGGCCATCGGCGACACCTGGACGATGGGCGTGATGGTCAGGTACCCGATCGGCATGGGCTACGACTACGGCATGCAGAACTGCGAGAAGATCACCGAGGCGCTGCTCCGGCCCGGCGTCTGACGCCCGGCGTCTGACGCCCGGCGCAGCGCGGCCCGCCGCACGAGCGGGCCGCAGGCCGGCGGCTCAGCCGGCGAAGAACTCGGGGCCGCCGTCGGGCAACGCCGGCGTCTCGCCGATCACGGCGGCGCGGCGGGCGAACTCCCGCAGCCCGGCGACCTGCCGGTCACCGAGGGAGAAGTCCAGCGTCCGGAAGTACGTGGCCAGCGTCGCGGCGTCGAACGTCTCCCACCGGGCCGCCGCCTCGGCGACCTGATCCAGCTCGGCCAGGCAGAGGTCACGCGAGCGCAGGAACGCCTCGTGCACCTCCTTGACCAGGCCCGGGTGGGCGGTGGCGAAGTCTCGGCGTACCGCCCAGACGGCGAAGACCATCGGCAGCCCGGTCCACTCCCGCCAGGCCTGCCCGAGGTCGGTGACGGTCAGGCCCAGCTGCGGTGCCTCGTACAGCGCCCGCAACGCGACGTCCCCGATCAGCACGCCGGCGTCGGCCTCCAGCATCATCTGGGTCAGGTCCGGCGGGCAGCGGAAGTAGTCGGGCCGCACACCGTACTGGTCGGCGAGTAGCAGCTGGGCCAGCAGCACCCCGGTACGCGAGGTCGAACCGAGCGCCACCCGGGCGCCGTCCAGCTCGCCCAGCGGCTTCGTGGACACGATGTTGACCGAGAGCACCGGCCCGTCGCTGCCCACCGCCAGGTCCGGCAGGAGCAGCAACTCGTCGGCGTGCTTCAGATACTCCACGAAGGTGATCGGGCCGATGTCCAGATCACCGGCGACGAGCGCGGCACTCAACCGGTCCGGCGAGTCCTTGTGCAGATCCACGTCGAGCAGGGCACCCGAGCGCATCAGACCCCAGTAGATCGGCAGGCAGTTCAGGAACTGGATGTGCCCGACCCGCGGGCGTGCGATGCGCTCAGCCATGCCCCGACCGTATCCCCGGCGTCCGGCTCGGGCTCGGCGGGCCGACGCGAAGTGGCTCATCCCGCATCCGCACCAGCGGGGTCCAGCGACGGCCGCCGCACGGCCCGGGTGACCATCGGCACGAACGCCAGCACCACCAGAAGCCCGGCCGCACCGGTTCCGGCGATCAGCGGCCGGGGCGACACGGCCGCGAGCAGCGCCCCACCGACCAGGAACCCGGCCATCGAGCCACCCTGCACGGCGGCCCCGTAACTGGCGTACGCACGGGCGCGCATCGCCTCCGGCACCCGACGGGCGGTGAGCAGGTTCGCGAAGACGGGCCTTCAGGTCACCGAGATCACCGACCTGCTCCGCGAGCGGCTGACCGGCCTGAAACGGCCGAAAGCGATGCGGGTCATCGTGCGCCGGCGCAAGCTGTTCGACCACGAACAAGCCACCCTGTTCGACACCTGCGGCTACCGGTACTCGGCGTTCGTCACCAACACCGGCGCCCACGGCCCGGACGGCCTGTCCGTGCAGCGCGCCGACACCCGTCACCGCGTACACGCCCGCGTCGACGACGACGTACGCACCACCAAGGACACCGGCCTCGGGCATCTGCCGTCCAAACAATGGCAGGTCAACAAGGCCTGCTGCGCCGCCGTCACCATCGCCGTGGACCTCACCGCGTGGATGCGCCTCTACGCGCTGACCAGCGCCCTGGCCAAGGCCGAGCCCAAAACACTGCGTTACCAGATCTTCCAGACCCCCGCACGCTTGGTCCAAGCCCGCCGCTACCGGGGGCTACGCCTACCCCGAACCTGGCCCTGGGCCACCGACCTGGCCACCGCGATCGAGATCATCCGCCGAATGCCCATGCCCGCCACCTGAGCGAGCACCCACACCACCGCCCCAACGACCAGGAGGAACCCCAGGAGACCACGCCACCGGCGCGACAGCCGGCCCACAACCACACCCAACAGAGCCGATACATCCACCATCAACGATGCAAGCTCGCTGGTCATCGATCGACGCCAGACCCACGAAGAATCAGGGTTGAACCTTAAGCTCGCGGTGTCCGTTGTATCCAGTGGCTCCCTGTGGGGCCGCGGAACCTGCGCCAGCGATGGGAGTAGCTATGGGAAAGCCGACTGTCGAAACGCTCCATAGGATGGCTTTGGAGGAGCTAAACATGCCACTCTATGCCGATGACGACCTGCCAAAAAGTCTGCGGGGGAGTGATACCGGGTTGCAGAAGTTTTGGAACGAGTGGGAAGATCAGGCCCGCGATTATCCGCATGTGGCGTGGGTAGAGCGTACGGCGATAATTGCCGATAAGGCCGACCATGAAGCGTCGGAACGAATAAAGGCAGGGACTGCGCGCTATGGCGATCATGAGCAAGAGAAGTCATTGTTGGTTTCGGTGGCTATAAAAGCTCATCACTTCGGCGCCCGTATCCTACACTTCGGGTCGAGGAAGGCTGCCCTGAAATCGAAATTGGAGGATTTTGTAAGCTCGCAGACCCGGGCCGAGGCAAGATCCCAAATTTTCCTCCCCCGTTCCGACGCCGCCCAGCGTGCCGTCGCCGCTGCAACTAATTCTTTCAACGGCCTGCCGTTATCGGCGGCGAGGGGAAGCTCCGGGGTGCCTGGCATCGTGCGCCCGGGAACAGCTGCCTGGGCTTTCGCTTTTGGTGATCCTGCTCGCGGGTTACATCCAAGGTAACCATTTGCTCGTTTCGCGGCATGCCAGCCGGTCCGGTGTTCTGCGTGGTGGGGTGGTTTCGGCTGGTGGGTGAGTCTGGTCAGTCGTCGGGTTTCGGGGACGGTCAGGGGGATCTGGCCGGGGCCTACTGGCGGGGCCTGGTCGGGGGGTGATCGCGCCGTAGAGGCGGGCCTGGCACTGGTCGAGGCTGAACTCGTCCTTGCCGAACTCGAAGTCCTCCTCGACTGACCAGCGTAGTCCGGCGGCGCGGATCAGCCGGGTCATGGCTCTTCGGCTGCCCGTCGGGTTGGTAGCAGTAGTGAAACGCCAGCTCGCCGGTGCGTCGGTGGCGGCGGACCAGCAGGTCAACCGCACACCGGCACCGAGGTCCAGCAGGAACGTGGAGGCCACCCGCAGCACGTACGCTCGCTGCTGGTGTTCGAAGAACTCCCGCAGCTACGTGCAGGCGCCGTACACCTCGTCCCCGCACACGACGTCGAAGCCGACGGGCGAGTCGGGCCGCGAACCAGGCGCCGGGCAGCATGCCGGCCGACCACGCCGCGCTGACCAGTCCGAACGTGGTGGCCGAGCCACCCAGCGTCTCCCGAATGAAGAAGACCTCGATCACGTTGACGCCGCCGGGGGTGGATCCTGGCGTGGTGATCCGGTCGGTTTCGATGAGGGTGCCGTCGAGCAGGGGGTAGTCGTAGCCGGCAGCCTTCGCGGGCCAGCAGTGCGCCGTGCAGGCGGGGAGCTTGGGCGGCCCTGCAGGCCCAACGGACCGGGATCGCCACGACGGGGCTGCAGCTGGGGCTGATCTGCGCAAACGGACTACGCAATGGCCCTGGTCCGGAATGTGCCTGCCCCAGGTGGAGTGGTTGAACCTCAAGCTCGCGATGTCCGTTGTATCCAGTGGTTTCCTATGGGGCCACGGAACCTGCGCCAGCGATGGGAGTAGCTATGGGAATGCCGACTGCCGAAACGCTCCATAGGATGGCTTTGGAGGAGCTGTCCTGCCGAATCTATGCCGGTGACGACCTACCGGCAAGTCTGCGGGGGAGTGATACCGGCTTGCAGAAGTTTTGGAACGATTGGGAAAGGGCGGCCTGCGAGAATACGGGTTCGCGGTGGGAACAACTTCTGACGCTAATTGACGGTAGCGCCGACGTTGAAGCGTCGAAACGAATATGGGGAGGGACTGCGCGGTATAACGATCATGCGCGCGAGAAGGAGTTGTTGTCTACGGTGGCTTCAAGAGCTCATGCCTTCGGCACCCTTATCCAAGATTGCGGGTCAAGGGAGGCTGCCCTGGATTCGAAAGTGGCGAAACTTGTATCGCCGCTGACCAAAGCTGAGGCAATGGCCGGAATAGATGCCGCCCCTTTCGGCGTCACCTTCCGTACCGTCGCCGCTTCAACGCGTTCTTTCAGTCGCCCATTATCGGTGGTGAGGGGAAGCTCCGGGGCGTCTGCCATGGTGCGCCCGGGAGAGGTTGCTGCCTGGGCTCCCCACTATCCTAATCCTCATGGCAGGACTCAGGCACGTTGACCATTTGCTCGTTTCGCGGCATGCCGAGTATTTGTAGTGGTCGGTAGGGGTTCCGCCATGGCCCCGGCGTTGTTCGGGCTTGAGGTATTCTGTCCAGGTTGGGATCGAGCAGAGCGGTAGTTGTGGACGAGCGCGACTTCTGATGATCTTTCGGGTGCTTACGCCAGAAGATCGTTTCAGGAGTCGCGCTCGTGTCGTCATCTTCCCCGATCAGCCCTGTTGTCGACCGCCTCGCCGAGCTGGCCTTGTGGGAAGCCGAACTCGCGGTAGACCCGGGTGGGGTTCGCCCGTTGTCGGTGGCGTCGTCGCTGCTCGACCGGCTCCGGCAGGTGCCCGACCCGCAGCGGTTACGAGGACTTCGGCATCCGCTGCTGGTGATCCTGGTGCTGACCGCCTGCGCCACGCTGGTAGCGGGAAACGACTCGGTGACTGCGATCCGGCAGTGGGCGGCGCGGACCCCGCAGGATGTCCTGCACCGCCTCGGGGCCCGGTTCAACCCGCTGCTCGGCCGGTACACGCTGCCCAGCGAACGGACGTTCCGGCGGGTCCTGGCCGGTCTGGACGGTGACGCCATCGACGCAGCGACCTGCGGATACGCCGCCGACGTCGTCCATGGCGACGCCCCGATCCCGGTCATCGCCGCCACCGAAGACGAGCCCGTGGAACGTGAGCAGCGCCGCGCTGCGGGCGGTGACCCGGCCCGTCCCGACCGGGCTGCTGCCCGCCGTCGCGGTCGATGGGAAACTGCTGCGCGGCACCCGCACCACGAGCAAGAAGACCGCCAGCCTGATCACCGGAGCACTGAACGCCCACTACACGCTGATCCTGAAGGGGAACCAGGCCCTCGCACTCCAAGCCGCCCAGGCCTTGCTGTCCGGTACCGACACCGAGTTCATCGATCACACCGACGTCGACGAGGACCGGGGACACAGGCGTACCGCACGCCGAACCCTGCAGGTCGCACCCTACGACGACAGCCTGATCCCCGGCGCCCGGCAAGTCCTCCGCCTATGCCGCGACACCGGCGGACTCGACGGCATCCGCACGAGCAAAGACATCATCCACCGCATCGTCAGCCTGACCACCGACCTGACCGGCCCACACCACCCCAACGCCTACGCCCGGGAGCATTGGTCCATCGAAAACCGTCTGCACTGGACCCGGGACGTGACCTTTTCGAGAAGACGATTCCCAGCTCAGGACCGGTACCGCCCCACGAACCCTGGCCAGCTTCCGCCTCGCCGGACGCGCGAACATCGCCCACGCCCGCCGCGACCTGCACGACCGCACCGACACCTTCGCCGTCGACGGCATCAAACAAGCCATGATCAAACCGGACACCCCCAAACAACGCCGGGCCGTGAGCCCGCACCGGCACCGGACCCGCCGCCCTCGCCGGGCGAGGGAGGTGAGTGGGGTGGGTTGCGGTTGGGGCGGGACAGTGTTCCGGGTGCGCCACGCCCTCACGCGCGGGTGGTTGCGGTGATAACTCGGTGGAAGGGGTGGCGGGGAGGGCGTAGTGTTGCAGCCCGCTTGACGGCCGAGGTGAGCTGCACCGGAACGGACGTCCCCGCGCCGGGCGGCCGGCCAATCCGCCCCCGGACACGCGAGCGCGCAGCAGGTGTGAACGATGGGACGTCAGCATGCCCACACTTGACCTCGACACCCACCCAGACGACACCAAGCCCGACGGCACCACAGCCGACGGCACCCGCCTCGACGCGGATCTGACCGCCGAGCGCGCACACCTGGACACGTCGCGGGCGGCGCTGCGGCGGATGCGGGAACGGGCCGAAGCGCTCTTCTCGACCGGTGATCAGGTCGCCGGCGACGCGTACGCCGCGGAGACCCTCGGCCGCACGCTGGCCCGCCGGGTGGCCGAACTCGCCGATGACCCGACCACGCCCCTGTTCTTCGGCCGCCTCGACTTCGCCGGAACCCCGCACCCCGAGGAAGCAGCCCTCGCGGAGGCAGGCCGCACGAAAGCAGCCTCCGCGGAGGCAAGCCGCACGGAAGCAGCCGGCCGGGACGCGGCCAGCGCGACCACGACCCACGAAGCCACCAGCACCAGCACCAGCACCAGCACCAGCACCAGCACCAGCACCAGCACCAGCGATCATGACGGGCACCGCTATCACGTGGGACGGCGGCACGTCACCGATGAGCATGGTGAGCCGTTGGTGCTGGACTGGCGGGCGCCGGTCTCCCGGTCGTTCTACCGGGCCAGTGCGCGGGATCCGCAGGGGGTGACGGTCCGGCGGCGGTTCGGGTTCAGCAACGGGGTGCTGACCAGCTTCGAGGATGAGCGGCTGGATCGTGGCGAGGAGTTGGGCACGACCAGCCGGATCCTCACCGCCGAGATCGAGCGGCCACGTGTCGGGCCGATGCGCGACATCGTCGCCACGATCCAGCCGGAGCAGGACGAGCTGGTCCGGGCAGACCTGGCCGACTCGATCTGCGTGCAGGGCGCCCCGGGCACCGGGAAGACGGCGGTCGGTCTGCACCGGGCCGCATACCTGCTCTACCTGCACCGCGAGCGGCTACGGCGGGCCGGCGTGCTGATCGTGGGGCCGAACCGAGCGTTCCTGTCGTACATCGCGGCGGTGCTGCCGGCCTTGGGCGAGGTCGAGGTCGAGCAGGCCACAGTGGAGGAGTTGATCTCCCGGGTGCCGGTCCGGGCGGTCGAGGCGCCGGCGGTGGCCGCCCTGAAGCACGACGCGCGGATGGCGCGCGTGCTGCACCGCGCGGTGCAGGCGCAGATCGGCACGCCGACCGAGTCGATCACGGTGTCCGACGGGTCGTTCCGGTGGCGGATCGGGTTGGAGCCGCTGCACCGGATCGTGGAGGAGACCCGACGGGAGGGACTGCCGTACGGTACCGGCCGGGAGCGGGTCCGGGCGCGCGTGGTGAGCCTGCTGCAACGGCAGGCCGAGGCGCGGCGTGCCGAGTCGCCGAGCGACGCCTGGCTGCGCCGGATGGGCCGGTGCCGACCGGTGGTCGACTTCCTGGACGCGGTCTGGCCGGCGCTCACCCCCGAAGGGCTGGTGTACGGCCTGCTGTCCGACCCGGCCCGTCTCGCCGCGGCGGCGGACGGCCTGCTCCGCGACACCGAGCAGGCGCTGCTGGTCTGGGCGAAACCGGCCCGCACCGCGAAGGCGACCCGTTGGACCGCCGCCGACGCCGTGCTGGTCGACGAGGCGGCCGGGCTGCTGGAACGGCCCTCCGGGTTCGGGCACGTGGTGGTGGACGAGGCGCAGGACCTCTCCCCGATGCAGTGCCGCGCCATCGGCCGGCGCAGCGAGCACGGTTCGGTCACCCTGCTCGGTGACCTGGCGCAGGGCACCGCGCCGTGGGCGGCGACGGACTGGCGGGAGTCCCTGGCCCACCTGGGCAAGCCGGACGCCGTGGTGGTCCCGTTGACGGTCGGCTTCCGGGTGCCCGCGGCGGTGGTCGCGTTCGCGAACCTGCTGCTGCCGGCGCTCGCTGTGGACGTACCCCCGGCCGAGTCGCTGCGCCGTGACGGCGGCCTGGACGTGCGTACGGTGACCGACCTGACCTCGGCGACGGTGGCCGAGGTGCACGCGGCGCTCGCGCACGACGGCTCGGTCGGTGTGATCGCCGCGGACGACGCGGTCGACGGGCTGCGCGCGGCACTGGCCGCCGCCGGTGTCGCAACCGCGACCGCCGACGACGTGACGGCCGCGGAGCGCGTCACCCTGGTGCCCGCGACGCTGGTCAAGGGCCTGGAGTACGACCACGTGGTGGTGGTCGAGCCGGCCGCGATCGTCGCGGCCGAACCGCGCGGGCTGCACCGGCTGTACGTGGTGCTCACCCGAGCCGTGTCGCGGCTGTCGGTGCTGCACAGCGAACCGCTGCCCCCGCCGCTCCTGGCCGAAGCCGCCGAGTGACGCGGCTCAGCGGCTGGTCAGGGCGGCGGCGATCTCGCGCAGCGGCTTGCCGGACTCGGCGATCGGCACAGTGAAGGCCAGCCACGACCCGTCGGTGAACTCGACCCGGAGCCGCTTCGGGTTGAGCCGGTGCCAACCCACCCGGGCGTCGGCGACCGCCGTGCGGGGAGCCGACCAGACGATCCTCGTCTCGGCCGCTGCGCGCTCGTCGTCGGCCCAGCTCGACCAGAGCTTGACCGGCCCGGACGCGCAGACGAGGAACCGCTGGTCGGTGACGGCGAGGATGGTGTCCTCGATCGTGGTCGCAGGCGGCACCGGCCGGCGGGAGTGCTGCAGTGTGGACGCCGCCGAGCCGGGTGCGCCGCGACCGGCCACCCCGTAGGTGATGCGGTCGACGAGCCGGTCTCCCGCCGCGAAGGAGACCAGCGGCGAGATCAGGTTGAGCAGCACCCCGGCCACGACGCCGCCAGCGCCGGGTGCGTCCGGCCGCTGCGGGTCCGCTGGTTGGGGCGGGTCGGGCGGCAGGACGCCCTGGGCGATCCCCGTCTTCGCTACGGCGAGCACCTGCTCATCCGGCTCGACGAGGTGGGTGAGCCGTTCCGGGTAGCTGAGGTCCGCCATCGGCTCAGTACCGATCCTGGTGGGGCTGACTCGCGCCAGGCGCGTCGGCCATGACCTCGCCCACCAGTTCGCGTACGCGGGCGGCGGCCGCCTCCTGGGCGCGCTTGGCGGCGGAGGTGAACTCCTCGGCCAGCGTGTACGAGTCGAACCGCATGGCCCGGGCGTTGACGTCGGTCGAGACGATCGTGCCGTCCGCCGACGCGGTGACCCGGACCAGGCCGGAGTCGCTCACACCCTCGGCGCTGCTGTCCTCCAGCTCGGCCATCTTGCCGGCCAGCTCACGCTGCCAACCGTCCAGGTTGCGGGCCAGCGCCTCGATGCGGTCCAGACCGGGAAAGGTCATGTCGGTCCCCTCAGGTCAGGATTGAGTCGAAGACATTCTGCACGCCCTTGGTGTAGGGGCCCAGATCCTCGCGGTAGGTGCCGTCCACCAGATAGTTGCGGTCCTTGGTGCCGTCGGAGACGTCGTGCAGCCCCACCCCGGTGTCCAGGAGGGAACCTCCGAGGCCGGGGATGTTCACCGGGGACGCCTGGTTGATCAGGAACTTGCCCGGGAAGAGGGTCTTGAACTTCTCGATCTGGAAGGCCCTCGCCTCGGCGGTCCAGCCGGACTTGTTCCACGCCCGGTACGCCTTCTTCGCCTTGCGGATCTCCAGCACCGCCCGGCGGTACCTCATCAGCAACTCGGCGACCTTCTGCATCTTGGTGGCCAGCTTGGTCAGGATCTCCGCGAAGCGCGCCACGATCTTGACCATCCGGCCAACGGTGGTGGCAAGCTTGGCCAGCACCCGGACGACCGTCGCCGCGAGCGAGATGCCGGCGCTGAGCGCCGCCGCCACCGCCGCGATGATCACCTCGGTGAGGAACCAGAGCAGGAACTCGAGGATCAGCTCGACCAGCAGGTTGAACGCGTCGACGGCCGCGTTGGCCGCATCGACCAGCACCTCCTTGGTGCCATCCAATCCCTTGGCCAGCTCCTCGATGGCCTCCTCCACCGAGGCCATCGAGGCGTGGAAGCTCTCGGCGGCGTCGCCCGTCCAGTAGCCGCGCAGCCGGGCCCGGTCCTGGATCTGCTCGCCGGCGATCTCGCGGACCGCCGCGCCGGTGTCCAGGCAGAGTTGCGCCGCGCGCATCAGGTCATCCGGCTCGCCCGCGACCAGTTCAAGGAGCTGCTCGAAGGGCCAGAGCACCGCGTTGGACAGCGGCTTGAACGGATCGGGGGTGCCCGAGACGATCTGCTCGAAATAGGTCTTGTTGCGCTGCAACGCCTCGGTGCTCATGCCGGCACCGGCCCGGTCGTGCCAGCGGTGCCGGGCGACCAGGGGCCCGGCGCGATGACATCGGGGGCGGCCGGGCGGCCCGGTACGAACATGTCGGTGTTGGCCACGTCGGTGCCCGTGTACGCCCCGGCGGTGTCACGGAGCCCCTCGGCGATGTCCGCCATCACCTCGGCGCCGTCGGCCAGCCCCTGCAGGCACGCCTCGAACTGCTCGGCGTACGTCGCGGCGAGGCTGAAGGACGCGGGCATCACCCCGAAGGCGTGCCGGGGCACGTGACCGTCGCCGAACGAGCGGTGCAGCTCGCGAAAACGGGCCGCCCGGTCGGTGGACGCCGCGGCGAACGCCATCAGGGCCTCTGGCTGGACGTCCAGTTCTCTGTTCGGGCTCGACACGGACCCTCCCCTGTGTCCTGTGCGACGGGTCAGCCGCTACAGCCACCCACCATAGGCACTGCGTGCCGCCGTCGGTGACCCCCTGCGGAACACGGGGCACACGACGTTGACTTTGTGTTTTAAAGTAGTTTGCATGAGCCCCGACGACGACCTGCCGCCGGCCGACGCCGCGGCCGCGCTCCGGTTGATCGAAGACCAGCGATCAGAGACGGTACGCCGGCTCGAGCCGGACTCCCGGGTGCTCTACTGGCCGTGGGGCGTCGCGTGGCTGATCGGCTTCGGGCTGTTCTTCCTGCGCTTCTCCCCCGACGGTCGGGTGCTCGTCCGGCTGCCCGACTGGCTGCCGCTGACCGTCCTCTTCGTCCTGCTGCTGTGCGCCGCGGCGATCCAGGCGGTGGCCGGCGCGCGGGCGTACGGCCAGGTGACCGGCGACTCGGCCCGGCGCGGGCGCTGGTACGGCTGCGCCTGGGCCCTGGGCTCGGTGAGCGTGTACGCGGGGCTCGGCCGGATCAGCGAGCACCTGCCCCACGACCAGGCGGCACTGCTCTGGTCGGCGACCGCCGTCGGGCTGACCGGCGCGCTGCACATGGCCGGCGGTGCGATCTGGCTGGACCGAGACCTCTTCCGGCTGGGCGTGTGGATCAGCGTGATCAACGTGGTCGGCACGTTCGCCGGGCCGGGCTGGCACTCGCTGGTGATCGCGGTGGCCGGCGGCGGCGGCATCCTCGTCGCCGGCACGCTCGCCCACCTGCGTCGACGGCGGGCCCGATGACCGACCTCGACCCGGTCATCCACGCCCAGGCCCGGCTGCGCGTCGTGGCCAGCCTCTCCGCACTCGGCGACGGGGACCGGATCACCTTCCCCCGCCTACAGGAGCTGCTGGGGATGACCGCCGGCAACCTTTCCGTGCACCTGCGCAAGCTCGAGAACGCCGGGTACGTGGAGGTCAGCAAGACCCACCGTGGACGTACCCCGACCACGCTGATCCGGCTCAGCCGGCGGGGCCGGCTGGCGTTCGAGGAGTACACCGAAGCCATCCGCACTCTGCTCGACCCCACCCCGTCGAAGGAGCAGTCATGACCCTCGCCCGAGCCGACCAGGCCAGCCGCCGGTACGGCGACGTCCTCGCCCTGGACCGCGTCGACCTGGAAGTCCGGGCCGGTGAGCTGGTCGGCCTGCTCGGCCCGAACGGCGCCGGCAAGAGCACCCTGATGAACCTGCTGGTCGGGCTGCGCCGCCCCAGCTCAGGCCGGGTCGAGCTGTTCGGGGGCGACCCCCGGGACCCGGCGTCGCGGCGACAGATCGGCGTCACCCCGCAGGAGACCGGCCTGCCGGGCACGCTGCGCGTCGGCGAGGTCGTCGACTTCGTCTCCGCGCACTACCCCGACCCGGTGCCCCGGGGCGAACTCCTCGACCGTTTCGGCCTCGGCGACCTGGCCCGGCGGCAGACCGGTGGGCTCTCCGGTGGGCAGCGCCGCCGGCTGGCCGTGGCCCTGGCGTTCGTCGGCCGACCCCGGCTGGTGCTGCTCGACGAACCGACCACCGGCCTGGACGTGGCCGCCCGGCACACCCTGTGGGACGCGATCCGCGCGTTCCACGACGACGGCGGCACCGTCCTGCTCAGCAGCCACTACCTGGAGGAGGTGGAGGCGCTGGCCCACCGGGTGGTGGTGATCGGGCAGGGCCGGGTGCTCGCCGACGACACCGTCGACGCGGTACGCGGCATCGTCGGCGTACGCCGGGTGAGTCTCGTCGCGGACGAGCTGCCCGACCTGCCCGGCGTGGTCCGCACCGAGCGGATCGACGGTCGGCTGCACCTGCTCACCACCGACGCCGACGAGCTGGTCCGGGCGCTGGTCACCACCGGGACCACGTTCACCGACCTGGAGGTCCGCCCGACATCGCTGGAGGAGGCGTTCCTCGCGATCACCGGCGAGGGCCAGCCCGCCACCGACGGTCAACCCGCCACCGCCGCCGCCGGCGGCCGACCCACCGCCGTCTGAGGAGGCGACCCCCGTGCAGCTCGCCCTGGTCCACGCCCGCTACCAGCTCCTGGAGATCATCCGGATCCCGGTGGCCGTGTTCGGCAGCGCCTTCTTCCCGGCCGCCGCCATGATCTTCTTTGTGGTGCCGTTCGCCGGTGAGGATCCGGTCGGCGCGACCTTCGCCACCGCGTCGATGGTCACCTTCTCGGTGATGAGCGCCAACATCTTCCAGTACGGCGTCGGCGTCGCCGAGGACCGCGACCAGCCGTGGAACCCGTACACCCGGACCCTGCCGGCCGGCCCGGCACCCCGCTTCGCGGGCCGGGTGCTGGCCGGACTGGCGCTGACGTACCTCTCGCTGATCCCGGTCGTGGTCATCGGCGCGACGCTCACCGCGGCCCGGATCACCCCGGCGGCATTCCTGCTGACCGCCGTCACGGTGGCCGTCATCTCGGTGCCGTTCACGCTGATGGGGCTCGCCATCGGCTACTCGCTGCCGAGCAAGGCCGCGATCGTCGTGGCGCAGGTCGTCTTCCTGCCGCTCGCGTTCGGCGGCGGGCTGCTCTCCGCACCCGGTGAGGCACCCGGGTTCATCGAGACGATCGCACCGTTCCTGCCCACCCGGGGCGCGGCCGAACTGATGTGGTCGGCGGTCGGCGACTACCGCGTCGAGCCGCTGGCCCTGATCATGCTCGGCGTCTGGGTGGTGCTGCTCGCGTCGCTCGCCGGCTGGGCGTACCGGCGGGACGAGGGTCGCCGGTTCAGCTGACGATTCGTCCGTTTCCGCCCCGTACGGACGCGGGACGGTGCCAGGATTCCGGGCAGGGGGGCCGCCGTGGCCGCCCGCCGAGAGGGGTCTTGACCGTGAGCACCGTCCCGCCGGGCACGCCCTGCTGGGCCGACCTGGCCACCCCGGACCTGACCGCCGCGCGGCGCTTCTACCCCGAACTGTTCGGCTGGACCGGCCGGGTGATGCCGGAACCCCAGGCGGGCGGCTACACGGTCTTCCAGCTCGACGGCAGGGCGGTCGCCGGGGCGGGACCACCGGCGATCCCGGACCAGGTGCCGATCTGGTCGACGTACATCGCCACCGACGACGCCGAACTGGTCGCCGGCCGGGTCGAACGGGCCGGCGGACAGGTGGTGGTGCCGCCGTTCGAGGTGTTCGACCGAGGCTGGATGGCGGTCTTCGCCGACCCCGCCGGCGCCACCTTCAGCGTCTGGCAGCCACTGACCATGGCCGGCGCCGAAGCGATCGGCGTACCGGGCGCGATGAGCTGGAACGAACTGGTCACCCCCGACCCCGAGGGTGCGAAGGTCTTCTACGAGCTGGTGTTCGGCTGGCAGCCGGACGACCAGTCGGTCGCCGGAACGACGTACACCGGGTGGCGGCTCGGGGCGCGGATCGTCGCCGGAATGATGCGTCCACTGGCCGAGGACTTCCCGGCCGACCTGCCGGCGTACTGGACGGTGTACTTCGCCGTGGCCGACGCGGACGCCGCCGCAGCCCGTGCCGCCGAACTGGGCGGCACGATCCTGGTCCCGCCCCGCGACATCCCGTCCGGCCGCTTCGCCGCCCTACGCGACCCCCAGGGCGCCCTCTTCTCGGTGATCGACCTAGGCCCCTAACCCCGCCCGACGACCCGCGCGCCCCTGCGCCCCTGCGCCCCTGCGCCAAGATCGCGCTCGATCCTTGATGGAGTGGCCTCCCCACGCCAGGACCCCACTGTTTCCACGATTGAGCGCGATCTTGCTGCGCCAGCCTCGGTGATCATGAGGTTGACCGGAGGATTCGCCCGATTGCCGCACGCTAACCCCATGATCAACTCCGAGTGGCGGGTGCGAGGTCGGGGGTCTGGATGTGGGGCCGGGGGGCCAAGACGGCGGGTCGAGGACGGGGGCGGGGGGCCAAGGCGGCGGGTCGAGGGCGCGGTGGGGGTTAGGGGCGGGGGCGGACGGGGACCACCAGGGGGCCGTGGGCTCCGGGGACCACCCGGACGCTGGCCCGGTAGTGGGTGGCCAGCAGGTGCTCGGTCAGCACCTCGTGCGGTGTTCCCGACGCCACGACCCGGCCTTCGGCGATCAGCACCATCCGGTCGGCGTACTCGCCGGCCAGGGAGAGGTCGTGCATGGTGGCGAGCACAGTGAGGCCGTGCTCGCGACGCAGCTGGTCGACCAGTTCCAGCACCTCCTGCTGGTGGCCGATGTCGAGTGCGCTGGTCGGCTCGTCGAGGAGCAGCAGCGTCGCACCCTGGGCCAGCGCGCGGGCGAGGAAGACCCGTTGCCGTTCACCTCCGGAGAGGGTGGCCAGTTCCCGGCGGTGGAAGCCGATCAGATCCAACCGGTCGAGCACCTCGTGTGCGGCGGCCACGTCGGCGGCCGACTCCCGGCCCAGCGGCGGGATGTACGGGGTGCGGCCGAGCAGCACGTAGTCGAGCACCGACATGCCGGGCGGTACGACCGGGGACTGCGCCACCGTGGCCACCACCCGGGCGCGGTCCCGTCGACGCAGGGCGGCGCTCGGCGTACCGAAGAGGGTGATGGCGCCCGGCGCGGGCAGTAGGCCGCCGACGGCGCGCAGCAGGGTCGATTTGCCGGCGCCGTTCGGACCGATCACGGTGACCCATTCGCCGGCCGCGACGGTGAGGTCGATCCCGGCGAGGATCGGCGTGCCGTCCAGGCTGACGTGCAGCCCCCGCACCTCGATGGCCGGGGCGCTGGCGTCGACGACGGGTTCGGCGCTCACGTGAGGACCCGCCGTGCCGTGCGCAGCACGAGTACGAAGAACGGGCCGCCGAGCAGTGCGGTGACCACCCCGATCGGCAGTTCGGCCGGTGCGACCACGGTGCGGGCCACCACGTCGGTCAGGGCCAGGAACGCGGCGCCGAACAGCAGCGACAGCGGCAGGATCACCCGGTAGCTCGATCCGGCGAGCAGCCGGACGGTGTGCGGCACGATGATGCCGACGAAACCGATCAGCCCGGTCGCGGAGACCGCTGCGGCGGTGCCCAGCGAGGCGGCGGCGATCAGCAGGTAGCGGGAGCGTTGGGGGTGCAGGCCGAGGCTCTTCGCCTCGTCGTCGCCGACCGCGAGGACGTCCAGTTCCCGGCGGTGCAGCAGGACCACCACGGTGGTCAGCGCGGCGTACGGCAGCACCAGCAGCACGTCGTGCCAGCCGGCGGTGGCGAGCCGGCCGAGCAGCCAGGAGTAGACCGGCTGGATGCTGTCGGCGTTGCGTTGCAGCAGGTACGTCTGCCCGGCGGAGAGGAAGGCGGAGACCGCGACCCCGGCCAGGATCAGCATCGCCGGGGATCGGCTTCGCCCGCCGGCCGCCCCGAGCGCGTACGTCATCGTCACGGCGAGCAGTGAGCCGGCGAACGCGGCTAGCGGGATGCTCACCGGCAGGCCGGTGAGTGCGCCCTGCCGACCCACGCCGCCGAGGGCGATCACCGCGGTGACGGCGAGGCCGGCGCCGGCGGCGACGCCGAGCAGGTACGGGTCGGCCAGCGGGTTGCGGAACACGCCCTGGTAGCAGCCTCCGGCCAGGGCGAGCAGGCCACCGACGAGCAGGCCGAGCACCACCCGGGGCAGCCGCAGCTCGGTGACGATGGCGATCTCCCGCTCGGAGAGCCCGCTGTCGAGGTGCACGCCGGGGATCAGGTTGAGCAGTTCGGCGGCGACGCTGCCCGGTGGCAGGCTGACCGGACCGAGCGACACCCCGGCGATCAACGCCACGAACACCGCGACCACGCCCGCGACCAGCCAGCGCTTACGCAACCCGGCAGGCCGCGACCCGGCCAGCAACCCCGCAGGCCGGGCCTCGGCGGGCAGCCCGGCGGGCTGGGTGCCGGATCGCAGCCCGGCCCGCCGGGACGGAGGCGGTGTCGCGGTCACCGACGGTTCGCGGTCACGCGGGCACCTTGACGACCGCGTCGATGATCACCCGGAGAAGGTCGACGACCCGTGGGCCCCAACGGGAGGCGATGTCGTCGTCCAGTGCGACCACCTGGCTGTTCTTCACCGCGGTGAGGCCGGCCCAGCCGCTGCGCGCCTTGACCGTGTCGGCGTTCTGCTGGCAGCACTTGGAGTCGGCCAGGAAGACGAAGTCCGGGTTGGCGTTGACGATGAACTCCTGGGACAGCTGCGGGTAGCCGCCGTTCTTGCCGTCCGCGTCGACGGGGTCGGCGATGTTGGTGAGGCCGACCTGGCTGTAGAGCGAGCCGATGAAGGTCTTGCTGGTGGCGCTGTACAGCTCCGGGCCCAGCTCGTGGTAGTAGGTGAGCTTCGTGGTGCGCTGCGGCAGGTCCTTGACCAGCTTGGCGATGTCGTCCTTCATCCGACCGGTGACGTCGGCGGCCTGGTCGGCGTGCCCGGTCAGCGTGCCCAGCTCGGTGATCTGCCGGTACGAGTCGTCGAGCGTGGTGGCCGCCGGGGTCAGGTACACCGGGATCTTCAGCTTGCTGAGCTGGTCGAC
Organism: Micromonospora sp. NPDC050695; assembly: GCF_040654415.1. Taxonomy (NCBI): domain Bacteria; kingdom Bacillati; phylum Actinomycetota; class Actinomycetes; order Micromonosporales; family Micromonosporaceae; genus Micromonospora; species Micromonospora sp. NPDC050695. The sequence continues at coordinate 91,656 of NZ_JBFAHZ010000012.1, forward strand.
GATCTTGTTGGTGTCGTTGGAGAGCACGACCAGGTCGGGGTTCTTGCCGGCGATCGCCTCGGCGTTGGGCTGGAAGCCGGACAGGTCGCTCTTGGGGGCGTCGGCCGGGTAGTTGGACTGGTCGTCGACCGCGCTCACCTGCGGGCCGGCGCCGATCGCGAACAGCATCTCGGTGGCGCTGGGCGACAGCGACACGATCTTCTCGGGACGCTTGTCGAGGGTGAGCGAACCGACCGTCACGGGGTAGCTGGCGGCCGCGGTGCCGGCGCTCGGCGTGTCGTCGGCCTTCTCGGCGCAGGCGCCCAGCGCGAGTGCGGCGACCGCGAGGGTCGTGGCGAAGAGCCGAGGGGTACGTCTGGACATGGGTCCTCCTGTCGGTCGAGGAGTGTGCTTCGCCGACAGGGACTTTCGTACGCCCGCCCACGAGGCGCCCTTCCTCGAGAGCGCGTGTCGCGATCGGTCCGCAGGCGACCTGGCTCGTCCCCACCGTCGGGCGGGGCATCACAGTTGCGGGACAGCGCCGGGTTTCGCACCGGCTTCGCTGCGGACTGGTCGGTAAGACGGTAGCGCACCGCCGGGACGTGCCGGATCGATCAAGAGCGGATCAGCTCTGGTCGATCGATCGGACCGCCATACACGACGGATATGTCCCGGATCCGGAGGCTCGGGATCGGGGGGTGGGGCCCCGCCGGGGCGGAACGGGGCCCCACCCGATCAGGATGAGGTGATGGTGACGTTGTCCACAGCCGCCTCGACCAGGCTGGCGCCGGAGGCGTCCGCCGCCTCGACGAGGATGCGGACGGACTGGCCGGCGTACGGGGTGAGGTTGAGGTTCGCCACCGCCCAGCTGCCGTTGCGGTTGGTGGCCGCTCCGGCCTGGGTGAGCAGTGCGGTGGTGCCGCCGTTGTGCACCACGCTCACCCGCAGGTAGTCCGCCGACGAGGCGTTCGAGCCGTGCGCCAGGTACCAGGCCAGCGAGAGGGTCAGCGTGCCGGACGACGGCAGGGTCACCGCCGGGGAACGGGCGCTCGTCACTCCGCCGTCGACGTCGTAGTCACCGGCGGCCGAGCCGGCGAGCCGGCCGGTGACCAGGTCGTTGGCGCCGGCGTACGGGGTGAGCTGCTTGGCGCCGGAGGACGTGGTCGCCTGGGCGGCACCCCGCTCGAACGCCCCGAGGGTCGCGGTGTCGGTGCCGGCCGGGTTGATGGTCCAGCCGGTGGCGGTCTCGAAGGTGTCCGACCAGACCGTGGTGCCGCCACCGCCGCCGCAGTACTGCGCCTGCTTGCCGATGGCCCGGTAGGGGCAGTCGGCGTACTCGCTGAGCATCAGCACGGCCTCGCGGTTGCGGGTGGTCTGCGCGGGGATGACCTCGTCGGGCGGGTAGAAGCCGCCGCCGCTGGACGAGCCGGGGTACATCTCGAAGGTGTACGCCCAGATGCCGTGGGTGGCCCACATCCAGTCGATGCTGGTGCCGTCGGCGATGTAGAGGTCGCTGGACTGCTCCGGGGTGTAGCTGTTGGTGGCCGCCATCTGCTGGCCGATGGTGGCGAAGGTGGTGTACTGGTCCGCGCTCATCCCGGACGGGTTGTTGGCGGTCGTGTAGCCGAAGGGCCAGAGCACCAGCTGCGAGTACGTGTGGAAGTCGATGTTCGCCTTGATCTGCTGGGCGCCGCCGACGACCCGGCTGTTGACGAAGTTACGCAGTGCCTGCGTCTCGGGCGCGGAAAACGCCGACGGGCCGCGGTAGGTTTCCGACGAGGTGGTGCCGGACGAGCCGCCGCAGCAGCCCCACTGGTAGGACCAGTTGCGGTTCAGGTCGGTGCCGACGTTGGACGAACCGCTGTTGGGTTGCCGGTTCTTGCGCCAGGACCGGTACGACCCGGTGGCGATGTCGTACTCGCTGCCGTCCGGGTTGACCGTCGGCACGATCCAGATTTCCCGGCTGTTGACGATGTTGGTGATCCGGGAGTCGCCGCCGTAGCTGTCGGTGAAGAGGTTGAGCAGGTAGATCGCCATCTCGACGGTCAGGTGCTCGCGGGCGTGCTGTTGGGCGTTGAACAGGATCTCCGGTTCACTCTCGTCGGTGCCCACGTTGTCGGAGATCTTCACCGCCATCAGGTCCCGACCCTCGTACGACGTACCAATGCTGATCTTGCGGGCGATGGCCGGATGGTCGGCGACGGCCTGGTTCACGACGGCGGTCAGCTCCGCGTAGTCGTGGTAGTTGGAGTCGGCGGGCGGGAACGCCAGCGTGCCGACGTCGCCGGCCCCGCGCTCGGCGCTGGGCGGCGGGGCGAGCGGTTCCAGCCGGAAGCCGAGCTTGCCGATCGCGGCGGCCTCCCCGGCGGTGGCCGAGACGTGCAGAACGCCGTGTTCGGAGTAGTCGATGGCGGCTCCGGTGCGGGCCACCGCGCTGCGGTCGGCGGAGGTTCGCGGTCCGAGCACCCGGTAGCCGGCGGCGGCCGGCTCGGCGGTGCGGTCCGGCGCCGGCTGGGCGGCGACCGGTCCGGTGGCGACGGTGACGATTCCCAGCCCGGTGACGACGGCGAGCACCAGGACGCGGCGGAGAGTGATGGGCGTGCGGAGGGCCATGGACTACCTCCTCGATCGGCGGGAGATCCCGCTCGGTGGAGGACACTTCACCATCTGTCACATGGTCATATCAATATGCTTGATTGCCCAATGCATCCCAGGTGGATCATCGTGGCGGCAATGATTTTCCACCCGCGAACATCTGGCGAAACTTCCTTCCAGGCGGAACACTGACCAGCGACGATGTCCCTCTCGACACCGCGGAGCACCCATGGCCAGATCCCGCCTGCACGCGGCCGCCCTCGCCGGCGTCACCGCGTTCACCCTGCTCGCCACCGCCGCGCCCGCCACCGCGGGCCGCCCGCCCGCCACCGTCCACGACGAGCAGATCACCTTCCAGGACTGGTCCGGCCCCGCCGACTGGCACCGGGGAAGCCGGGACGGCACCCGCGTCGTGCCCGGTGCCCGAGCGGGCGTCACCCTGGCCCGTCCGGCCGGCACCATCGAGTACGCCGATCCGCACACCGGCACCACCCGCACCTGGGAGTACGGCACCTGGACGTCACCGGTGACCCGGATCGGGTTCGACGCCACCGAGTTGATCGCCTCGTGGAACGCGGAAACCCCCGCCGGCACCTGGATCCAGGTGGAGATGCAGGGCAGCTACACCAGTGGCGACCAGACCCCGTGGTACGTCCTGGGTCGCTGGGCCTCCGGCGACACCGACATCAAGCGGACCAGCGTCAACAAGCAGGGCGACCCCTGGTCGACGATCTGGACCGACACCTTCAGCATCGACGACGCCGACGCCGGGGTGCTGCTGCGGTCGTACCAGCTGAAGCTGACCCTCTACCGGGCACCCGGGCAGGCCGCCGCGCCGGTGGTCCGGATGCTCGGCGCGATGAGTTCCACCGTGCCGGACCGCTTCACCGTGCCGCCCAGCGCCGGGCACATCGCCTGGGGCGTCGAACTCCCGGTGCCGCGCTACTCACAGAACGTGCACGCCGGGCACTACCCCGAGTACGACGGCGGCGGCGAGGCCTGGTGCTCACCCACCTCCACGGAGATGGTCGTCGAGTACTGGGGGCGCAAGCCGTCGGAGGCCGACACCTCCTGGGTGGACCCGACCTACCCCGACCCGACGGTCAACCACGCCGCCCGGATGACCTACGACTACGCGTACGACGGCGCCGGCAACTGGCCGTTCAACACCGCGTACGCGGCCAGCTTCCCCGGCCTGGAGGGACGGGTGACCCGGCTGCACTCGCTGGACGAGTTGGAGCGGTTCATCGCCGCCGGGATCCCCGTGGTGACCAGCCAATCCTTCCTGGCCAGCGAACTGGACGGGGCGAACTACGGCACGTCCGGGCACCTGTTCGTGGTGGTCGGCTTCACCGCCGACGGTGACGTGATCGTCAACGACCCCGCCTCGTCCAGCAACGACGTGGTCCGCAACGTCTACAAGCGTGCGCAGTTCGAGCAGATCTGGCTGCGGACCAAGCGCACCAACGCCAGCGGCGGCACCTCCGGCGGCTCCGGCGGCATCGCGTACCTGATCAAGCCAACGTCCAAGCCCTGGCCCAAGGTCCAAGGCTCCACCAACTGGTGAGCCCGGCGCCCGGCGCCTGAACGCTGTTGATCAAGAGGTTTGCGTCACCGGAAGCCCTCCTGGTGACGCAAACCTCTTGATCACCGCTGCGGGTCGGGGCCTTCCGTGGTGGGGTCCTGGTCTTCGCCGGCCAGGGCCGAGCGGAGGCGTTCCTTATCGGTGCGGCGGCGGTTGGCCGCGTCGGCCATCTCCCCGGCCATCTCGTCCCGCCAACCGCGCAGCAGAAAAAAGGAGAGCGCGGCGGAGAACACCAGCGCCAGCATCAGCTTCAGGAACACGTTCATGTCGATCAGCCAGAGGGCCGCCAGCACGGCGACGAACAGCCCGATCCGACCCAGCGTGTACTTGACCGCCGCGCTCACCCGCACCACTCCGTTCTCTGCGTCAGCCGCCGTACGGCGGAAGGGTCGACCCGGCCGCGATCAGCCGGTCCGACGGGCCAGCCAGCGGACGCCCGGAAACCAGACCGTCGCGTACGCCACGGTGAACGCCGCAGCCGCCAACGACCCGGACAGCAGCGGCGGCAACCCGGCGCCCAGCCCGGCGACCACCAGCCCGACGAACACCCCGACGGCCGCGGCGACCAGCGCCGCCACCACCCGGGCCGCGCCGAACTCCCAGGCCCGGAAGTCGTCCCAGAACAGCCAGGCCGGAAGGATCACCGCGAGCCAACCGTTGGTGTGCCCGAAGTCGCCGGCGCCGATCGACGCGAACGCCCAGTCGAACAACACCAGCGCCAGCACGCCGATGACGACGCCGGCCAGGCACACCCCGAGCAGGTCACCCAGGGTACGGACGCGCCCCTCGGCGTCCCGCCGGGGAAAGCCGCCCTGCTGCTCGGATCCGCTCTGCTCGGTCATCGACTGCGAGGGTACGTGGTGGCTCAGGCCCAGACCTGCTGCGGCTCGGCGCGGCGCTGCGCCAGCGACGGGGCCTTGTCGTACTCCCGGACCACGTTGTAGCGGGTGTCTCGCTCGACGGGCTGGAAGCCGGCATCCCAGATCAGGTGCAGCAGGTCGTCGCGGTGCATGGTGTTCGGGGTGCCGTACGAGTCGGCGTCGTGGGTGATCTTGTATTCGACGACGGAGCCGTCCAGGTCGTCCACGCCGAAGTTCAGCGAGAGCTGGGCCACCGACAGCCCGTGCATCACCCAGAAGTTCTTCACGTGCGGCACGTTGTCGAAGAGCAGCCGGGAGACCGCGAAGGTCTTCAGCGACTCGGCCGGCGAGGCCATCGTGGTACGCGCCTGGATCCGGTTGCGGATCTTGCCGTCCGCCGAGTCCACGAAGTCGTGCTGGTAGCGCAGCGGGATGAAGACCGCGAAACCACCGGTCTCGTCCTGCAGCTCACGCAACCGCAGCACATGGTCGACGCGGTGCCGGGGCTCCTCGATGTGGCCGTACAGCATGGTCGCCGGGGTCTTCATGCCCTTGCGGTGCGCGAGGGCGTGGATCCGCGACCAGTCCTCCCAGTGGCAGGCGTGGTCGACGATGTGCTGCCGGACCTCCCAGTCGAAGATCTCCGCGCCACCTCCGGTCAGCGACTCCAGGCCGGCGTCCATCAGCTCGTCGAGGATCTCGTCGGCGCTCAGCCCACTGATCTTCTCGAACCACTGCACCTCGGTCGCCGTGAAGCACTTGAGCTTGACGTTCGGCAGTGCCGCCTTCAGCTCGCGCAGCACCTTCGGGTAATACCGCCAGGGCAGCGTCGGGTGCAGGCCGTTGACGATGTGCAGCTCGGTGAGCTGCTCACCCTCCATCTCCTTCGCCTTGCGGACCGCCTCGTCGATGCGCATCGTGTACGCGTCCTTCTCGCCCGGCTTGCGCTGGAACGAGCAGTACGCACAGGACGCCGAGCAGACGTTGGTCAGGTTGAGGTGCCGGTTGACGTTGAACATCACCCGGTCGCCGTTCAGCTCGGTGCGCTTGTGGTGCGCCAGGCGCCCCAACCAGGTCAGGTCGTCGCTCTCGTAGAGGGCGACCCCGTCCTCCCGGGTCAGCCGCTCACCGGCGTACACCTTCGCTTCGAGCTCACGCTTGAGTCCGGCGTCCATGGCACGTCCCTTCCACCTGCGGTCGGATCGAGCGTACGTCGGGACGCCGGACGGGCCTGCGGCACGGTCGGCGGCAGCGACCCACTTCACCAGACTCTCAGCCTCCCGTAACCCGGCCACGCATCGACATGAGTGGCGAGGTGCGGTAGTAACAAGGTGGGGCGGAACACACACACTGGTACCGTCCCGACGGCCGCGCCCACCGAGCGCGGCGACGAGCAGGTGGACGGGGAGCGGAATGATCTACAGCGGGCGCGGGCGACGGCAGCGACGACGGAGCCCGGTGATCTCGCCGGTGCTACGTCCGAAGCTCTGGGCCGCCCTGCTCGGCGCGATCGCCGCGGCCGTGCTGGCCACCCCCGCGTACGCCGAGCCCGGCGTGCCGACCACCGTGCCGGACTCCGGCGCGCGCCCGGCGGTGACCGGCTCATTCCAACTGCCCGGCGGCGCACCGGTCGCCGGGGTCCCGGCCCCGCCGCTCGCCAACATCGACACCGGCCCGCTGGCCGCCCAGATCTCCGCAGGCGAGATCCAGGTCGGCGCGCTCGGCGAGGCGTTGCTGCTGAGTCAGCAGAAACGCACCGGCGCGCAGGCCCAGCTCGACGCCGCCGGTAAGGCGCTGGAGAGCGCGCAGGACGCCCTCCTGCGGGCCCAGCAGGCGGCGGACGCGGCCGCCGCGGACGCGGTGAAGGCCGCCGCCGCACTGCCGCCCGGTGACCTCGCACGCGACATCCGGGGACTGAGCCGGCTCCAGCAGATCACCCGTGGCGAGAAGGTGGAGGGCGGCACCACCGGCGTGGCCGGGGAGCTGTCCCGCGCCCGCGCCGCCGAGCAGACCGCCTACCAGGCGCACTCGGCGGCCAAGGCCCAGGTCGACGCCGCCCAGGTCGAGTTCACCGCCGGCGAGACGGCGTTGCGCACCGCCGAGGCCAGCCTGCTCAAGCTGCGCCGGGACAACGCCGCGCAGCTGATCGCGATCGAGCGCCAGCAGGAGGCCACCGAGCAGCAGCTCGGCGCGGGCTACGTCGCCGGCCAGAGCAGCAGCGGCATGGCGGCACACCCCCGGGCGCTGGCCGCCGTCCGGTACGCGCTCGCCCAGCTCGGCGACCCGTACAAGTGGTCGGAAGAGGGTCCGGACCAGTTCGACTGCTCCGGCCTGATGTGGGCGGCGTACCGGTCCCCCGGGGCCGACTACTTCGACCTGCCCCGGGTCGCGCGCGACCAGTACAGGGCCACCCGCGAACGGACCGTGCCGCAGAGCGGCCTGCTCGCGGGCGACCTGCTCTTCTTCGCGTCCGGCAGCTCCTGGGAGACGATCCACCACGTCGGCATGTACATCGGCAACGGCAAGATGGTGCAGGCGCCCACCACCGGCGACGTCGTGAAGATCTCGGTGGTCAGCTGGTCCAGGCTCTACGCCGCTACCCGGGTGATCGGCGCGGTGCCGGCACCGCCCGCCCCGCCCACGACCGGTCCGAAGCCGCCGACGTCCACGCCGAAGCCGACGCCGAGCACGACGCCGACCACCAAGCCGACGCCGACGCCGAACGGATCGGCCACGCCGACCCCCACGCCCACCGGCAGCGCGACGCCCACACCGACCAAGTCGGCCGATCCGACCCCCTCGTCGACCGCCAGCGAGACACCGACGACCCCGCCGTCGGCGCCGACCACCGCACCGGCCACCACGACCCCGCCCGGCACACCGGAGGCCAGCCGCAGCGGTTCGGCCAGTGACAGCCCGTCGGGCAGCCCGAGCACCGGGAGCTGAGGCGCCACAACCCACTCCGGCTGTCCGCTCGCGACGATCTGTGGCACCGTGACATCCAGGCACATCCGGTCCGACGTCACGGGTCCGGGTGCGATCGTGGCACGGAGGGCGGAGATGGCCGAGCAGAAGGATCCGGCGGAGACTGTCGACCCCGTCGTCGATCGGGCTGACCCGCCGGAGACAGGCGTCGACGAATCGGCGTCCAGCGTCGACGAGAGCGCGGACGAGGCTCCGGCCGCCGACGCCGGGCAGTCGACTCCCGCGGACACCCGCCCCGAATCGCCGGCACCGGTGCGGGCACGGGCCACCGTCGCCACCGCCGGCGCCCTGCCCGGCGATCTTCCGGCCACCTCGCCGGCCACCGCCACGACCTACCGGGCGACCGGGTCCGCCAGCCCGGCCGGCGTACCGCTACCGGGTCAGCGGGAGGGCTCGTCCGCCCGGGCCAGCGCCACCGTGCCGGGCAGCAGTCGGGTCACGGCCGGTGCCGTGGTCACCCCGGCCTCCCGGGCGAGCACGCCCGCCGTCTACCGGTCCGGCCCGGTGAACCCCGAGCCGCCCGAGCCGGCACAGCCCCCGGAGCCGGCCCAGCCGCCCACGCCGCCGACCCCGGAACCGGAGCCGGCCCCCACGCCGCCCGGCCCGGGGCCGACCGAGCCGTCGCCACCCGAGCCCGTGCCCGCGCCCAGCCCGGGGCCGTACCCGCCCGGGCCGGTGCCGACGCCGGGGCCTCGCCCCACGCCACCGCCCAGCCCGGTCCCGCCCGTTCCGGGCCCACCCGTGCCGCCGCCCGCGCCGGTGCCACCCATGCCGAGTCCGCCGTCGCCGCCGGTCCCCGGGCCGCCGGCTCCGCCGCCCGGCCCGCCGGTGCCCGGCCCACCGGCGCCGCCCGGCCCGATGCCCGCGCCTCCGTTCCCCCCTCCGCCGGCGATGCCCCACCTGCCCGGGGTACGGGCGACCGCGTCGGTCTCCGCCCCGCCGGCGGACCGGGCGCCCGGCGCTGTGCCGGGGCTGCCGACCTCCGGCGGCGGCTGGGCGGGGGCGCCCGTCTCCGCTCCGCCGGTGGTGCCCGCACCCGCACTGCCCGTGTGGCCGCCGTCCACCACCGGCGCTGCCCCGTCCACGGCCAACGACGCCCGACCGACCACGCCCACCACCGCCAGCCCGGCGGGACGGTCCACGGCCGGTGTCACCGGCGGGCGGCCGGCTACCGGCCCCGACCTGGCCGGCACCGTCTACGGCAGCGGGGAGGGGCCGGGCTTCGCCACGATCGCCCTGCCCGCCAACGCGGTGGAGACTTCGGGCTCCCTGACCGGGCACATCCTGGCCCAGGGCTGGGCGGACACGCCGGCCGACCGGCCCCGCACCACCCGGGTTCTGCTCGTCCTCGCCGCCGCGCTGGGGCTGTTGGTCGCGGTCAGCGTCCTGGTCGTCCTGCTGGCCAACAACGCCCTGGACGGCCTGATGGGCGACATGCTCAACAGCTGAGCCGCGAGGGGACGATGGTGAGTCCGCCCACTACCGCCGGGCAAGCGGCTGGCGACTTCGCCGAACCGCCGTACACTTGTCGAGATCACTGACCCGGCGCGCGTGGTGCGCGCCCATGGGCGATCTTGCGGGCGATCCGGCGACAACAGCCGCGGCAGGCCATCGCGAAGATGCGCCCCGCTCGAAAGGCATTTGTTGACCACCTCTGCTGACTCCAGCATCGTTCCGTCCGTTTACGACACCACTGTCGAGACCTCCGACGCCATTCCGGCGCAGGCCGACGCCGCGCCGGCGGAGATCGACTTCGCCGCGCTCGGTCTGCCCGAGCCCCTGGTGCGCGCGTTGGCGCGGCAGGGCATCACCACCCCCTTCGAGATCCAGCGGGCCACCGTGCCCGACGCGCTCGCCGGCCGCGACGTGCTGGGCCGCGGGCAGACCGGGTCGGGCAAGACCCTCGCCTTCGGCCTGCCGTTGCTGGCCCGGGTCGCCGCCGGTAAGCCGGCCCGACCGATGCGGCCGCGCGCCCTGGTCCTGGTCCCGACCCGCGAGTTGGCCATGCAGGTCAACGACGCGCTGCTGCCGCTGGGCAAGTCGCTCAACGTGTTCCTGAAGACCGCCGTCGGCGGTGTTCCGTACGACCGTCAGATCGACGCGCTGCGCCGCGGCGTGGAGATCATCGTGGCGACCCCGGGCCGGCTCGGCGACCTCATCGAGCGGGGCATCTGCCAGCTCGACGACGTCGAGGTGACGGTGCTCGACGAGGCCGACCAGATGGCCGACATGGGCTTCCTGCCCGAAGTGACCGAGCTGCTGGCGAAGACGCCCGCGAACGGTCAGCGGCTGCTCTTCTCGGCCACCCTGGACGGTGACGTCGACGCGCTGGTCAAGCGGTTCATGAACGACCCGGTGACCCACTCCACCGCGCCGTCCACCGCCTCGGTGTCCACCATGGATCACCACATGCTGTTGATCCCGCCGCACGAGAAGTTCCCGGTGGCCGCCTCGATCGCCGCCCGGGACGGCCGGACCATGGTCTTCGCCCGCACCCAGCTGGGTGTGGACCGGCTGGTCGAGCAGCTCGCGGCGGTCGGCGTACGGGCCGGTGGCCTGCACGGCGGCAAGACCCAGCGGATGCGTACCAAGACCCTGGCCGAGTTCCGTGAGGGCCGGATGAACGTCCTGGTCGCCACGGACGTGGCCGCCCGGGGCATCCACGTCGACGGCGTCACCCTGGTGCTGCACGTCGACCCGCCGAAGGACCCCAAGGACTACCTGCACCGCGCCGGGCGCACCGCCCGGGCGGGCGAGTCGGGCGCGGTGGCCACGCTGGTGCTGCCCAAGCAGCGGCGGACCACCCTGGCGATGATGGAGAAGGCGGGCGTCGCGCCCGCCGAGACCCGGGTACGGCTCGGCGACCCCGCGTTGGCCGAGCTGATCGGCGCCCGCGAGCCGAGCGGCGTTCCGGTTCGGGTCGAGGCGGAGCCGCGCGGGTACGGCGACCGCTCCGGCGGCTCGCGTCGTTTCGACGACCGGTCCGGCGGCCCGCGCCGCTTCGGTGACCGGGACCGGCCGCAGGGCGAGCGCCGCTTCGGCGACCGGCCGCAGTTCGGTGACCGGGACGGCCGACCGACCGGCGAGCGCCGCTACGGCGACCGCCCGACCGGTGAGCGGCGCTTCGGCGACCGTCCGCAGGGCGAGCGGCGCTTCGGCGACCGCCCGACCGGGGACCGGCAGTATGGTGACCGGCCCAGCGGCGAGCGGCGCTTCGGCGACCGACCGCAGGGCGAACGCCGCTACGGCGACCGGCCGCAGTTCGGCGACCGGGACGGCCGACCGACCGGCGAGCGCCGCTACGGCGACCGCCCGACCGGGGACCGGACCTACGGTGACCGTCCGCAGGGCGAGCGGCGTTACGGCGACCGGCCGACCGGCGAGCGGCGCTTCGGCGACCGGCCGCAGGGTGAGCGGCGGCAGGGCGACCGGGACACCCGGGGTGGCTTCCGCTCCGAGGGCCGTGGCCGGGACGACCGGCCGCGCGACGACCGGCCGCGCGACGACCGGCGTGGTTTCGGCGGGCGTCCGCCGGCGCGTACCCACTGATCCTCTGATCGACCCCGAACGCCGTCGCGGAGCCCACGCTCCGCGGCGGCGTTCGCGCATGGCCCTGCCGAGGTCGACCCGGTCGCGTAACGTCCGCCTCATGCCGACCATGCCGAAGTCACTCTTCTGGTCCCGGACGGACACCGCGGGCAGCGAGCAGGCTCTGCTCGACGACGGCAACGGATTGGCGGCCCGGGGCACGCTGCTCGCCGTCGACCCGATCCCGTGGACGGCCCGCTACCAGCTGACCACCGCACCGGACTGGAGCACCACGCGGGTGGAGGTCGAGGCCGAGGGGTCGGGCTGGCTGCGCCGGGTGACGCTGGAACGGGCCACGGGCCGGTGGCGGGTGACCACCGCCGAGCAGGGCGATCTGGACGCGGCTCTCATCGCGGCCGGCCACCCTCGGGCCGGCCTGCCGGGCACCGACGACCCGGACCGGCTGGCCGACGCCCTCGACGTGGACCTGAGCGGGTCGCCGCTGTTCAACGCCCTGCCGTTCCACCGGCTCGGGATGGCCGCCCAGGCCGCCGACATGCCCCGCCGGATCACCGTCGCGTGGGTGCTGCTGCCCGGCCTGGAGGTGGTGGCGGCCGAGCAGATCTACACCGGGCTCGGGCCGGGCCGGGTGCGGTTCGCCAGCGGCACCTTCACCGCCGACATCGACGTGGACGCCGACGGGTACGTGGTGCGCTACCCGGGGCTGGCCGAGCGGATCGACCCGCGCTGAGGGCGCCCGCGGGGGTTCAGGTGGGCCACTCGCCGCTGGCCAGGAACCGCTCGACGGTGGCCAGGTGGGGTGCCAGGTCGAGGCCCTGTGCGGCCAGCCAGTCGTCGGCGTAGTAGGTGTCGGCGTACCGGTCGCCGGGGTCACAGATCAGGGTGACCACCGAGCCGGTCCGGCCCTCGGCGAGCATCCCGGCGATCAGGCCGAACGCGCCCCACAGGTTGGTGCCGGTGGAGCCGCCGACCCGACGGCCGAGCACCGCCGAGCCGGCCCGCATGGCGGCGAGCGACGCCGCGTCCGGCACCTGGACCATCCGGTCCACCACCGAGGGCAGGAACGACGCCTCCACGGTGGGACGGCCGATGCCCTCGATCCGGGAGCCCTTGCCGGTGCGGACCGACCAGTCGGCGGCGAGCCACGCCGGGTAGAACGCCGAGTTCTCCGGGTCCACCACGCAGAGTTTGGTGGGCAGCCGGCGGTAGCGGGCGTACCGGCCGATGGTCGCGCTGGTGCCGCCGGTGCCGGCGCCGACCACGATCCAGGCCGGGATGGGGTGCCGTTCCAGCTCCAACTGCGCGTAGATCGACTCGGCGATGTTGTTGTTGCCCCGCCAGTCGGTGGCCCGTTCGGCGTAGGTGAACTGGTCCATGAAGTGCCCGCCGGAGTCCTCGGCCAGCCAGCGGGCCTCGACGACAACGGTCGCCGGGTCGTCGACGAGGTGGCACCGGCCGCCCTGGAACTCGATCTGCGAGATCTTCTCCGGGGAGGTGGAGGCGGGCATGACGGCGATGAACGGCAGACCGAGCATCCGGGCGAAGTACGCCTCGGAGACGGCGGTGGAACCCGACGATGCCTCGACGATCGTGGTCCGCGGCCCGATCCAGCCGTTGCAGAGCCCGTAGAGGAACAGTGAACGGGCCAGCCGGTGCTTCAGCGAGCCGGTCGGGTGGGACGACTCGTCCTTGAGGTAGAGGTCGATCCCCCATGCCCGGGGCAGCGGGAACGGCAGCAGGTGGGTGTCGGCCGACCGGTTCGCGTCCGCCTCGACGGCGGCGATCGCGTCGGTCACCCAGGTCCGGCTGGCCTCGTCGCACCGGTCGAGATGAGTCACGCCGGAAACCTAGCAAGCAGGTCGGGGGTGGTCAGCTCCGGTCCGGTGGGGTGCTCCGGCGCAGTTGGCGGCGCTGCCCGGCCCGGCCGGCGGCCCGGACGAGCGGGGTCAGTGCGACGGCGAGTCGGGGCAGCGCGTCCAGCAGCCGGACCTGCGCCCCCCGCCAGCGGGGCAGGCTGACCACCGGGCGAGGCCGGCGGGCCAGCCGGACCGCGCGGGCGGCGACGCGCTGCGGGGTGAGCATCGAGCCGGTGAACGACGCCAGCGCCCCCGGGTCGTCCAGCCGGTCGTGCAGCATCGGGGTCCAGATGCCGTCCGGGCAGAGGCAGGAGACGTGCACCCGCCGGTACCCGGCCATCCGCAGGTCGGACAGGGTGCCGAGGCTGAACGCCAGCAGGGCGTGCTTGCTGGCCGCGTACACCGTCTCACCGGGCGCGGCGATCAGCCCGGCCAGTGACACGACGTTGAGCACGTGGCCGTGGCCCTGCTCGCGCATCAGCGCGAGCGCGGCCAGGGTGCCGTTCATCGCGCCGAACGTGTTGACGTCGAGCACCCTGCGGCGGGTCCGCCCGTCGTGGTCCCAGGCGGGGCCGGTGACCAGGATGCCGGCGTTGTTGACCCACAGGTCGAGGCCACCCCGGCTCGCCGCCGTCGCCGCGACCTCGGCGCAGGCGACCTCGTCCCGCACGTCCAGCGCGGCGGACCAACCGCCCAGCGGCGCCGCGGCGGCGGCCACCGCCACCGGGTCGAGGTCGGTGAGCAGCACCGACCAGCCGTCGGTGTGCAGCGCGGTGGCGATGGCGCGGCCCAGGCCGCCGGCGGCGCCGGTCACCACGGCCGTGCCACGTCGCGGCGGGGTCATCGGCGCACGCTACCGCCGGGTCGACGGGCGGCACCAGGGGTACGCGGCGCGGCGGTCAGGAAACCGGCGGGCCGACCGACTGGGGGCGGTTCTCCCACTTGGTGCTGAGCGCGATGGCGGTGCGGGTGGAGGCCACCCCGGGTGTCCGGTTGAGCCGCACGATCAGCTGCTCCAGCTCGGCGATCGTGCCGACCCGGGCCTTGAGCAGGAACGACTCCACGCCGGCCATGAAGTAGCAGGATTCGATCTCGGGCAGCACCCGCAGCGATTCGAGCATGTCGTCGGAGTCCGCCCCGGAGTCCTCGACGATGCCGATCAACGCGGTGACGCCCAGCCCGATCGCCTCCGGCTCCACCTCCGCGTGGTAGCCACGGACCACGCCGCTGCTCTCCAGCTTGCCGACCCGCTCGTGGACCGCGGGGGCGGAGAGACCAACCTGCCGGGCCAGTTCGGCGTACGAGAGGCGGGCGTTGCCGCGCAGCAGGTCGACGAGGCTCAGGTCGATGGCGTCCACGGAGAGTGACCTTAACCGGTTGGGCGTAACGCGATCCCTTCGGTATCCGTTGCACACAGCAGTGAGTAACTGTTCACAAACTGACGGTCCAGGTAGGGGTTGCGCCAGTACCATTTACTAACTTCCCACTCAGTGCGTTTTTCGCGTTTGGCGGACAGGCCAGGTCCCTGGTGCTGTAATTGCCATACGTCCCTCATGACGGCTCTGGGCTCGCACCAGCCGGGGGCAGTGTGTTCAGCCAGGGGCTTCGTCGACGCGAGGAGGGGGCTGTGGACACTGGAGATCGCCTGCTGACACCGGGTGAGGTCGCCGCGCTGTTTCGGGTGGACCCGAAGACTGTGACGAGATGGGCGGCGGCCGGCCGGATAGGAAGCATCCGGACTCCAGGCGGGCATCGCCGGTTTCGGGAATCCGAGGTGCGAGCCCTGCTTGAGGGGGAGGGCATGCTGGACGAGGTGGACGAGGTCGGAAAACCACGCAATGTGGGACCGGCCGCCTCCACCGGGCCGGGTCCGGCCAACGCCGGCATGTACTGAACTGGTGCGGACAACGTCAGGCGGACCGGACACCAGTCCGGTCCGCGTCCCGCTGGGCCGATCCGGCGGGCAGCCCGGCCGAGCGGGCTGAGCCGACGGCTCAGCTGCGGGCCGCGCCGAGCTGGCCGGACCACCGTCGGAACAGGGTGTGCGGGACGCCGAGCGCGTCCAGCACCTTGCCGGCGACGAAGTCGACCAACTGCTGGGCGCTGGCCGCCGCGCCGGCTCCGTAGAAGCCGGGGCTGGCGGGCAGCACGATCGCACCCGCGTCGTGCAGGCCGATCAGGTGCTCCAGGTGGCTGCGGGTCACCGGGGTCTCCCGGGGGACCATGACCACCGGGCGGCGTTCCTTGAGGTTGACCTCGGCGGCACGCTGCAACAGATCCTTGGAGAGCCCGATCGCGATGCCCGCGCAGGCGGCCGTGCTCGCCGGCACCACGGCCATTCCGCGTACCCGGTAGGAGCCGCTGCTCGGCCCGGCCGCCAGGTCGCCGGCCGGCCAGTGCCGCACGTCCGCGCCCGTCAGGTCCCGACCGAGCCAGGCGGCGAGGTCCTCGGCCCAGTGGGCGTCACGGAACGGCCGACCCGTCTCGTCGAGCACGGTGAGCCGCGCCGCCCGGGACACGATGAGGTCCACCGACTCGCCGGCGTCGAGCAGTCCGCCGATGACGGCCGCCGCGTACGGCGTGCCGGAGGCCCCGGAGACACCGACCACCCATGGTTCCCGCATGCCTCCAGCCTGCCTGGTCGTGCCGGCGCGCTGGTGGGCACCCCCGGGCCGGCCGGTCCGACATGTCCGGCGGGCGTGTGGGCGTCCCGTCGACCTGACATGCTGCCGGTGGCGATTCGCACCGGGAGCAGTTCGTACAGGAGGCATCGGTGACGACCGGCGAAGTCCTCTGGACGTTGCGCGCCGAGTGCCCTGTTCCGGCCCGGCTGTCGCCGTACGCCGACCAGGTCCAGGAGTGGCTGCTCGACCTGCTGCCCGGGTTGGGTCTGGCACTGGACGACGCCGCGCTGCACCGGCTGGCGCGGGGGGCCTTCGCCCGGTACGCCGGACGGCTCTACCCGGATGCGACCGAGGCCGACCTGCGGACGCTCACCGCACTGTTCACCTGGTTCTTCCTGGTCGACGACGCCTGCGACGGGCCGGGCCGGCTCGCGCCGGAGCAGATCCGGGCGTTGCGCAACGGCACGTTGGCGCTGCTGCACGACGGTCCCCGGCTGCGGCAGGCCGGTCTGAGCGGTCCGCTGCGGCGGCTGCTGGTGCTGGCCTGGCGGGAGCCACGCCGCCGGATGCCGGCCCGCTGGCGGCTGCGCTTCGCCGACGCGGTGGCGCGGCATCTCGACGGCACCTGGCAGGAGGCGGTCAACAAGGAGGTCGGCCGCCGCCCGGGGGTTACCGAGTACGTCGAGCTGCGTCGGGCGACCTCGGCGGCGGAGGTGTCGTACCCGCTTGTGGAGTTCGTGACCGGACGGCCACTGCCCGACCCGGTCTACCACCATCCGCTGCTGCGCGAGATCGCCCGCACCGGCAACGACCTGCTCTCCTGGTACAACGACCTGGCCTCACTGGATCGGGACCGGGTCACCGCCGGCGGGCACAACCTGGTCCTCGCCATGCAGGGCGAGTGGGGTGTGCCCACGGCGGCGGCGGTCGACCGGGCGGCCGAACGCTGGCGGGAGTCGATGCACCACTTCGTCGCGCTGCGGGACGCGGTGCCGTCGTTCGGCCCGGCGTTGGACGAGGCGGTCACCGACCATCTCGACGGGGTGGCGTACGCGGTCCGCGGCACCATCGACTGGACGTTGGAGAGCGCCCGCTACCCGACCAGCGCGGGGCAGCCGGTCTCAGGGGCGTAGGTCGAGGCGGATCACCAGGTCCAGCAGGGCGAACACGAACAGCACGATGCCGACGAAGCCGTTGGCGGTGAAGAACGCCCGGTTGACCTTGCTCAGGTCGGTCGGCGTGACCACCAGGTGCTGGTAGGCGAACGCGACGGCGGTCAGCGCCAGCCCGATCCACCAGAGCCAGCCGAAGCCGACCAGCGCGCCGAACCAGATGAACAGCGCGAACGTCACCACGTGCGCGACGGTGGAGGCGTGCAGCGCGAAGCGCCGGCCGTAGCGGGCGGGCACGCTGTGCACGCCGATCTCCCGGTCGATCTCGGAGTCCTGGCAGGCGTAGATCAGGTCGAAGCCGCCGATCCACAGGCCGACCGCCGCGCCGAGCAGCCAGGCCGGCCAGGAGCCGTCCAGGGTGCCGGTGACGGCCAGCCAGGCGCCGACCGGGCCGACCGCCTGGGCGATCGCGAGGATGGCGTGCGGCCAGTTGGTGAACCGCTTGCCGTACGGGTAGACCACCAGCGGCACCACGGCGAGCGGCGCCAACACCAGGCAGAGCGGGTTGAGCAGGGCGGCGGCGACGAGGAACACGACAAGCGCGACGGCCGCGCCGGTCCAGGCCGTCCGCACGCTCACCGCCCCGGTGACCAGTTCCCGGCCGGCGGTACGCGGGTTCCGCGCGTCGATCCGCCGGTCGAGGATCCGGTTGGCGGCCATCGCGAACGTCCGCGCACCGACCATAGCCACGGTGATCAGCAGCAGGTCGAGCCACCGTACGTGCCCGCCGGAGACCCGCATGGCGGTCAGCGCCGACAGGTACGCGAACGGCAACGCGAAGACGGAGTGCTCGATGGTGACGAGGTCCAGGAAGGCCCGCACCCTCCCCCGCGATCGTGCAGTTTCGGTCGCGCCAGAAGGGGAGGAAGGGGACGAATCAGCAACCGGAGGTGCAAGATCGCGAGGGTTGTCGGTGGTGGCCATCAGATTCCGTACTCCTTCCAGCGCTTGTCGACGAGGGCAGCCACTTCCGGACTCATGGTCATCTCCTCGGGCCAGCCGCGGGTGTATCCCTCGGTGGGCAGTTTGCGGGTCGCGTCGACGCCCACCTTGCCGCCCCAGAACTGCTGGTACGACGAGTGGTCGAGGTGGTCCACCGGCCCCTCGGTGAGCAGCAGGTCGCGGGCGTAGTCGACGTTGCCGAAGGCGCGGAAGGCGACCTCGTTGTAGTCGTGCACGTCGCAGTCCTCGTCGACGATCACGATCAGCTTGGTCAGCGACATGAGGTGCGCGCCCCAGATCGCGTTCATCACCTTCTGCGCGTGCTTCGGGTAGCGCTTGCGGATCGACACGATCGCGCAGTTGTGGAAGACGCCGGCGGCCGGCAGGTCGTAGTCGACGATGTCCGGGATCAGCAGCTTGAGCAGCGGCTGGAAGATCCGCTCGGTGGCCTTGCCGAGGCCGTGGTCCTCCTGCGGCGGCTTCGAGGTGACGATCGAGTGGTAGACCGGCTTGCGCTGCATGGTCATCGCCTCGATGTGCAGCACCGGGAACGGCTCGACCGGCGTGTAGAAGCCGGTGTGGTCACCGAACGGCCCCTCGGGCAGCCGCTCGCCGGGCTCCAGGTAGCCCTCCAGCACGATCTGCGCGTGCGCCGGCACCTGCAACGGCACGGTGAGGCAGTCGACCATCTCCACCCGTTCGCCGCGCAGGAACCCGGCGAACAGGTACTCGTCGATGTCGCCGGGCAGTGGCGCGCTGGCCGCGTACGAGACGACCGGGTCGCAGCCGATCGCGACCGCGACCGGCAGGCGCTGCCCGAGCCGCTCGGCGACCGCGTGGTGTGCCGTCGAGTCCTTGTGGATCTGCCAGTGCATGCCGAGGGTGTTGCGGCCGTGCTGCTGGAGCCGGTACAGGCCCAGATTGCGCTTGCCGGTCTCCGGGTGCTTGGTGTGGGTCAGCCCGTAGTTGTGGAAGATCCCGCCGTCGCCGGGCCACACCTGCAACCCCGGCAGCCGGTTCAGGTCGACGTCGTCGCCCCGGTAGACCACCTCCTGGCAGGGCGCGGTCTTGACCTTGCGCGGCGGCACCGACTTGAGCTGCATGACCTTGCCGAGGCCCTCCCGGATGCCGGACCAGCCGACCGGCAGCTCGGGCTTGACCAGCGCGCCGATCCGGGCACCGATCTCGTCCAGCGACTCCACGCCGAGCGCCATCGCCATCCGCTTCTCGGTGCCGAACAGGTTGATCGCCACCGGCATCTCACCCCGCGTGGGGTGCTCGAAGAGCAGCGCCGGCCCGCCGGCTCGCACCGTCCGGGTGACCACCTCGCTGATCTCCAGGGTGGGGTCGACCGGGACGTCGACCCGCCGCAGCTCCCCCGCACGCTCCAGCGCCGCGAGGAAGTCCTTGAGATCGGTGTACGGGAAGCCACGAGCCGCCATGCCGCCAGTCTCCCGCACCGGGTGCCGCCCGACCCAAGCCGGGTGGTGTGACGCCCGCGATGGCCCGAAGGCCAACGGCGGGTCGGTGGGTGCGGGCCGATCGACGGCGACCCGGACGGGTTGTCGCCCCTACAGGTCGAGCTTCGCGACGCCATCGCCCGCGAGCTGCACGCCCAACTGGCGTTACGCGGCGAGCGGGTCGAGCTGGCCGACCTGCCGGAGGTGTCGTACCAGATCACGCTGCGCGTGGACGAGACCCTGCGCGGCAACCGCAGCCGTCGACATCCTCCCGTGCGGCCCGGACGCCGTCAATCGCCGGAATAGAGCCGCGACGGGTCGACGAGGACGACATCGGGACGCTGACCGGCCGCCCGCCGAAGCTCGTCGGTGAACCCCGCCCCGCTCGCGAGCAGCAACCGGGCGTCCCGCACGTCCAGACCGGGACGCGCGGCGAGCAGGTCTCGTGCCCGTCCCAGTCGATCCAACTCGGGCTGCCCCAGCGTGCGACCCCACTTGACCTCGCCGATGGCGAGCAGCGGCCGAGGGCCGTCGCCGAACGGCGGCTCGCCGAACGCCACCAGGTCGAGTTCCAGACTGGTACGGGTGGAGGGATCGGTGAGGACGGCCGCGCTGGCCTCCGCGACGCCACCGCCGAATGTCTCCGGCGCGGCGAAGCGCAGGGCCCACTGTCGGACGATCTCCTCGAACGCCGGCCCCAGCACCCCGCTTGAGTACCGGCGGTTGGAACGCCTCCAGACGTCCGGACCACGCCGCTGCTCCAAAGCCGTCCAGGAGGGACGCATGATCGCCTGGTAGAAGGTGATCAGGGGTTCGGCGATGCGGTAACGGCTACGCCCGCTGCGAAGCGGATCGGGCTCGCGGATGAGGAGACCGGCGTCCTCAAGGACGGTGAGCGGGTGCTGGAGGTCGGTGGCCTTTCGCCCGATGTACCCGGCGATACCCCCTCGGGTGCCGTTGCCTTCGGCGACCGCGGACAGCACGGAGTGGTAAAGCGCGGTGTCCCGCAGGTCGGGATCCTCGGCGAGCAGGTAGCGGGCCTCGCGGAACAACGGACGGGCCGGATTCAGCACCGCGCGCACGACCCAGTCGTCGAAGTCGTCTGGCCCGTCGGGTACATCGTCCTGGACGTATTCTCGCCGGTAGGCCGGCGTGCCCCCGACGATGGCGAACACGCGGGCAGCGAGTGAAGGATCATCGATCCCCCAGAACGTCGCGGCGGCCCGATAGTCCAGCGGCGGCACAGGCAGTTCCAGCCCAGCCCGTCCGCGCAGCGGGGCCGAACCGGCAAGCAGGCCGCCCATGAACGACAGTGCCGAACCGCACAACAGCAGGCGCGTACGAGATTCGGTGCGCTCGACCCGGCCCGGCGTGAGGGCGTGCTGAATGATCGACGGGAGGTCCCGGCTGGATCGGGCAAGGTAGGGGAACTCGTCGATCACCACGGTGACTGGCCGGCGCTGGCCCAGTGCGAGCAGCGCGTCGACCGCACCCGACCAGTCTTCCAGGCGAAGCGGACCAGGGGCGTCGGTGTACCGGCCGAGAGCCTCTCCGAGTCGACGCAGCGACTCTGCCGGCGTCGCCTCGGTAGCCCCGAAGTAGAAACCGTCGGTGGCACGGGTCAGCTCGTACAACAGCAGAGTCTTGCCCTGCCGGCGACGGCCGCTGACCACGCCCAGCGTCGCACCGGGCCGGTCGTCCGTGGCAAACCGGACCAGCTCCGCCCATTCGACGTCACGGTCAAAGATTTCCGCTGGCTTGGAGAGCTTCACTGCCACATCCCACAGAATGTAGAACTACGATTCTTAGAAGTGTAGTTCTACATTCTGTGGGGATTAGTCCAACCCGCCGTACGAGTGCAGGCCGGTGAAGAAGATGTTCACGCCGAACAGGTTCATCAGCATGGTGAGGAAGCCGAGCACCGCGATCCAGGTGGCCACGTTGCGCTTGACGCTGGGCGTGGCGCGAGCGTGCAGGTAGCCGGCGTACACCACCCAGGAGATGAACGCCCAGGTCTCCTTCGGGTCCCAGCCCCACGGCCGACCCCAGGCCGCCTCGGCCCAGATCGCACCGGCGATCACCGCGAACGTGAAGATCGGGAACGCGAAGGCGTGCAGCGCGAAGGTGAGCCGCTCCAGGCCGACCGCGCCGGGCAGCCGCTTGGCCAGGGTGTACGGGAAGCTCCGCTTGCCCTGCTCGTACCCGTTGCGCATCAGGAAGCCGACCGCCGGCACCACGCCGAGCAGGAAGATGCCGGACGCGAAGACGATGGTCGAGACGTGGATGACGAACCAGTACGAGTTCAGCGCCGGCACCAGCGGCACGATCGGCACGTACAGCACCAGCTCGGCGGTGGCGACCAGCAGCACCATCACCAGGGTGAGGAACAGCCCGAGCTTGCGCAGCAACGGCCGCTTCCAGAGCACCACCAGCCAGGCGGCGACCCCGATGAACGTCACCGTGAGCACGAACTCGTACATGTTGCCCCACGGCATCCGGTCGGCGGCCAGACCCCGCGTGACCAGCGCCGCGAGGTGCAGCACGGCGGCCAGCGCGGTGGCCCCCACCGCGACCAGGCCGGCGATCCGGGCACGACGTGCCGCGCCGTCGGCCGTCGGCGGGACCGGCGCGGGCGGCTCCGGGATGACGCCGCCGCCACCGCCAACCCCCGCCCCCACCAGCTCGCGGGCGGGCGACGCCACGGCGACCCGGGTACGCGCGTTGCCCAGCGCGTACTCGACGGCGTGACTGATCATCGCGATCAGGTACGTCAGGATCGCGAAGGTCACCAGATTGTCGGAGAGCGCGGACATCACTCGGTCCCTTCTCGCACACCGGCCCGGTCGCTGGAGTCAGCGTCGGTGTCGGCCCGCTCGGCAGCCCCGTCGGCACCGCTCACAGCGGTGACGAGCTGGGCGAACTCGTCGGCGAACCCTGGATAGTCGGTACGCGGCAACCCACCGACCTCCATCAAGCTACTACCGCTTGTCGGAGATTCGTGCGTCGGGTCGGCCGATGTCACCCGGAACCACACCCGGCGGCGCTTGCCGAACAGCGAGCCCATCAGCCCGACCAGCAGGACACCGCAGCTCACCAGCAGCATCGTCGAGCCGGGATCGTGCCGGACGGAGAGCGTGACGTACCGCTCGGTGCCCAGGAACTCGACGGTCGTGCCATCGTCCAGCGTCCAGGTCTCGCCCTTGCGGAGCAGCTTGGTGCCGACCTCCTTGACCTTGCCGGCGCGCACCTGCCGCTGGTCGAGCTGGTAGACCGAGCCGGGGATGCCGGCGTCCAGGCCGAGGTTGCCCCGGTACGCGACGAGGTTCAGCGTCGGGTTGCGCTCGGTCGGGTACTCCGAGCGGACGAACGGGGCCTTCTGCGGCGCGGTCGGCAGGTAGATGCCGGTGAAGGCCACCTGCTGATCCGGTGCGCGCTGACCGGTCGCCGGGTCGACGTTCGCGTCCGGGAAGGCGGCCAGACCCTCGCTGGTCAGGCCCATGTCGCCGGTCGTCAGGAACGGTGTGGTGCTGGTCTGACTGCGACCGAACCGGTCGGTGTAGCGGATCACCGGGGCGTACCCCTGGCCGAGCAGGTAGACGCTCGCGTCGGCGAGACGCAGCGGCGAGTTCACCGAGAAGTCCGCCCTGCGGGTCGGCTCGTCGGGGCCGTCGACGGTCACCGTGGCGTTGAAGAACTCCGGCTGACCGGACGGCAGGAACCGGGCCTGGAAGTCGTCCAGCCGCAGGCAGAAACGGGGCAGCTCGGCGCTGTCCACCCGAGGGCCGAGCTTCGCCTCGGCGTACTGCTGGCGGGTGTTGCAGAACGCGTTGTCCGCGCCCGCCACGAGCAGGCGGTTGCCGCTCCAGCCGTACCAGGAGCCGAGCGCCACGCCGAGCAGCACCGCGATCAGCGAGGTGTGGAACAGCAGGTTGCCGGTCTCCTTGAGGTAGCCCTTCTCGGCGGAGACCTCGTCGCCGCGTACCTCGACGCGCCAGCGCCGCTTGCGCAGCACCTGGGCGATGGCCGCCGTGCCACCGGCCGGAGCGGGCAGCACGGTGTGCTGCGGCAACCGCGCCATCCGCTTCGGTGCGGCCGGCGGCCGGGACCGCAGCGCTCGGACGTGGTCGCGCAGCCGGGGCAGGATGCAGCCGATCAGGGACGTGAACAGCAGCAGGTAGATCGCGGAGAACCAGACCGAGCCGAAGACCTCGAACGCGCCGATCCGGTCCAGTCGGGGTGCCCAGTCCGGGTGGTCGACGAAGTACTGGTTGACCTTCTCCGGGCTGATCCCGCGCTGCGGCAGCACCGAGCCGGGGATGGCGGCGATCGCGAGCAGGAAGAGCAGGATCAGCGCCGTACGCATGCTGGTCAGCTGCCGCCACGAGTTGCGCAGCAGGGCCAGCAGCCGGTTGGGACGGCGCCCGGGCGCCGGTGCAACGGTCTCCGGCCGGTCGTCGACGACCGTCATCAGATGCTCACCTCGCCCACCCCGACGGTGGTCTGCAACCAGATCACGAAGTTCTGCCATCCGCCGGTGATCAGCGCCAGGCCGATCACGATGAGCAGGGCGCCGCCGACCCGGGTGACCCAGCGGCTGTTGCGCCGGATGGCGCGGAAGACCCCGAGCAGGCGCTGGAAGCCCAGCCCGAAGACGATGAACGGTATCCCCAGCCCGAGGCAGTACGCCACGGCGAGCACCACGGCACGGTCACTCTGGCCGCTGGTGGCCGCCATGCCCATCACCGCGCCGAGCGTGGGGCCGGTGCAGGGCACCCAGCTGAGTGCGAAGACCGCACCGAAGATCGGTGCGCCGAGCAGCCCCGCCGACGGCAGCCGGGAGATCCGGAACTCGCGTTGCAGCGCCGGGATCATCCCGAGGTAGCCCAGACCGAGCACGATGATCAGGGCGCCGACGACGATCTCCAGCTGCCGCTCGTACTCGAAGAAGACCCGGCCGATGCCGGCGAACAGGATCGCGGTGGCGACGAAGACGACGGTGAAGCCGGCGATGAAGAGCAGCGTCCCGGCCAGCACCCGGCCCTTGACGGCCGCCGTCGCGGCCCGCTCGCGGACGGCGACTCCCCCGCCGCCCTCGGCGGGCGCGGGATCGGCCGCCGGCCGACGGCCCTCCAGGTCGGCGCCGGCCAGACCGGTGACGTACGAGAGGTAGCCGGGCACCAGCGGCAGTACGCACGGGGAGAGGAAGCTGAGCAGGCCGGCGAGCGCCGCGGCGCCGATGGCGAGCAGCAGTGGCCCGCTCAGGGCCAGCTCCCGGAAGGTCTCGCCCATCAGTTCGACGCCGGCTTCTCGGCGGCGACCCGCTCGACGATCGGTTGCAGACCCTCCTGCTTGACCGCCGCGCGGATGACCGCGGCGACCCGACCATCCCGGTCGAGCACCACGGTCGCCGGCACGGTGTTCGGCGGGATGTCCAGGTCGAGCGCGAGCCGGCTGGACGGGTCGAAGAGGCTCGGGTAGGTGACCCGGCCCTCCTCGAACGCCTTGGCCTTGTCCCGCGAATCCTGCACGTTGATGCCGAGGAACGTCACCCCGGTGGCCTTGGTGGCCTGGTAGGTGGCCTCCAGGTCGTCCGCCTCGGCACGGCACGGCGCACACCAGGAGCCCCAGAAGTTGACCACCACCACCTGGCCGCGGGCCTGGTCGACGTCGTAGCTGCCGCCGGTGAGCAGCTCACCGGTGAGCTTCGGGGGTGCCGAACGCTGGTCCGGCGCACACTCGATGACCCCGTCGGTGGTGGTCGTGCAGGTCTTCTCCTGACCCTTCGACGACGTACAGCCGACCAGTGCCACCGCGGCGACGGTGGCGAGCAGACCGGCGGTCCACCTGCGGGCGTTCATCAGGCCCCCTTGGCCGTCCGGGCTGTCGCGGAGAGGGCGATCAGGTGGGCGGCCGGCTCGCTGTAGCCGATGCCCACCACCTTCGCGCCGTCGAAGTGGAAGGAGGTGAGGCTCGCCAGGCCGCACTGCCGCTTGCGCGGGTCGTGCCAGAGCCGCTTGCGCTCGACGTAGCGGCGCAGCGTCCAGATCGGCAGCTGGTGCGACACGAGCACCGCCTCGCGGCCCTCGGCGGCGACCCGGGCGGCGTGCACGGCGGCGAACATCCGCTCGGCGATGACCCGGTACGCCTCACCCCAGGACGGCGTCACCGGGTCGCGCAGCACCCACCAGTTGCGCGGGTCACGGAACGACCCGTCACCCGGGGAGACCTTCTTGCCCTCGAACCAGTTGGCGCTCTCGATCAGCCGCTCGTCGACACCGACCGGCAGCCCGAACTGGGCGGCGATCGGCTCGGCGGTCTGCTGGGCGCGTTCCAGCGGGCTCGCCACCACGTGCACGACCTCCCGCTCGGCGAGGCCCTGCGCGGCGGCCTTGGCCATCTGCACGCCCAGCTCGGACAGGCGGAAACCGGGCAGCCGGCCGTAGAGGATCTGGTTGGGGTTGTACACCTCGCCGTGCCGGAGCACGTGGACCACCGTCTTGCTCACCGCTCGCTACCCCCCGTGACCAGCCGCTGCCGCCGCCGCGTTCGCCGCTGTCGGCAGCGCGGCGGCGATGTGCTCCAGAGCGGCGTCGTCGATCGCCGCCGACACGAACCACGACTCGAACGCGCTCGGCGGCAGGTAGACGCCGGCGGCGAGCATCGCGTGGAAGAACGCCTTGAACGCCGGCACCTGCTGGGTGCGGGCACTGTCGTAGTCCACGACGTCGGCGTCAGTGAAGAAGATCGAGAACATGCTGCCCGCGTACGACAGGCGGTGCGGCACCCCGGCGGTGGCCAGCGCGTCCGACGCCAGCTTGCCCACGACGGCGGCCGTCTCGTCGAGGCGGCGGTACAGCGCGTCGTCGGCGAGCCGCAGCGTGGTCAGGCCGGCAGCGCAGGCGAGCGGGTTACCGGAGAGCGTGCCGGCCTGGTAGACCGGGCCGGCCGGGGCGAGCCGCGCCATGATCTCCGCGCGCCCGCCGAACGCCGCGGCGGGCAGGCCACCACCCATGACCTTGCCGTACGTCCACAGGTCGGCGTCGGAGGCGTCGAGGCCGTGCCATCCGGCGCGGGAGACCCGGAACCCGGTCATCACCTCGTCCACCACGAGCAGTGCGCCGTGCGCGTGCGCGATCCGGGCGAGCTGCTGGTTGAAGCCGTCGCGGGGGGCGACCACTCCCATGTTGCCGGCGGCGGCCTCGGTGATCACCGCGGCGATGTGCGGGCCCTCGGCGGCGAATGCCTCCTCGACGGCCCGGATGTCGTTGTAGGGGAGAACGATCGTCTCGCTGGCCGCCGCGCCGGTCACACCGGGCGAGTCGGGCAGGCCCAGGGTGGCCACGCCGGACCCGGCGGAGGCGAGCAGCGCGTCGACGTGACCGTGGTAGCAACCGGCGAACTTGACGATCTTGGAGCGGCCGGTGAAGCCGCGGGCCAGCCGGATCGCCGACATGGTCGCCTCGGTGCCGGAGTTGACCAGGCGGACCTGCTCCACCGGGGTCCGGTCGACGATCTCGGCGGCCAGCTCCACCTCACCGGGGGTGGGGGTGCCGAAGCTGGTACCCCGGGCGGCGGCGGCCTGCACGGCGTCCACCACCTCGGGGTGGGCGTGCCCGAGGATCAGCGGACCCCACGAGCAGACCAGGTCGACGTAGCGGCGGCCGTCGGCGTCGAACAGCCACGGACCCTCGCCACGGACCATGAAACGTGGGGTGCCGCCGACCGCCTGGAAGGCGCGCACGGGGGAGTTCACCCCGCCCGGCACGATGGCGCGGGCGCGGTCGAACAGGGCCTCGGAGGCCGGCGCGTCGGCCGGGTAACGGCCAGATCCGGCGGAAACGATGTCGGTCACGATGGGGCCATTGTGTCAGCGCCGGACGGCCAACCAGCAGCCACCCCGGGCCGGGGTTACCGGGCTCACCCACCATCGGCGCTCGTCGGAGGCTGCCGACACCGGGGTCGGGAGTGGCTCGCGGCCTCGACAGGCCGGGCCGGCTGGATCGCGCTAGGCTGACCGGGTGGATCGTGCCGAACTGTCCATCACGCTACACCGGACGGGCGACGAAGCAGTGCTGCGCCTGGCCGGTGAGATCGACATGCTCACGGCCGCCCAGCTCTCCACGGTCGTCAACGAGGTGCTGGCCGACCCGCCGCCGCGCATCGTGCTCGACCTCGGTGGCGTCACCTTCTGCGACTCGCAGGGCCTGGGCACGCTGGTCGTCCTCAGCCGCAAGGCCAGCCACGCGCAGAGCCTGCTGATGCTCACCCACGTGGGCGATTTCCTGATCCGTGTCCTGGACATCACCGGCCTGCGCAGCGCCCTGATGATCCGCAACGACCAGCCCACCGGCTGACCCCACCCGGGCCACCGCCCCCTCGCCTTCCTTGATTGATCATGAGGTTGACGGGTCGTCGGGGCAGCGGATCGCCCGCCAACCTCATGATCAACGCGGGTCAGGGGGTGGGAACGTCTCGGGACTGGAAGGTTCTCAGGGCCAGGGTTAGCAGGGCTGCCGCGATCACCGTCAGGGCTGCCAGGGGCGTGGCCGTCCAGTTGTCGCCCAGGACCTGCGGGGTGTGGGTGAACGGGGAGACGTCAAGCGCCCACTGGCTCAGCTTCAGCACCGCGCCGAGCTGACCGAGCAGCAGGCAGCCGGCGAGGACCGCCCAGGCCACCGACGACAACCGGGGCAGCCAGCCCACCAGCAGCGCCGCGAGCCCGGCGAGCACCCAGGCCGCCGGCACCTGCGCCAAACCCACGCCGAGCAGCCGGGGCACCTCGCCGCCGACGTCGCCGACGCTGAGGCCGTACGCCAGCCCGGTCGCGAGCCCCGTTACGGCCAGCACCAGCACGGGACCGAGCAGCGCGAAGACCAGGTGCGCCGCCAACCAGCGGGTCCGGCTCACCGCCGTGGCGAGCAGCGGTTCGGCCCGCCCGGCGGTCTCCTCGGCCCGCGCGCGCAGCGCGGCCTGGATGCCGTACCCGGCGGCGGCCAGCGCGGTCAGGCTCAACGTGCTCCCGAGGTACGCCTCGGCCAGGGTCGATGAGCCGCCCAGGCGGGCCAGGATCTCGGCAACCTGCTCGTTGCCCTCCACCGCGTCGCCGGCCGCGTCGGCCGCGCCGCCCAGCACCAGGCCGAGCAGCCCGAAGCCGACGGTCCAGCCGAGCAACTGACCCCGGTGCAGCCGCCACGCCAGTCCGAACGGGCCGGTCAACAGCGCGCCCGCGGAGGCCGGGCCGAGCCGGGGCGGGAACACCCCGGCGCCGAGGTCACGGCGCACCGAGACGGGGTACGCGACGAGCGCGAGCACCGCGCTGAACAGCACCGGAAGCAGCAGCACCCACCAGCGTTCGCCGGCGAAGGCCCGACCCCGGGCCGCCCAGCCCAGCGGTGACAGCCAGCTCAGCCACTCCGCGCTCCCGCCGGTGCCACCGGAACCCCCGGCGTCACCGCCCAGCCGCAGCGCGAACGCCAACCCGAGCACGCCCAGGCCGATCCCGCGCGCCCCGCCGGCACTCTCGGTGAGCTGCGCGGCCAGCCCGCCGACCGTGGCGAACACGATGCCGGTCAGCGCCATCCCGGCGCCGAAGAGCAGCGAGCCGGTGCCGGGCAGGCCCGCGGCGACGAGGCCGCCGGCGGTGAGCAGGCCGAGCAGCACGTTCGCGGCGTACGTGACGAGCAGCGCCGCGGTCAGACCGGCGTACCGGCCCAGCACGGTCGCGCCGAGCAGCTCCCGCCGGCCGGCCTCCTCCTCGGTACGGGTGTGCCGCACCACCATCAGCACGCTGACCAGCGCGGCTATCACCGCGAGCAGGCCGGCCCGCTGGACGGTGAGCGCGCCGATGCTGTCGCCGTACACCGGGCCGAGCAGGGCGACGATCGACGGGTTGCTCGCCGTCCCGGCCAGGTAGGCGGCCCGCTCGGCGGCGGTCGGGTAGAGGCCGGTGTACGCGCTGGCGTAGCTGGCCGGCAGCACCGCGAGCAGCAGGATCCAGATCGGCAGCACGACCCGGTCCCGGCGCATGATCAACCGCACCAGGTGCCGGGTGCCGGTGAAGGAGGTCATGACCGCACCTGCTCGGCCTGGTAGTGCCGCAGGAACAGCTCCTCCAAGGTCGGAGGCTGACTGACCAGACTCCGTACGCCGATCTCGGTGAGCTGACGCAGCGCGGCGTCCAGCGCGGCGTTCTCCACGTCGAAGCGCACCCGGTGCCCGTCCACCCGCAGGTCGTGTACGCCGGCGAGCTGACCCAGCCCGTCCACCGGGCCGATCAGCTCCGCCTCGATCGAGGTGCGGCGCAGGTGGCGCAGCTCGGACAGGGTGCCGGTCTCCACGTCCCGCCCGTTGCGGATGATCGTCACCCGGTCGCAGAGCGCCTCCACCTCGGCCAGGATGTGACTGGAGAGCAGCACGGTACGGCCGTCGGTCCTGGCCCGGCGGACCCAGTGCTGGAAGACCTCCTCCATGAGCGGGTCCAGGCCGGAGGTCGGCTCGTCCAGGATGAGCAGTTCGGCGTCGGAGGCGAGGGCCGCCACCAGGCCGACCTTCTGCCGGTTGCCCTTGGAGTACGCCCGGCCCTTCTTGCGGGGATCCAGCTCGAAGGAGTCGAGCAGCTCCGCGCGGCGGGTCGGGTCGAGGCCGCCGCGCATCCGCCCGAGCAGGTCGATGACCTCGCCGCCGGACAGGTTGGGCCAGAGCGTCACGTCACCCGGCACGTACGCCAGCCGGCGGTGCAGGGCCACCGCGTCGCGCCACGGGTCACCGCCGAGCAGGCGGACCGTTCCCGCGTCCGCCCGCAGCAGGCCGAGCAGCGCCCGGATGGTCGTCGACTTGCCGGCCCCGTTCGGGCCGAGGAAGCCGTGCACCTCACCGGCGTGGACGGTCAGATCCAGGCCGTCGAGCGCCCGGGTCCGGCCGAAGGTCTTGACCAGGCCGGACACCGAAATCGGAGTTTCCATACTTCGGAAGCTACACTCGTTTCACAAAGTTGTGAAGACTGTGAGAGTCGGGGCACCATCGGTGCCCACGACACGCGTAGAAGGGACCACCATGGCAGCCGTCGACGGCCACGACCCGGTGCACCTCTTCGTCGAACGGATGGCGTTGACGTTCGCCGAGGTCGGCTTCCCCCGGATGGCCGCCCGGGTGCTGTTCACCGTGATGAGCGCCGACGACCCGCTCACCGCCGCCGAGATCGGCGAACGACTCGGGGTGAGCGCGGCGGCGGTCAGCGGCGCGGTGCGCTACCTCACCCAGTTCGGCATGCTGATCCGCGAGCCAGTCCCCCGCTCCCGCCGCGACCGTTACCGAATGCCGGAGAACCCCTGGTACGAGGGGACCATCACCAAGACCGCGATCTACAAGACGTTCATCGACGCGGCCAGCGCCGGGGTGGATGCCCTCAACGGCCCGCAGACACCGGCCGGTGAACGGGTCGCCGAGATGCGCGACTTCTTCATCTTCGTTCAGGAAGAGATCGACTCGCTGGCTGAGCGCTGGCGGATCCGCCGGGCCGAGACTGGACACCTGCGCCCCAGCGAGGTCTGAGCAGCCCGGTCAGGCGCTGTTGCCCCAACGGGCCTGCTCCAACAGCTCCACCGCACGGTCCCGCGCCTCCCGGTCGTCGGAGCGGAGCAGGGTGGTGGCCTCGTCCACCGCGTCGGTGAGCCGCCGCCACTGCGCCTCCCGCTCCCGCACCAGGTCCGACTGGGCGGCCAACTGCCGGGTCTTCACCCACAGCTCGACGAAGACCGACACCTTGGCCCGCAGCACCCACGGGTCGAACGGCTTCGTCAGGTAGTCCACCGCGCCCACCTGGTAGCCCCGCAGGGCGAGCTGGGCGTCCCGGTCGGCGGCGGTGAGGAAGATGATCGGCACGTGCCGGGTCCGCTCCCGACGCTTGATGTGGCTCGCCGTCTCGAACCCGTCCATGTCCGGCATCTGCGCGTCCAACAGGATCACCGCGAAGTCGTCCACCAGCAGCTGCTTGAGGGCCGCCTCGCCGCTCTCCACCGCCACCGACTGGACCGGCAGGCCCTGGAGGATCGCCTCCAGGGCCATCAGGTTCTCCCGGCGGTCGTCCACGAGCAGCGCCTTGGCCATCTGGGTCACGAAGTCTCCTCGGTCCGGCTGCCGCTGATCCACGACGACATCAACTCGATCAGGTCGTCCAGGTCGACCGGCTTGGTGATGTAGTCGCTGCCCCCGGCCGCGAGCGCCGACTCGCGGTCACCCGGCATCGCCTTCGCGGTCAGGAAGACGACCGGCAGGTCCGCGAAGCGGTGGTTACGGCGGATCTGGCGGGTGGTCTCGTACCCGTCCTGGTCCGGCATCATGGCGTCCATCAGCACGATGTCCACCTCCGGATGCTCGGCCAGCAGGCGGACACCGTCCGCCCCGTTGTCCGAGTACAGCACGGTCATCCCGTGCAGCTCCAATGCGCTGGTCAGGGCGAAGACGTTACGCACGTCGTCGTCCACGATCAGCACGGTCGCCCCGTCCAACTGGCGGGTGGCCGGCGCCTCGGGTCGCTCCGGCAACAACTCCAGCGGCGGCATCAGCAGCGACGACGGCAGGCCGGCGCGCTGCGGAGACGGTGACTGAGGCGCGACCACGGCGTCCGGGGCCAACACCTGCGGCACGAAGAGGGTGAAGGTCGAGCCCTGACCGGGCACCGACGAGACGGTGATGGTGCCGCCGATCAGTCGGGCCAGATCGCGGCTGATCGACAGCCCCAGGCCGGTGCCGCCATAGCGGCGACTGGTCGTGCCGTCGGCCTGCTGGAACGCCTCGAAAATGATCGACAACTTGTCGTCGGAGATGCCGATCCCGGTGTCGATCACGGTGAACGCGATCACCTGCTGAGCGTTCGTCAGCGCCGGGACGTCGAAGACCACGTTCTCCGCCGCCGGGGCGATCCGCAGTGTCACCGCACCGTTGTCGGTGAACTTCACCGCGTTGGAGAGCAGGTTGCGCAGGATCTGCTGCAACCGCTGCGCGTCGGTCACCAACGCCGGCGGCAGATCCTTGCTCACCCGTACCTGGAAGTCCAGGTTCTTCTCCTCGGCCTGCGGCGCGAACGCCTGCTCGACGAAGCCGCGCAGCTCGGAGAAGCGGATCTCGGTCGGCTCGACGTCCATCCGACCCGCCTCGATCTTGGACAGGTCGAGGATGTCGTCGATCAGACGCAGCAGGTCGGAGCCGGACCCGTGGATGGTCCGCGCGAACTCGATCTGCTTCGGGCTGAGGTTCTGCTCCGAGTTCTCGGCCAGCAGACGGGCCAGCAACAGCAACGAGTTCAGCGGGGTACGCAGCTCGTGGCTCATGTTGGCCAGGAACTCCGACTTGTAGGCCGACGCCCGGGTCAACTGCTGAGCCTTCTCCTCCAGGCCCAGCCGCGCCAGCTCGATCTCCCGGTTCTTCGTCTCGATGTTGCCCTTCTGCTCGGACAGCAGAGTGGCCTTCTCCTCCAGCTCGGCGTTGGTGCGCTGCAACTCCGCCGACTGCTCCTGCATCTCGTGTGCCAGCCGCTGCGACTGGGCCAGCAGTTGCTCCGTACGCCGGTTGGCCTGGATGGTGTTGACCGCGATGCCGATGGTGAGCACCAGCCGCTCCAGGAACGACAGGTGCAGCTCGGAGAAGGCCGACACGCTTGCGAACTCGATCACCCCGAGCAGCTCACCCTCGAACAGCACGGGGAGCACCACCAGGTCGGACGGGGGTGTCTCGGCCAGACCGGACCGCAGGGTGAGCCGGCTGTTCGGTGAGGCGCTGACCCGGATCGTCCGGCGCGAGAGGGCGGTCTGCCCGACCAGCCCCTCACCCGGCCCGAAGGTGACGTCGTGCCCCCGCGCCACGTACCCGTACGAGGAGGTCAGCCGCAGCCGCATGCTGCCGTCGGTGTCGTCGGCGAGGAAGAAGGCGCCGAGCTGGGCGTCGACCAGCGGGGTCACCTCCGTCATGATCATGCGGCAGACCTCGCCCAGGTCCCGTTGGCCCTGCAACAGGCCACCGATACGGGCCAGGTTGGAGTCCAGCCAGCCCTGCTCGGCGTTCTTCTTGGTCGTCTCCCGGAGGGTGACGATCATCTGGTTGATGTTGTCCTTCAGCTCGGCGACCTCGCCCTGCGCCTTGACCGCGATCCGCTGGGTCAGGTCGCCGCGGGTCACCGACGTGGACACCTGGGCGATGGCCCGCAGCTGGGTGGTCAGCGTCGAGGCGAGCTGGTTGACGTTCTCGGTGAGGTCACGCCAGGTGCCGGACACACCCTTGACCTGCGCCTGACCGCCGAGCTTGCCCTCGATGCCGACCTCGCGGGCCACCCGGGTCACCTCGTCGGCGAACGACGACAACTGGTCGACCATCGTGTTGACCGTCGACTTGAGCTCCAGGATCTCGCCCTGCGCGTCCACGGTGATCTTCTGGCTGAGGTCACCCTTCGCCACCGCCGTCGTCACCGAGGCGATGTTGCGGACCTGGCTGGTCAGGTTGGACGCCATCGAGTTCACGTTGTCGGTCAGGTCTCGCCACGTACCGGAGACGCCCTTGACCTGCGCCTGACCGCCGAGCTTGCCCTCGGTGCCCACCTCGCGGGCCACCCGGGTCACCTCGTCGGCGAACGACGACAGCTGATCGACCATCGTGTTGACCGTCGACTTGAGCTCCAGGATCTCGCCCCGCGCGTCCACCGTGATCTTCTGGCTGAGGTCACCCTTCGCCACCGCCGTGGAGACCTGCGCGATGTTGCGGACCTGGGCGGTCAGGTTCGACGCCATCGAGTTCACGTTGTCGGTCAGATCCCGCCAGGTGCCGGCGACGCCGCGCACCTGGGCCTGACCGCCGAGCTTGCCCTCGGTGCCCACCTCACGGGCCACCCGGGTCACCTCGTCGGCGAACGACGACAACTGGTCCACCATCGTGTTGACCGTCGACTTCAGCTCCAGGATCTCGCCCCGCGCGTCCACCGTGATCTTCTGGCTGAGGTCACCCTTCGCCACCGCCGTCGTCACCGACGCGATGTTGCGGACCTGGCTGGTCAGGTTCGACGCCATCGAGTTCACGTTGTCGGTCAGGTCCCGCCACGTACCGGAAACGCCCTTGACCTGCGCCTGACCGCCCAGGTTGCCCTCGGTGCCCACCTCACGCGCGACCCGGGTCACCTCGTCGGCGAACGACGAGAGTTGGTCCACCATGGTGTTGACGGTGTTCTTCAGCTCCAGGATCTCGCCCTGTGCGTCCACTGTGATCTTCTGCGACAGGTCGCCCTTGGCCACCGCCGTGGAGACCTGGGAGATGTTGCGGACCTGGCTGGTCAGGTTGCCGGCCAACTGGTTGACGTTCTCGGTGAGGTCGCGCCAGGTGCCGGAAACGCCCCGCACCTGGGCCTGGCCGCCGAGCTTGCCCTCGATGCCCACCTCACGCGCCACCCGGGTCACCTCGTCGGCGAACGACGAGAGTTGGTCCACCATCGTGTTGACGGTGTCCTTCAGCTCCAGGATCTCGCCCTGCGCCGCCACCGTGATCTTCTGCGACAGGTCACCGCGCGCCACCGCCGTGGAGACCTGCGCGATGTTCCGCACCTGGGCGGTCAGGTTCGACGCCATCGAGTTGACGCTGTCGGTCAGGTCCTTCCAGGTGCCGGCCACGTTCGGCACCTCGGCCTGGCCGCCCAGCTTGCCCTCGGTGCCCACCTCGCGGGCCACCCGGGTCACCTGCTCGGCGAACAGCCGCAGCGTGTCCGTGAGGTAGTTCATCGTCGCGGCCAACTCGGCGACCTCACCGCGCGCGCCGACCGTGATCTTCTGCGACAGGTCGCCCTTGGCCACCGCCGTCGCCACCTGTGAGATCGACCGCACCTGGCCGGTCAGGTTCGACGCCATGGTGTTCACCGAGTCGGTGAGGTCCTTCCAGGTGCCGGCGACGCCCCGGACGTCGGCCTGGCCACCCAACTTGCCCTC
Organism: Micromonospora sp. NPDC050695; assembly: GCF_040654415.1. NCBI lineage: Bacteria > Bacillati > Actinomycetota > Actinomycetes > Micromonosporales > Micromonosporaceae > Micromonospora > Micromonospora sp. NPDC050695. The sequence goes on from NZ_JBFAHZ010000012.1 coordinate 127,222, forward strand.
GGTGCCCACCTCGCGGGCCACCCGGGTCACCTCGTTCGAGAACGACGACAACTGGTCGACCATCGTGTTCACGGTGCGCCCGATGCGCAGGTACTCACCGCGCAGCGGCCGACCGTCGATCTCCAGTGCCATGTGCTGGGACAGGTCGCCGTCCGCGACCGCCACGATCACCCGGGCGATCTCCGTGGTCGGCCGGCCCAGGTCGTCGATCAACGAGTTGATCGCCCGCTGCCCCTCCGCCCAGGAACCGTCCAGCCCTTCGTCGTCCAGGCGCTCGGTGAGCCGGCCGTCCCGGCCGACGATCCGGCTGATCCGCCGCAGGTCCAGGTACTGCCGTTCCTGGAGCGAGACCACCTCGTTGAAGGCGTCCGCCACCTCACCGGCCGTACCGGCGCGGCGGGGTAGCCGGACCTTCAGGTCGCCGCGACGGACCCGTCGCAGCGCCTCGGTCAACTCACCGAGGAGCGCCTCGTGGTCGGACGCGGACGGATCCGCCACCGACTGCTTCGCCGTGGTCATCATTCCTCGCTCAACTCGGGGGCGCCGGTCCGTGCGGACACACCGACACCCCATATTGTGCCCGCGCGCGCCGCAGTGCCAGGGTGCGCGACCCGCCGGACCGTCCCGGACACCGCATCGATCCGCCCGGGGAGGACCGATCCGGTACGGTGCGTCGCAGACCTCGCTCCGGTGCCCGAACCCGCCACGCGGGCCCGATTCGGCGCACCCGGGCGGGCGATCTCGGTGCCAGCACCTCCCCCGCGCGGGGCGACGGTGATCGGCTTGGCACCCGGCGGGGGAACGATGGAGGATACGAGGGTGTCAGCCGAGGCGGGGCCCGCGACGGCCGGGGCCCGGAACGGGGCGGTCCGGCACGTCCGTCTGCCCGCCGACCGGCGTACCCCCGCCGCCGCCCGCGCGGTGGTCCGCTCGGTGTTGACCGAGGCGCACCTGGACGAGCTGGCCAACGAGGCTCTGCTGCTCACCACGGAGCTGACCACCAACGCCGTCGAACACGCCCGTACCGAACTGGACATCGACGTCGTCGCGGACGAGGTGGGGCTCACCGTGACCGTCTCCGACTTCGCGGCCGGCTCGGGCGACGAGCTGACCGTCGGCACCCGCAACGACGCCACCGAGATCAACGAGGTGTCCGAGCGGGGTCGGGGGCTGCTGCTGGTCGACCACTTCGCCAGCCGTTGGGGCACCACGTACCTGCCCACCGGCAAGGGCGTCTGGTTCCGGCTGGACCGCCCCGGCGCCGACCCGCCCGGCGCTGCCGGCGCCGAGGGACGGGCGACCCCGAACGGGGTGGCCGACGACCGCTCCGCGCCGAGCGCCAACGCCATGAGCGAACTCATGCAGACCGCTCCCGACATGTACGCGGACGATCCGCTGCCCGACTTCGCCACCGGCCTGCTCAGCCGCCTCGCCGAGATGGTGGGAGCGGCCGGCGGCGCGATCCGCCTGGACCGGGGCGACGGGCAGGGCCGCCAGGTGCTGGCCCGTTTCGGCCGGCAGCCCCGCGACGACAGCGAACTGCTCCGGGTGCCGCTGACCGTGCACCGCCCGTACGGCGGGGAGCTGGAGTTGGACGCCGCGCCCTCCGCGTACGCCCGGCCCCTCGCGGTCCTCACCGCCGAGCGGCTGTCGCTGCACCTCGAGAACGACCGGCTGCGCCGGGCCGACGTCCGCCGGCAGGCGTGGCTGACCTTCCTCGCCGAGGCGAGCGAACTGCTGGCCCAGTCCCTGGACGTCGAGCTGACCATGGCGCTGATCCCGCAGCTGGTGGTGCCCCGACTCGGCCAGTGGTGCGCGGTGCACACCACCGACGAGTGGGGCCGGCTGCGGATGGCCGCGGCGACCCACGCCGACGAGTCGGTGCTGCCGCAACTGCACAAGGTGCTGGCCGAGACCGGCCCCGATTCGATCCAGGCGCGCCTGCGCGAAGCGTCCCGCAGTGCGGCGCAGATCCCGCTCGGCGGGCCGATGGAGGGGTTCGCGGTCCCGCTGATCGCGCGCGGGCAGCGGCTCGGCACCCTGGCCGTGGGGCGGCACCAGCGGCACCGGCACGACCCGGACGAGGTGGCCGTCCTGGAGGACGTGGCCCGGCGGGCCGCGCTGGCCATCGAGAACGCCCGCATCCACGCCGAGCGCCGGCGGGTGGCGCAGACCCTCCAGCAGTCCCTGCTGCCCCCGGCGCTGCCGCTGGTGGACGGGATCGGCTTCGCCGCCGAGTACGTCCCGACCGGCGACGACGCCGAGGTGGGCGGCGACTTCTACGACGTGGTGCCGCTGCCCGACGGGCGCTGGCTGGTGGTGATCGGCGACGTCTCCGGCAAGGGTGTGCAGGCCGCCGCGGTCACCGGGCTGGTCCGCGACGTGATCCGGGTGCTGGTCGGCGACGGCAAGCCGTTGCCGGAGGCGCTGGCCCGGCTCAACGAGACGCTGGTCGAGCGGGGCAGCGGCCGGTACTGCACGTTGGCCCTGGCGGCGGTCGGGCCGGGCGACGGCAACCAGCTGGACGTCGCGCTGCACCTGGCCGGGCACGACCGACCGGTGCTGCTGGCCGGCAAGGGCGGCGCCGCGTTCGTCGGCACCGGCGGCACGGCGCTCGGCCTGCTCGACACGATCACCTCGCCGACGGCGCAGATCGCACTCGCCCCGGGCGACTCCCTCATCTTCTACACCGACGGCGTCACCGAGCGGCGGCGCGGCCGGGAGTTGTTCGGCACCGACCGGTTGCGTGACGCGGCCGCGCCACTGGCCGGCTACTCGGCCGACGTGGTGGCCGCCCGACTGCGCGCCGCCGCGATCAACTTCTCGGTCGAGCCGCCCCGCGACGACATCGCCATCCTGGTGCTGCGCAACGACATGGTCTGACCAGGTGCCCGGGCCGGGTCCGTCACAGGCCGCCGGGCAGGCGACCGGGGGCGAGCCGGTGCTCCGGGTCGAGATGCTCCTTCGCGACCCGGAGCTGGGCCAGGCCGGCGATCTCGCCCCACAGGTCGACCGCCCGCCGGACCGGTGCGGGGGCGGAAACCACCACGCAGCGACCCTGCCGGGCCAGCAGCACCCCGCGCACGGCGGCCAGGATGGACGCCACCCGGTCGGGGGCCAGCGTGCCGGGCAGCGCCGCGTGCACCACGCCCAGCCCGGCGGAGCCCCGGACCGGCACCGGGCTCCCGGCCGCGTCGCGCAGCGCGTACACGGCGGCGTGCAGGTCGCTGATCGGCACCTCCAGGCGCAGCGCCGTGTCGCCGGGGGCGAACGGGTAGCGACGCCACCACGTCGGGGCGGAGTGCGCGACCGTGGCCTCGCCGTGCAGCAGGCCGACCAGGCGTTCGGCGCGTTCGGTGACGTCGGCCGGGCCGCCCTCCAACAGCACCACCAGGCTGCCTGCGCGGGACGGGGCGCCGGACCGGCCGGACATCGACGGGTGGCGCTCCCGGGCGGTGGCGGACGGGTGACCGGGCGGGTACGGCGTGCGCGGCCGGGGCGTACCGCCGGGAAGGTCGAGCTCGATGGCCGCCGGATCCAGGCGGGCGGCGAGGATCATCCGGACCAGGTCGTGCACCTCCAACGGGGTCCACACCGGACGGGACACCCACAGCCGGCTGGCCGGCACCGGCTGCACGCGCAGGCTCGCCGAGACCAGCACGCCGAGCGCGCCCTGCGAGCCGCAGAGCAGCCGGGCCAGGTCGAGACCGGGTGCGCCGCCACCGGCGCTGACCAGCTCGCCGTCGGCGCCGAGATAGCGGACGCCGAGGAGCTGGTCACAGGGGCTGCCGTGGCGGTGCCGCAGCGGGCCGGACTCACCGGAGGCGAGCACCCCGCCCAGGGTCGCCCCGGGCGACGGAGCGTCCAACGCCAGCCGTTGCCCGGTGCGCTCCAGCGTCGCCTGCACCGCCCGCAGCGGCGTGCCGGCACCCACCTCGGCGACCGGTGCGCCGACCGGCTCGTGACCGATGCCGGCCAACCGGCCGGTGTCGAGCATGATGTCGACCTGCACCGGCGCGGCACCCCAGTCGATCTTCGTGCCGGCGCCCCGGGGCACCACCGTCAGGTCGTGCGCGGCGGCCAGCCGCAGCACCTCGGCGGCGGCGTGCGGACCGCCGGGGACCGCCACCCAGCGCGCCCGCCGCCCCGCCACCTCGTCGGCCGCCCCGCCGAGCCGGGAGAACGGTGGACCGCAGATCGCCGCCAACCGCCGGGTGATCTCGAGGGCTCCGGACCGGCCGAGGGAACTCGCTGCTGCCGCCATGCCGGCCATCGTACATGTGTTCGAAAGCCGTGGTGGTGGATATCGGGATGCCGCTGGTCCGGCGCGCCGAGCGGCCCGGCCGGTAACGTGGCCGCCGTGACCACCGAGACTGCCCCGCCCGCGGCGAAGCGGGTGCCCACCGAGCGCACCCACCACGGCGACACGGTCGTCGACGAGTACGCCTGGCTCGCCGCCAAGGACGACCCGGAGACGATCGCCTACCTGACCGCGGAGAACGCGTACACCGACGCGCGCACGGCGCACCTGGCCGAGCTGCGCGCCGACCTGTTCGAGGAGACCCGCCAGCGCACCCGGGAGACCGACCTGTCCGTGCCCACCCGCAAGGGCGGGCACTGGTACTACACCCGGACGATCGAAGGTCAGCAGTACGGGGTGCACTGCCGCCGCGCGGTCCGCGACGGCGAGACCGAGCCGCCGGTCAGCGCGGACGGCGCCCCGCTCGACGGCGAGGAGGTGCTGCTCGACGGCAACCTGCTGGCCGAGGGGCACGACTTCTTCGCACTGGGCGCCTTCGACGTCAGCCCCGACGGGCGCTGGCTGGCGTACTCGACCGACTTCTCCGGCGACGAGCGGTTCACCCTGCGCGTGAAGGACCTCACCACCGGCGAGCTGCTGCCCGACGAGGTACCGGACACGTTCTACGGCACCGCCTGGTCGGCCGACGCGTCGGTGCTGTTCTACGTGACCGTCGACGACGCCTGGCGACCCAACAAGGTCTGGCGGCACACCATCGGCTCGGCCGCCGCCGACGACGTGGTCGTCCACCAGGAGGACGACGAGCGGTTCTGGGTCGGGGTGGAGCTGACCCGCTCGGAGAAGTTCATCCTCATCGACATCCACAGCAAGGTCACCAGCGAGGTGCTGGTGATCCCGGCCGGCAACCCGGCCGGGGCGCCGGCCGTGATCGCGCCACGCCGGCAGGGCATCGAGTACGCGGTGGAGCACCACGGGCACCGCTTCCTCATCCTGCACAACGACGGCGCGGAGGACTTCGCGCTGGCGTTCACCTCGGCCGACGTTCCGGGCGACTGGGTGCCGCTGATCGAGCACACCCCCGGCACCCGGCTGGAGGCGGTGGACGCGTTCGCGAACCACCTGGTGGTGTCGCTGCGCACCGACGGGCTCACCGGCCTGCGGGTGCTGCCGGTCGGCAGCGACGACGGGTACGACATCGACTTCCCCGAACCGCTGTACAGCGTCGGCCTGGACGCCAACCCGGAGTACCGCACCGGGCAGATCCGCCTGCGCTACTCGTCGCTGATCACCCCCGACTCGGTGTACGACTACGACCTGGTCACCCGGCAGATGGTGCTGCGCAAGCAGAAGCCGGTGCTGCCCGGGCCGGACGGACGGCCGTACGACCCGGCCGAGTACGAGCAGCACCGCGACTGGGCGCTCGCCGACGACGGCACCCGCGTGCCGATCTCGCTGGTCTGCCGGGTCGGCACCCCGCGGGACGGCTCGGCACCGTGCGAGCTGTACGGCTACGGCTCGTACGAGGCCAGCATGGACCCGTGGTTCTCGGTCGCCCGACTGTCCCTGCTGGACCGGGGCGTCGTCTTCGCGGTGGCGCACATCCGGGGCGGCGGTGAGCTGGGCCGGCGCTGGTACGACCAGGGCAAGATGCTGGCCAAGAAGAACACCTTCACCGACTTCGTCGCCTGCGCCCGGCACCTGGTCAAGGCCGGCTGGACGGCCAGCGACCGGCTGGTCGCCCGGGGCGCCTCGGCCGGTGGCCTGCTGATGGGCGCGGTCGCCAATCTCGCGCCGGACGCGTTCAGCGGGATTGTCGCGCAGGTGCCGTTCGTGGACGCGCTCACCTCGATCCTCGACCCGTCGCTGCCGTTGACCGTCACCGAGTGGGAGGAGTGGGGCAACCCCCTCGACGACCCCGAGGTGTACGCGTACATGAAGTCGTACACGCCGTACGAGAACGTGACGGCGGTGGACTACCCGGCGATCCTCGCGGTGACCAGCCTCAACGACACCCGTGTGCTCTACTCGGAGCCGGCGAAGTGGATCGCCCGGCTGCGGGCGACCGCCCCGCAGGGCGACTACCTGCTCAAGACCGAGATGGGTGCCGGGCACGGCGGGCCGAGCGGCCGCTACGACGCCTGGCGCGAGGAGGCGTTCATCAACGCCTGGATCCTGGATCGCCTCGGCCGCGCCTGACGACGCCCAGCGGGCGTGATCACCGTGACGGGCATGATCGCGCTCGATCGTGGAAGTAGTGGCCTCGGCCGGCCGGCGAGGCCACTACTTCCAGGAAGCTGCACGATCATGCGCACCTAGACTTCCCAGGGTGAGCGACGAGGTCGAATCAGGCACCGACACGCCGCCGGGTGCGGCCCGGCGTATGTCGGCGTGGATGATCCTGGGGGTGGTGGCCGCCGCCCTGGTCGTCTGCTGCTGCTCCGCGGCCGCCGGTCTCTTGATCTCCTGGTCGGCGGGCCTCTTCCACGCTCCGACCTGACCGGCGACGTGGTGCGGATCAGGTCAGGCCGCGCGTAACTCGTCCAGTGCCGTGCTGACGCGAAGGAAGAGCAGGCCGACGCCGACGGTCACCAGCACCGCGGCCAGCGCGCCGGCACCGAGCCACGCCAGGTGCTCCAGGGGTACGTCCGGAACCTGCTCGACCGGCGGCGTCTCCACGACCCGCGTGTACTGGGCGCGGGTGGCCGGGTCGGCACAGAGCGCAGCGGTGGCGTTGCAGACCTCCGTCGACGACCCGCCGGTCGTGGCTTTCGGGAAGAGCCCTCGGCCGAGCAGCGTGCCCACGGTGAGCGCGAGCAGGATTGCCGGCACCGCCGGGGCCAACGCCTGCCAGGCCACGGAACGGCTCAGCGTGGCGCGGGGCACCCCCGTCGCGACCAGCGCGGCGTACGCGCGTCGACGGGCGACGATCCCCTCGACCAGCGCGACCATCAGCCCGCCCGCCGCGATCAGCACCGCCACCGCGACCGCGGCGTCGACCAGATCCATGGTCGACAGGTAGAACGAGTCGGCGGCCTGGTCCACCCCGCCGAGTCGGCTCTGCTCCCGGTCAAGCTGGTCCTGTGCCGCGAAGAAGGCGCGCAGCGCGGCGGCGCCCCCGCCGAAGATCAGGGCGGCGAGCAGCGCGGCGAACGTACGGCTGCCCGCCCACGGGTCGGCCATCAGCCGGCCCGCCGCGAGCAGGGCGGCCGGGCGGCGGCCATGCCGACGCAACAACCGCCCGCAGGTGTACGAGATCCAGCCGGTACCGATGACCACACCGATCATCGCCGTGAGCCCACCCGCCACGAACAGCAGCGGCACCAGCCAGGCCAACACCTCGTCGTTGCCCTCGAACTGGAACAGCACCGGGCGGACCGCGATGAACGCGGCCAGGCCCACCGCGATCAACAACCCGGCCCACGGCCGCGGACCACGCTCGCGGGGGGCCTTACGGCTCACCCCGAGCGGGCTCGTGGTGACCGTACGCAGCATCAGGGCGGTGGCCAGCGCCGCGACCACCGGCAGACCGAGCACCACCGCGGCCATCGCGCCGGCCGACGGCAGCACGTCGGTGGGCAGCGCGAGCTGGCCCTGCCCGTCCGGGCGGTGCAGCAACTCGCGGCCACCCAGGTAGACACCCAGCCCGGCGAGCGTGCCGAGCAGGGCGGCCACGCCGGTCTCCAGCACCGCCAGCCGGGTGACCTGACCGGGGGTGGCGCCGGCCAGCCGGAGCCCTGCCAGCCGACGGTCCCGGGCCGGCGCGCCGAGCCGGGCGCACTGACCGGCCAACGCCAGCACCAGGATGGTCAGCATCAGCAACGCGAACGTCGTCCCGCCGCGCAACCCGGGCTCGCGCAGCAGCGCGTTGCCGTACTGCTCCGACTTCGCCCACGCGTCGCCCGGCGGTTTGTCGATCGCCAGCACGGCGAGCGCCGCCAGCCCGGCCAGGGTCGCCAGCAGGGCGCTGAGCGCGGTGAGCACCACCCGGGCGGTGTCGGTGCGGGTGCCGGCGAGCGCGAGCCGGACCAGCGTCCCCGGCCTCACCGGGCGCCGCCGGCCAGCGGCACGTCGAGCCCCAGGCCGGTGTGGTCCACCAGGCCGTCGCGCAGCACGATCTCCCGATCGGCGTACGCGGCGATCCGCGGCTCATGAGTGACCAGCACGACGGCGGTGTGCTGCTCGCGGGCGAGCCGGACCAGCTGGGTGAGGACCTGCTCACCGGTGAGCGTGTCCAGCGCACCGGTCGGTTCGTCGGCGAAGAGCACCCGCGGCTCGGTCACCAACGCCCGCGCCGTCGCGCAGCGCTGCTGCTGACCGCCGGACATCTCACCCGGCCGGACGTCGGCCAGGTCGGCCACCCCGAACCGCTCCAGCCAGGTGAGCGCCGCCGTCCCTGCCTCTCGCCGCCCCGTGCCGGCGAGAAGCAGGGGCAGGGCGACGTTCTCCGCCGCGGTCAGCTCGGCGACCAACTGGCCGAACTGGAACAGCACCCCGAACTCGGTGCGCCGCAGCCGGGACCGGGCCGCCTCCGACCAGGTGTCGATCCGATGGCGACGCCAGGTGACCTCGCCGACGTCCGGGCGGAGGATCCCCGCCAGGCAGTGCAGCAGGGTCGACTTGCCGCAGCCGCTCGGACCGGTGACGGCGACGATCTCACCCTCGGCCACGTCGAGCGTCACGCCACGCAGGGCGGGCGTCGGGCCGTACGCCCGAACCACGCCGCGAGCCTGGAGTTGCGTCACGGATGCACCTCCCGGTGCCAGTCGGCGACCCGGTCCAGGGTGGCGCGCAGCCACCGCAGGTCGGCGTCGAGGTGGGCGATCGCGAAGTCGGCCGCGACCACATCGCTGAGGGTGGCGGCCGGGTCGGCCTTGACCGCGGTCAACTCGCGCAGCCGCGCGGTGTGCGCGCCGCGCTGGGCGATCAGATAGGAGCGGGCCCGGTCCACGTCGGCGGCCAGCAGCGCCACGACGACCTTGGTGAAGAGCGTGCTGGCCACGTACGGCATCGGAGGCTCCACCGTGGACAGCCACCGGTCGAGCGTGGCCCGACCCTCACCGGTCAGCGCGTACGTCGTCCGGTCCGGTCCGGCCGCCCGGTCCTGACCGGCGGCCGCCACCAGACCGTCGCGTTGCAGGCGCCCGAGCGTCGCGTAGACCTGCCCGAACGCCAGCGGCCGCGCCCGGGGCAGCCGCTCGTCATGCGCACGCTTGAGGTCATAACCATGCCGGCTCCCACCAGCGAGCAACCCCAGCAGGACGTGCGACGTAGACACAAGTCAAACTATTCACCAAGCGAATACCCAAGTCAACAACCCACCCCCACTCCCACCCCCACCCGGCCCCACCCCACCCCGCCCCCGCCTCGGTGATCAAGAGGTTTGCGTCAAATTTCGCCCCGCAGATGACGCAAACCTCTTGATCACCGGGGTGGGGGCGGGGGTGAGGCCGGGTGGGTGGGGTGGGGTTAGGGGGTTTGGGGCCAGGTGGGGGTTCGGCCGGTTTGGGACAGGAGGTGGGCCAGGTTGGGGGTTCCGGTGGCGGTGGGGGTCGAGGTGGGGTCGGCGAAGACGCCCATCTTGCGGGCGGTGGGGCCGAGCTGTTCGACCAGCCCGTGCAGCTCGGCCACCGCCTCCGGGGCCGGCTGGTACGGCTGACCGGTGGCGACGGCGAGGTCCCAGCCGTGCACGGTCAAGTCCAGCAGCGCCATTCCACCGACGACGGGTTGCGGCATGCCCATGCCGGGCGAGACACCCTCCATCGTGGATGGGTCCGACCAGGCGGCGACCAGGCGGTCGGTCTCCACGGCGAACCGGTCCCGCCAGCCGTCGCCCAGGTGATCGGGCTTCTCGGCCCACTCCACCGGACGCTTCACAGCCAGTTCCTGGAAGTTCACCACCACCTCGAACAGGTGGTTGAGCAGGTCGCGGACGACGTAGTCGCGGCACGGCGTGGGCAGGTCGAGCTGGTCGTCGGCGACGCCGCGCACCACATCGACGGTTCGCGGCGCGGCAGCCGCCAGCAGATCGCTAGTCTGAGTGGCCATAGGGCCAGCGTATGAGGGTGGTCTTGAACAAATGCGACAGCGACCGCGTGACGACAGCCGGGGAATTCTGGACCCGGTGCGGATGCTGCGCGAGGTTCACTTCCGCCGGTATCTGCCCGCGGAGTCGCTGCGCCCGTGGGTCGAGCACTACTGGCTGATCGACTGGGCGTTGCGGGCACCGTTCGAGCAGCGGGTCGTACCGCACCCCGCCGTGAACGTGGTCTTCCAGAGCAACGTCGGCGGGTCGGAGGCCGGCGAGGTGGCCGGGGTGGGCCGCGACCTGTTCCGGATCACGCTGACCGACACCGGCCGGGTCTGCGGTGTCCAGTTCCGCCCCGGCGGCTTCCACCCGTTCTGGCGGCGGTCGGTCGCCGAGTTGACCGGACGCCGGGTCCCACTGCCCGCCGGCCCGCTGGCACGCCCCGTCGGCCCGGTGTGCGCGGGCACCGACGACGATCGCTGCCACGCGCTGGACGCCCTGCTCGCCGCATGGGCACCGACCCCGGACCCGGCGACCGCGGAAGTTGTCCGACTGGCGGAGGCGATCCGGACGGACCGGACGGTGCTGCGGGTCGACGACTTCGCCGCGCGACACGACGTGCCGGTCCGCCGGCTGCAACGGCTGTTCACCGAGCACGTGGGCGTCGGGCCGAAGTGGGTGATCCGCCGCTACCGGCTCCAGGAGGCCGTCGAGCAGGCCGCCGGCGGCCCGCTGAACTGGGCGGATCTCGCCGCCGATCTCGGCTACAGCGACCAGGCCCATCTGGTCCGCGACTTCACCGCCGTCGCCGGTGTGTCGCCCGCCGCGTACGCCCGCTCCGTGCACTGACGTCAGCCCATTGGAGGTGGCGGACCGTCAGTCCAGCGGAGGTGGCGGACCGTCAGCTCAGCGGCGGCGCAGCACGACGACGGCCACGTCGTCCTGGATCTCCGGTGGGGCCAGTTCCACCAGCAGCCGCTCGCAGAACCGGTCGAGATCCTCGTCGACGGTGCCGGTCAGCGCGGCGAGTGCGGCCAGGCCCTCGTCGATGGTGGCGTCCCGCCGCTCGATCAGCCCGTCGGTGTAGAACACCAGCGTCGCTCCGGCTGGCAGCACGAACTCCAGGTCGGCGGGACGGGGTGCGCGGACGCCGAGCAGCGGCGCCGAGTGGTGCACGAACTCGACCTTGCCGTCCAGGCTGAGCACCGGCGGAAGATGGCCGGCGCTGGCCAGCCGGACGCGCCCGCTCGGCGGGTGCAGCAGCAGCACGCAGAGGGTGGCCAGTTCGTTCGGCAGGAGGGTACGCATCAGCTCGTTGACCCGGTGCAGGATCTCGCCGGGCTGGTGCCCCTCGACCGCGTACGCCCGCACCGCGTGCCGCAGCTCGGCCATCACCGTCGCCGCGTGCAGTGAGTGGCCGGCCACGTCGCCGATCGCCAGGAGCAGGTGCCCGTCGAGCATCACCAGCTCGTAGAAGTCGCCGCCCACCTCGGTCTGTGCGCTGGCCGGCTCGTAGCGCACCGCGAGGTCGAGCCCGGCCACCGTGGGCAGCCCGCGCGGGAGCAGGCTGCGCTGGAGGGTGACGGCGATCCGGTGTTCCTCGTCGAAGGAGCGTTGCGCCTCCACCGCCGCCGCGACCGCCTGGGCGAGCTGCACCAGCACCGGGGTCCGGGCGGTCTGGGTGGCGGTGGGGACCACCACGTACAGCGGGGCCCGGTCCTCCCGCAGTCGGGCGGCGGCCACCGTCACCGTGTCGTCCGCCGGCCAGTCGACCAGCGTCCAACCCGACGGGGTCTCCACCCGGACCGTGGCGCCGGTCGGCACCCCGGTGTCGTCGACGACCCACGGCACCACGGCGGCCTCCGCGCCCGGGCCGGCGCAGATCCCCGCGAGACAGTCACCGTCGAACGTCTCGGCGATCACCGCCGCCGGGCTCTTGAAGATCTGTGCCGCACCCTCGGCGGCCGTCTCCAGCAGGCGTGCGAACGTCGGCGCGGAGTGCACCGCCACGGTCGTGTCGGCCAGTCCGAGCAGCCGCTCGGCGAGCAGTTCGGCGCGCTGCCGGGCCTGGTAGTAGCGCAGCACCGCCCGGCTGGTGGCGATCAGCTCTTCCGGCTCGATGGGCTCGGTCAGGTAGGCGTCCGCGCCCCGGGTGAGGCCCTGGGCGCGGTCGGCCACGTCGACGGCGTGCGCCGACACGTGGATCACCGGCATCGCCGGATGCCGCTCCTTGATCCGTTCGCAGACCTCGTACCCGCTGAGGTCGGGCAGCCGGACGTCGAGCACCACCAGGTCGATCCGGTCCACCTCGACCCGGGCCAGCGCGTCGGCGCCGTTCTCCGCTTCGAGCACGGTGAACCCGGCCCGGGACAGCCAGCTGACCAGCAGGTAACGCTTGGTGCGACTGTCATCGACCACCAGGACGGTCGTTGGCATGCCGTCCACCGTCACGCTCCTCCGGTGGGCAGGGAGACGGTGAACGTACTGCCCCGGCCCGGTTCGCTGGCCAGGTGCAGTGTCCCACCGAGCAGCGTCACCAGTCGCCGGGCGTACGGCAGACCGAGACCGGTGCCGCCGACGCGGGTGGCGCCGGGCACCTGGTAGAACTCCTCGAAGATCCGTTCCTGTAGGTCCGGCGCGATGCCCGGACCGGTGTCGCTGACCTCGAAGTTCCAGCGGTCGTCGCGCTGCCGGGCCCGCAGCCGCACCTCGCCGCGCTCGGTGAACTTCAGCCCGTTGTGCAGCAGGTTGCGCAGCACCTGACCGAGCAGCACCTCGTCGGTGCGCAGCACGGCCGGCGCGGCCAGCTCCTCCACCACGAGTTCCACACCGGGGCGGGTGGCCAGCGCGCGCAACGTGCCGCGCAGTTGGCCGAAGACCGGACGCAGGTCGACGTCCGCCCAGTCCGGCTCGATCCGGCCGGACTCGGCCTTGGCCAGGTCCAGTAGTTCGTTGACCAGCCCGAGCAGGTCCTCCGCCGACGAGCGGATCAGGCCGACCTGGCGGGCCTGTTCGGCGGTGAGCGGATCGGACGACGAGTCGGAGAGCAGCCGACCCAACCCGATGATCGCGGTGACCGGGGCGCGCAGCTCGTGGCTCACGTTGGCGAGGAACCGGCTCTTCGATTCGCTCGCCGCGCGCAGCTGGGCCGACTTCTCGTCCAGCTCCGCGTAGAGGGCGACGACGCCCCGGTTGGTTTCCTCCAACTCCTCGGTCAGCTGGTTGTAGAGCGCCAGCACACCGCGGTTGGTCTCGGCCAGCTCGTCGTTGAGCACGGCCAGCTCGTCGCGCTGGCTGCGCACCTCGTCGAGCGCCGCGATGAGCTGCCCGTTCTGGACGGTCAACTCCTCCAGCGCGGTGGCCGGCGCGGTACGGCCGAGTTCGGTGCGGAACTCGGCGAGCCGCTCCGGGGTCGGCGTCGGCGTGTTGGCCGGGACTCGTCGGGACATCCTCACGACCGTAACCCCCTCGACGGTCGACACGCTCAGTGTGTCGACCAGTCGGGACACCGCGCCGGACTGCGGCTCGTACCGGCCGTCGGGCAGCGGGGTCACCGGGGCCAGGTCGGCGCGGAGGCGGAACCGGCCGTCGGCGCCCGGATCGATGTGGAACGAGACGTCCGCACCACCGGCCGTCCGCAGCAGATCGCGGGCGACCTCACTGAGCGCGGTGGCGATCCGGACCTGGTCCTGGTGTTCGAGGCCGACCACCGCGGCCACCTCGCGGCCGCGCTGGCGGATCACGAAGATGTCCTGCTCGACCCGCAGCGCCATCTGCAGCAGCGGCAGCGCGGCCGGCTCCGCGGTCATGCCCAGGACCTCGCGACCAGTACGCAGGCGTCGTCGCGTCGCACCCCGGCGTCCCGCAAGAGGGTTGCCGCCATGACCAGTGGTGACCGCTCGGCGAGGCCCGGGTAGTCGGTCAACCGCCAGCGGTCGACCACCCCGTCGCTGTGCATCACCAGCCGGGCGCCCGGCCCGAACGGGTAGTCGTACTCCCGGATCGTCGGCCGTTGGTGCCCGGCGATGCCGGGCAGCGACACCAGCCCCCGGCGCTGGCCGTCGCCGTCGGCGACCACGCCGGCGATGTTGCCCAGACCGGCGTAGTGCAGCACGCCGGCCTCCGGGTCCAGTTCGGCGACCGCGAGCGCGGCGCCGCGGGTGTGCGACATGCCCCGGTGCAGGTGACCGACCACCGCCGCCGGCGGGCCGGCCGGGGCGTTACGGAACGCGGCCAGCGCCGCGTCGGTGGCACCGGCGGCCAGTGGGCCGTGCCCCAGGCCGTCGCTGACCAGCACCTGGTGCCGCCCGTCGGCGACCCGGACGGCGTACCCGTCGCCGCTGACCGTTTCGCCGGTGATCGGCCGGGTGAGGGCGCCGGCCCAGGAGGGTCGGGCCGGTGCGGCCGGCCAGACCTGCACGGCGAGGACGGTGCCCCGGCCGGGCAGCGAGTATCCGTCGAACCAGCTGGCCTGGCGGACGATCGCGCCGAGGCCGATGCCGAGGGTGCCGGTCGTGGAGTGCCCGTCCTGGGACGAGACGGTCAGGTCGGCCATGCCGGGGCCGGAGTCGATGGCCACCAGCTCCACGCCCGCCTCACCAGCTCGGCGTACCGGCCGGAGCAGCAGGACACCCTCGTCGGCGTGCTTGACCAGGTTGCTGGTCAGCTCGGCGGCGACGATGGCGAGGTCGGCGATGCGTGCCTCACCCATCTCGACCTGCGCGCCGAGGCGTTCGGCGGCGCGCCGGACGGCGCTGGCGGCGCTGCCGGCCTCCACCCTGAACCAGATGCCGCTGTCGGTGACCGCGTCCCCGTTCACCGGGACCACTTGGTCACCGTGATACGGGTGCCGGCCTCCGCGGACGTCTCGATCTCGAATTCGTCGACCAGCCGGCGGGCGCCGCTGAGGCCGAGGCCCAGCCCACCGCCGGTGGTGTAGCCGTCGGTGAAGGCCAGGTCGAGGTCGGCGATGCCCGGGCCGGAGTCGGCGAAGACGATCCGTACGCCCATGCGTCGGCCGTTGTCCACGGTTGTCACCTCGACCGAGCCGCCACCGCCGTACACCAGGGTGTTGCGGGCGAGTTCGCTCGCCGCGGTGACCACCTTGGTCTGGTCGACGAGGGACAGCTTGACCGCCACCGCCACGGCACGGACCAGCTGCCGGACGCGCACCACGTCCTCGTCGCTCTGGATCGCCTGTGCCTGCGGGTGGCCCAGGTCGACGCCCGCGGTCACGGGATGGCCGTCTCGGCGTCCGGATCGTCGTCGAGCTGGTATTCGAGCTCGTCGGCGCGGGCCGCCGCGATCAGCTCCATGCCGCGTTCGACGTTCAGCGCGGTACGGATGCCGTTCAGGGACAGCCCCAGTTCGACAAGGGTGATGGCGACGGCGGGACGCATCCCGACGACCACCGTCTCCGCGTCGAGCACCTTGGAGATCGACGCGATGGTGGACAGCATCCGACCGACGAAGGAGTCGACGATGTCCAGGGCGGTGATGTCGATGATGACGCCGTGGCAGCCGGTGGCGACGATCCGCTCGGCGAGGTCGTCCTGGAGCTGGACCGCGGTCTGGTCGGACATGTCGAGCTGGATGGAGACCAGCAGGATGTCGCCGATCTTGAGGATCGGAACGCGTTCCATCAGATGTCCCGGCGTGGCTGGCGGCGGGCGGTCTCCACCCCGGTGAGCCGCAGCACGTGACGCAGCGCGTCGGCGAGGCTCGCCTTGGTGGCGATGTCGCCGAACTCGATGCCGAGCGCGACGATGGTCTGGGCGATCTGCGGCCGGATGCCGGAGATGATGCAGTCGGCGCCCATCAGCCGGGCGGCCACCACGGTCTTCAGGATGTGCTGGGCGACCTGGGTGTCCACCGCCGGCACGCCGGTGATGTCGATGATCGCGTACGGCGAGCCGGTGTCGACCAGGGTCTGCAGCAGACGCTCCATGACCACCTGGGCGCGCGCCGAGTCCAGTGTGCCGACCAGCGGGACGGCGACCACGCCCTCCCAGAGCTTGACCACCGGCGTGGACAGCTCGAGCAGTTGCTCGGCCTGGTCGGCGATGAGGCTCTCGCGGGTGCGGACGAAGCTCTCGAAGGTGAACAGGCCCAGCTCGTCGACGAGCTTGGAGAAGGCGATGTAGTCGTGCAGGGCGTTGGCCCCGCCGCCGTCCTGGAGCAGCTCGGCCAGCACGTCCTTGAGCGCGAAGACGCTGATCGTGGTCTCGGTGGCGGAGAAGCCCTGCCGGGCCCGACCACGGGACAGCTCGGAGAGCGCGGCGCGCAGTTCGGCGGAGTTCTCGGCGGACAGGTCGATGGCGCCCTGCTCGCCGCTGGCGACGATGGCACGGTGCAGATCCTGGACCTGCCGGCGCAACTCGGCCTGACTCAGGCGTCCACGCAACGAACCGGTGACGATCTCGGTCCACCGAGCCGTGACCTGTTCGGCGTGTCCGCCGAGCAGTGCGGCGAGCCGACCACTTTCCTCGGCGTTCAACGCCATTGCGAAACCCCCCTCGACCTGGACCGGGCGGACTCTATCACCGGGGACCGTCGAACTACTTGCCCCGTAGCAACGGAATGACGATGGCCACCGGATGCCGGCTCCCCTTCTGCGTACGACGCCGGTCGTGGGATACCGTTCCCCCGATAACAGGAGGTCTGCCACATGTCCTTGACGGTGCACACGGAACAACGCGGCGACGTGGTCGTCGTGTCGGTCGCGGGCGAGCTGGACATGGCAACCGCACCGCAGTTGCAGGACCAGATCACCGACCTGCTCGACAAGGGCCGTAACCGGCTGGTGTTCGACCTGGCGGACGTCTCGTTCTGCGACTCGACCGGTCTGTCGGTCTTCGTCCGCGCCAAGAACAGCTGCGACGAGGCCGGCGGCGTGGTGCGGCTGGCCGCACCACAGCGCGGTGTGCTTCGCATCCTCGAGGTCAGCGGGCTGGTCGAGGTGCTGCACACCTACCCGACGGTGGATCAGGCCGTCGCCGGCGAACCGACGCCGGCCTCCTCCTGACCGCTGCCGCTCTCACTCGTCCTCGACGTAGCGGGGACGGGCGATCGCCATGCCCGCCGCCGTCTGCACGGCGAGCGCGGCCAGCAGGAACCCGATCGGCGCCGTCCAGCCGCCGGTGATCTCGTAGAGGATGCCGACCGACAGCGGGCCGAGGGCGGCGATCACGTACCCGGTGCTCTGCGCGAACGCGGAGAGCGCGACGGTCCCCTCGGCGGTGCGGGCACGCAGGCCGATGGCGGTCAGGATCATCGGAAACGCGCCCTGGCCGATCGCCAGCAGGGTCACCCAGAGCAGCGCGGGGCCGTCCGGGGCGATGGCCAACCCCAGGTAGGCCAGGGTCGACGCGGTGGTAAGCCCGAGCACCAGCGGTCGCAGGCTGGTCAACCGGCCGGCCACGGTGGGCATCAGCAGCGCGATCGGCACACCGAGCGCGGTCACCCCGGCGAGCAGCAGACCGGCCGACTCCGGCTGGTAGCCGGCGTCGCGGAACAGCTGAGCCAACCAACCCATGATCGCGTATCCGCTGAGCGACTGCGCCCCGAAGTACACGGCCATCGCCCACCCCAGGCGGGTCCGCGCCGGCCGCACCCGCGTCGGCACGGCGGCTCCCGTCGGGGTCGCCCGCCGCGCGCCCGCCCGGGTCCGCAGCGCCAGCGGCACCCACGGGAGTACGGCCACCGCGGCCATCGCGGCCCAGACGCCCAGCCCGGCCCGCCAGGATCCGAAGGCGTGTGCGATCGGCACCGCGGAGGCCGCGGCCACCGTCGTCCCCAGGGTCAACGCCATCGTGTACGCCCCGGTGACCAGGCCGGTGCGCTGCGGGAAGTGCTGCTTGACGAGCATCGGCAGCAGGATGTTGGAGACCGCGATGCCGGCCAACGCCAGCGCGCTGGTCAGCACGAAGATCCAGGCCGAGTCGGTGGCGGCCCGGAGCACCTGACCGGCGACCAGGGCGAGCATGGCGACCACCAACACCCGGGCGGGCGCCACCCGGCGGACCAGCCACGGGGTGAGCGCGCCGAGGCCGGCGAACGCGATGGTCGGCAGGGTGGTGACCAGACCGGCCATGGCGCCGGAGAGGCCCAGCCCGTCGCGGACCTCGTCGAGCAGGGCGCCGAGGCTCGTCACCACGGCGCGCAGGTTGAGCGCGACCAGCAGCATCCCGGCCAGCACGAGTGCGCCACCGGTCGCCGGGTGCGTCCGACGGCCCGCGGGGTCGCGCGCCGGGCGGGCGTCGACGGCGGCGGGTGCGGGCAGGGCCGGAGCGGCGGTGGGTGGCGGGGTCATGGCCTCTAACCTACAATCATGGGATGAATTTGGGACCGGTGATGTAACCAGTGCCACCGTCGGTTGATTTCCCCTCCGCGCCGCCGGTGCCGCCCCGCGGCCAGCCCGCCGTGCCGCCGCGCGGTCACCGTGTCCGGCAGACGATCGAGCAGCTCCGGGCCCGGATCCTGGGCGGTGAGTGGCCGGTCGGCGCTCGGATCCCCACCGAGCCACAGCTCGTCGCCGCGCTCGGCGTGGGGCGCAACACGGTCCGGGAGGCGGTCCGCGCCCTGGTGCACGCCGGGGTGCTGGAGTGCCGGCAGGGCTCCGGCACGTACGTGGTGTCCACCGACGAACTGGCGCCGGTGGTGGCCCGCCGGCTCGGCGGCGACCGGATGACCGAGGTCATCGAGGTACGACGTGCCTTCGAGGTGGAGGCCGCCCGGCTCGCCGCGCTGAGGCGTACCCCGGCCGACCTGGCGGCGCTCGACGGCGCGCTCGCCGACCGCGAGGCCGCCTGGCGCGGCGGCCGGGTCGACGCGTTCGTCGAGGCCGACGCGGCCCTGCACACGGCGGTGGTCGCCGCCGCGCACAACGCCATGCTCGCCGAGCTGTACGCCTCGGTCGGCACCGCCCTGCGCAGCACCGTCGCCCACGCGATGGGCGACGCGCTCACTCCGGAGCGCTACGTCGACCACACCCGACTGGTCGAGGCGATCCGGGCCGGCGAGCCCGACCGGGCGGCGATCGAAGCCGGCGCGTTTCTGGAGCCCGCCCCTGAGGCATAGGTTGTGCCGGACGGAAAACCGGACACCTCGGGAGTACGGATGCTCAAGGGCTTCAAAGACTTCATCATGCGCGGCAACGTCGTCGACCTGGCGGTCGGCATCGTGATCGGCGCCGCGTTCACGGGCGTGGTCACCCAGCTCACCAAGTCGTTCCTCGAACCACTGATCAAGGCGATCGGCGGGGGCACCAGCCTCTCGGCCGGGACGTGGACTCTCAACGACCAGGTCTTCGACTGGGCGGCGTTCATCAACGCCCTGATCACCTTCCTGCTCACCGCGGCGGTGCTCTACTTCTTCGTGGTGTTCCCGATGAACAAGCTGGCCGAGCGGCGGCAGCGGGGCGAGGAGCCACCTCCGGCCGCGCCGAGCGAGGAGGTCAAGCTGCTCACCGAGATTCGGGACGCGCTGGTCTCCGCCGGCCACACCACCCCCGGCCAGCAGCGCGGGGCACTGGACGACGTGCTGGGCCGCCGCACCGAACCCCCGGCGCCGCGCTGACCCGGACGGATGCACATCGGCCCCTGCGGGAATCCCGCAGGGGCCGCATCTTCTCGTACGTGTGTTCGATAGAGTCCCGCCATGGAGCAGCGAAAGCACTGGTGGAACGGGAAGTGGGGGCGGCTGGCCCGACGGGACGTCTTCCTGCGGGTGGACGCCGACCGGTGGCACGTCGAGCAGCGGGCCGGCGGTGCCGAGGGCATCTCCCGCTTCTACGAGTACGGCAGTGCGGACGAGGCCGAGGAGACGGTCCGGGCTCTCCTTGACGGCACGGACACCTGGCGGGAGTTGTCCCCGCGCCCGCCGGGCAGCTGGACCCTCCCGAACAGCTGAGTGGGGCGGGCGGGTCGGCGGCGCGTTTAGCGGCGTACCGCCCCGGGAACCGCGTTGGGATGGACCAGCAGGACGAGCAGCAGGCGACCATCTCGCGGATCACCACCGGGATGCCGGTGATCGACTCCGCGGGCACCGAGGTCGGGACCGTGGACCTCGTCCAGCGCGGCGACCCGAACGCGGTGACCGTGCAGGCACCGACCGCCGACCCGGGCAGCAGCCTGGACGAGCTGATCGAGTCGACGGCGGTCGAGGAGCCGGATGTGCCGGCCGATCTGGCGGCGCGGCTGCTGCACACCGGCTACCTGAAGGTCTCCACCGAGCTGACCCGCACCGGCGCGGTGTACGTGCCGGCCGACCGGATCGGTTCGGTGGCCGACGGCCGGGTACGCCTCGCCGTCGGCGTGGCCGAGCTGCCCCCGCAGGAGTAACCCCCCGCCCAACCCCGCCTTCGCGTTCACCGCCCCTCCGCCTCACCCGACGCGTGCGCCGACGCCATCGCTGTCGCCCTCCGCAGCCCGGTCGGCGACCGGGTCGGAGTCGGCCACGGACGGCTCGACGACCGGGACGGACCGGTCCGGCGTCGCGGCTGAGCGGCGGCGGAAGAGCAGCAGCATCAGGCACCCGGCGACCAGGCCCCAGAACGCGCCGCCCACGCCGATCAGCGTCACGCCGGAGGCGGTCACCACGAAGGTGACCACGGCGGCCTCCCGGGTCGCCGGGTCGGTGACCGCCGACGCGAGCGCGGTGGCGAGGGCGCCGAGCAGGGCCAGTCCGGCGACCGCCTCGATAAGGATGGGTGGGGCGACCGCGACCAGCGCGGTGGCCACGCCGGCGCCCAGCCCGAGCAGGGCCAGTCCGACGCCGGCGGTGACCGAGGCGGCCCACCGGCGGTCCGGGTCCGGGTGGGCGTCCGGGCCGGCGGCCAGCGCGGCGGTGATCGCCGCGAGGTTCACCGCGTGCCCGCCGGCCGGGGCGGCGAGCAGGCTGGCCAGGCCGGTGGCCCGCAGCGCGGCACCGAACGGCGGCCGGTAGCCGTAGCCGACCAGCACGGCCATGCCGGGCACGTTCTGCGCGGCCATGGTGACCAGGAACAGCGGCAGGGCGAGCCCGATCAGCGCGGACGCGTTCCAGGCCGGCGCGGTCAGCGTGATCGA
Organism: Micromonospora sp. NPDC050695; assembly: GCF_040654415.1. Classification (NCBI taxonomy): domain Bacteria; kingdom Bacillati; phylum Actinomycetota; class Actinomycetes; order Micromonosporales; family Micromonosporaceae; genus Micromonospora; species Micromonospora sp. NPDC050695. Next base: position 148,574 of record NZ_JBFAHZ010000012.1, read on the forward strand.
CGGGATCAGCGCGGCGCCGCTCAGACCGGTCGGCGGCGAGGTCAGCGCGATCGCCGCCACCGCCACGAGCAGCGCGCCGGGCACCGCCCAGCGGCGGGCGAAGCGGTGCAGCAGCAGCCAGCCGGCCACCACCGGTCCGGCCACCGTGGGCAGCTCGACGAGCGCGCGGACCGGGGCGGTGCACAGCGGTAACAGCACCCCGGCGAGCATCGCGCCGGCGACCGGCTTGGGAATGGCGGCCACCGCCCGGCCGAGCGGTGGGAAGAGCCCGGCCGCGACGATCAGCAGGCCGGAGACGAGGAACGCACCCACCGCGACCGGCCATCCGCCCGGCGGTGACCCGGTCGCCACCAGCAGCGCCGCGCCCGGCGTGGACCAGGCCACGCTCATCGGTATCCGGTGTCGCCAGCCCAGCCAGGCGGCGGCGAGCCCGCACGCCACGCAGAGGGCGAGCAGGCCGGAGGCCGCCTGCGCGTCCGACGCGCCGGCCGCCCGGAGCCCGGCCAGCACGACGGTGAACGAACTGGCGAAGCCCACCAGCGCGGTCACCACACCGGCCAGTACCGGTTGTGTGCGCCCGGCCATCCCCACCCCTCCCGACTGTTCCGTTTACGGAACGACTGCGTGTAGCACGATAGCCGGGTGCCGCACCCACCACCAGCCCGCCGCCCGGGCCTCGACGTGGACCCCGCCGTCGTCGGGCGCCGGGTCCGAGCCCTGCGCGAGGAGCGGGGGATCTCGCTGTCCACACTGGCCCGGCTCGCCGGCGTCGGTAAGGCCACCCTCTCCGGCCTGGAGAACGGCACCCGCAACCCGACCCTGGAGACGCTCTGGGCGGTCACCGCGCAACTCGGCGTACCGTTCACCGCCCTGCTGGCGGAACCGGCGGCCGAGCCGATCGTGCACGGCACCGCGGTCACCGCCACCCTGCTGGAGGTGTTCTCCGACACCGACGCGACCTACGAGCTGTACCGGATGCGGGTCGCGCCCGGCGTCACGCAACTCTCTCCCGCCCACCAACCGGGAGTCACCGAACACATCACCGTCTTCGCCGGCGTGCTGCGCGCCGGCCCGGCGGACGCGCCGCTGACCGCCCCGGCCGGCGGTCACCTGCGCTGGGTCTCCGACGTGCCGCACACCTACGCGGCGGCGGGCGACGAGGAGGTCGCCGCCAGCCTGCTGCTGCGCTACCCCCGCCGCTGAGCCCGACCGAGCCGGCGCACCGCCCCTCCGGGCGGATATCGCAATCATTTCTCGACCCGACGTAGGAGGCGGAGAGACGAAGGCGGGGTGTTCTTGGCAAGCTTGACCCCATGACGCTGATCCTCCGCTCGGTCATCCTCAACGACATCGGCTTGGTGCGCACCAACAACGAGGACTCCGCCCTCGCCGGTGACCGCCTGATCGCGGTCGCCGACGGCATGGGCGGGCTGCCCGCGGGCGAGGTGGCGAGCGAGATCGTGATCCGGATCCTGGACGAGCTGGCCCCGCCGACCGACCCCGACGGGGCCGCCGACGCCCTACGCGCCGTCGTCAGCACCGCCAACCAGCGAATCCACGCCGCCATCACCGTCGACCCGACCCGCGAGGGGATGGGTACGACACTGACGGCGGCGCTGCTCGCCGGGGAGACGCTGGTGCTGGCGCAGGTCGGTGACTCCCGCTGCTACCTGCTGCGGGACGGGGAGTTGACCCAGCTCACCCGGGACGACACGTTCGTGCAGGCGCTGGTCGACCAGGGCACGCTCTCCCCCGAGCAGGCCCGGCACCACCCGCAGCGCTCCCTCGTGACCCGGGCCGTGCAGGGTGCTGACACCCCACCGGCCGTCGGTGTGCTCACCGTCGTCCCCGGCGACCGGCTGCTGCTGTGCAGCGACGGGCTCTCCGACTACGTCGAGGACGACGCCATCGCCGCGGCGCTGGGCATGTACGCCGACCGCCAGCAGTGCGGCGAGCAGTTGGTGAAGCTCGCCCACCACGCCGGCGCACCGGACAACGTCACCGTCGTCGTCTCCGACGTCACGGCCCGCTGACCTCCACCTTCTCGTGACACAGGCCGGAGCGGGCGGTCGGCGACCTCAGTAGGTAGTTGTGCCATCTAGGTTGCGCAGCTAGTGTCCGGCGGGTGGATTCCGACCGACGCGGGCAGTGGCTGCGGGGGGTGCTCGACATCTGCGTCCTGGCCCTGCTGGCCGAACGCGAGTCCTACGGCTACCAGCTCGCCCAGGCACTCGACGCGGCGGGCGTCGGGCCGATCCAGGGCGGCACGCTCTATCCCGTGCTGCTGCGCCTGCAGAAGACCGGTCTGGTGACCGCGCAGTGGCGGGAGGGCACCGCCGGGCCGGCCCGCAAGTACTACCGGCTGACCGAGGGCGGGCAGGCCGCGCTGCGCGACGGAGGCAACGCCTGGCTCACGTTCGTCAGGCCGGTGAGCGACATCGTCACGAAGGGGGTTGCCGGGTGAACGACGACTGGCTACGCACGTTCGCGGCCGAGCTGCACCACCGCCGGGTCGCGGTGGACGCCGCCCGGCACGTGGTCGCCGAGGCCGCCACACACCTGCGCGACTCCGGCGGCGACCCGTGGGTCGTCTTCGGCCCACCCCAGCAGTACGCGGGCGCGATCGTGGAGAGCATCGGCACGGCACCCGGGCCACGCCCCGGACCGGTCCGGCTGCACGCCCGCGGCATCACCAAGCGGTACGGCCGAAAGACGGTGCTGCGCGACGCGACGCTGACCGTCCGGGCCGGACAGATCGCCGCCGTGGTCGGCGCCAACGGCTGCGGCAAGAGCACCTTCCTGCGGATCTGCGCCGGGCTGATCTCACCCGACGCCGGTGAGGTGACCGTCTCCGGGCGACTCGGCTACTGCCCACAGTCCGGCGGCACCGCCGACTTCCTGCTCGCCGACGAGCACTTCGTGCTGGTCGGCGCCGGTCAGGGCGTGGCCCGGGGGCCGGCCCGCCGCGCCGGACGGGCGGCCGCCCGACAGCTCGGCTGGGAGGCGGGCGGAAACGTGCAGGCCCGGCACCTCTCCGGCGGTACGCGCCAGAAACTCAACCTGACCATGTCCACGCTCAGTGAGCCGGACGTACTGCTGCTCGACGAGCCGTACCAGGGCTTCGACCAGGGCACCTACGTCAACTTCTGGGACCAGCTCAGCCGACTGCGCGACGAGGGCGCGGCGATCGTCGTGGTGACCCACCTGCTCAACCAGCTCGACCGGGTGGACACCGTGCTCGACCTGACCCCAGCACAACCGTCCGGGCGGATCGCGCCCGGCGTCCGAGGAGGCCGTCCGTGAACCGGCTCGTCACCGTCGCCGAGATGACCCTGCGGGAGTTGTTGCGTCGTCGGGGCGTACTCCTGCTGTTGTTGTTGATGCCGTTGACCTTCTACCTGATCCGGCGGGACGCCTACCTCGGGCAGTCGGTACGGTCGCTGCTGCTCGGCGTGGGCTGGGCGGTGAGCACCGCCGCGCTCTTCGCCACCACGGCGGCCCGGGAGCTGGAGCCGAGGTTGCGGTTCGCCGGCTACCGCCCACACCACCTCTACCTGGGTCGGATGCTCGGCCTGTGGGCGGTGGGGCTCGTCATCTCCGTACCCTTCTTCCTGCTTCCCCTGGTCGACGGCGCGGACCTGCGGTACGGCGGCCTGGCCGCGGCGATGCTCTGCTCGGTCGGTGTGGCGGCGCCCTTCGGGATGCTGATCGGCACGCTGCTGCCCCGCGAGTTGGAGGGAACGCTGCTGCTGCTGACCGTGGTGACCGTGCAGATGCTGATCGACCCGGCCGGGTCGGGCGCGAAGCTGACGCCGTTCTGGTCGAGCCGGGAGATCGCCACCTGGTCGGTGGATCACACCGACGAGGGTTACCTCACCCGGGGCGTGCTGCACGGGTTCGCCGTCACCGCCCTGCTGGTGCTCAGCGTGGCCGCCGTGGCGAGTGTCCGGCTGCGCCGCCGCCGGCACCTGCGCCACCTGCCCGTCGGCTGATCCGGTCAATTCGGTTGCTGGGACCTGCGCGGCGGGTTGAGATGGGCGGATGACCATCCGCCGGGTGACCGCCGACGACCGTCTCACCACCGGTTTCCCGCTGGCCGCGTACGCGTTCGAGTCGTCGCCGCTCGGTGCCGCCCGGATCGAGCAGTTCCGCGACTACCTGCCCTACCACCAGGGCAACACGACGCTCGCCATCGAGGAGGACGGGGCCACGCTGGCCGTCGTGTCGGCCATTGGAATGCGGCAGAACCTCCGCGGGGTGGTGCTGCCGATGGCCGGCGTCGCCGGGGTGGCCACCCATCCGCTGGCCCGCCGGCAGGGGCATGTCCGGACGCTGCTGCACCGGCTGCTCGACGAGATGCGCGACGAGGGGCGTCCGCTCAGCGCCCTCTATCCGTTCCGGCCCAGCTTCTACGCCCGGTTCGGCTACGTCGGGCTGCCCAAGCCGCGCACGGTCACCTTCACCCCGGCGGATCTGGGGTCGCTGCTGCGCGCCGAGCTGCCCGGCGAGGTGGGCTGGGAGCGGATCGCCGCCGGCTACCCGACGTGGCGCGCGTTCACCGAGCGCTGCCTCGAGCAACGGCACGGCTTCTCGGTCTTCCCCGACTACCGGGCGGTCGGGTTACGCGACCGGGACGAACACTGGCTGCTCACCGCCCGGGTGGATGGCGCGGTCACCGGCGCGATCACGTACCGGATCGACGACTACGGCGGCACCCTGCTCGGCAACGAACTGCTCGCCACCGATCCGCTCGCCCGGACGTTGCTGTTGCAGTTCCTCGCCCGGCACGTCGACCAGGTCGAGCGGGTCAGCCTCCAGGTCCCGCCCGACGAGCTGCCCGAGCTGTGGCTCACCGACCTGGACGTGCGCGTCGAGGCGCGGGCGGGCCGGCCCGGCTCGTCCGCCCCGATGGCCCGGCTGCTGTCGCTGGACGCCGGACGCGGCCGCCGAACTGCGCAGCATCTTCCCGCGCGAAGTGCCGTACCTGTTCGCCGACTTCTGAGCACGGTTTGCCGCCCGTGCCCCACCGGGTACGGTCCCCGGAATGCCGGAGTGGTTGCAGGCGGGCGGATGGGGATTGCTGGCCGGGTCGGCCCTGTTGGTCGGGGCGGCGGTCGGCTGGTTCGCGCGCGTGCCGCAGACGCTCATCGCGTCGGTCATGGCGTTCGGCGCGGGGGTGCTGCTCTCCGCGGTGCCGTACGAGCTGATCGAGGTCGCGCACGACCAGGGCGGGATGCTGCCCACCGTGCTCGGTGCGGCCGGCGGCGCGAGCGCGTACACCCTCGCCAACGTGGCTCTGGCCCGGCGCGGCGCCCGTAACCGGAAACGCTCCGGCGCCCGCCAGCCCTCCGAGGGTGAGAAGCCCGGCTCCGGCACGGCGATCGCGGTGGGTGCGCTGCTCGACGGCGTACCGGAATCGGTGGTGATCGGCGCCAGCCTGCTCAGCGGCGGCGCGGTCAGCCTGGTCACGGTGGTGGCGGTGTTCCTCAGCAACATCCCGGAGGGGCTGTCCAGCGCGGCCGGCATGCGCCAGGCCGGCCGGACCCGACGGTACGTGTTCCTGCTCTGGACGGGGATCGCGCTGATCAGCGGCGTCGCGGCGCTGGTCGGCAACACCCTGCTGGGTGGCGCACCGCCGGAGGTGCTGGCCAGCATCACGGCGTTGGCCGCCGGGGCGATCCTCGCCATGATCACCGACACCATGGTCCCAGAGGCGTTCGAGGACGCCCACCTGCTGGTCGGTCTCATCACGGTCGCCGGTTTCCTGACCGCCTTCGCACTCTCCCACGCCTGAGTGACCCGACCAGCCTTAGCGAGGCATTAAACCGGCACGGCGGATTCGTCGCGACGCCGTCACGGCTCCTAGCATCACGGGGTGCGCATGACGTCGCTTGCCGCTCTGCTCGTCCTCGGTGTCGCTACCGCGACCCTGCCCGCCTGCGCGTCCGACGATCCGGCGCCCGCCTTCGAGGCCGGCTCGCCCGCCTCGCCGCAGGCCCTGGCGACCGGCGACCAGGGCGTCGTACCGGCGGGCCGCGACGGCCTCGGCGGCCCCGGGGCCAGCGCGAGCCCGAAGCTCGCCGCGAAGGCGCTCGCGGCCGGCAATCCGAACGGCAAGGCCACCGTGCCCGCCGAGGCACGCGCGGTGGACACCTCGAAGCCGACCCGGACCGTCGGCACCGGCACGCCGGCGAGCTGCACCTCCGCGGCGGTCGTGAAGGCCGTCGCGGCCGGCGGCATCATCACGTTCAACTGTGGACCGGCACCGGTGACGATCACGATGGCGGCCACCGCGAAGGTCCGCAACGCCAACGGGCCGAAGGTCGTCCTCGACGGCGGCGGCACGGTCACGCTCAGCGGTCAGGGGCAGCGCCGCATCCTCTACATGAACACCTGCGACGAGGCCCAGGGCTGGACCACCTCGCACTGCCAGAACCAGGACCACCCGCAGCTCACCGTGCAGAACCTGACCTTCGCCGACGGCAACTCCACCGGCGACAAGGCCGAGGGTGGCGGCGGTGGCGCGATCTTCGTACGCGGCGGGCGGTTGAAGGTGGTCAACTCGCGCTTCGTCCGCAACCGCTGCGACCGCACCGGCCCCGACCTGGGCGGCGCGGCCGTCCGGGTGCTCAGCCAGTACGACAACAAGCCGGTGTACGTGGTCAGCAGCACCTTCGACGGCGGCTCTTGCTCCAACGGCGGGGCGCTGAGCAGCATCGGCGTGTCGTGGGTGGTACTGAACAGCGTGCTGAAGAACAACGAGGCGATCGGCAGCGGCGCCAACCCGGCCAAGTCGGGCACGCCCGGCGGCGGCAGCGGCGGCGCGATCTACTGCGACGGCAACGAGTTCACCGTACGGATCGCCGGCACCGTCATCGAGAACAACAAGGCCAACGAGGGTGGCGGCGCGATCTTCTTCGTGAGCAACAACCGCACCGGCACGATGCGGATCGAGAACTCGACCCTGCGCCGCAACCCGAGCGGAAAGTTCGAGACCCGCGGCTACCCCGGCATCTTCTTCCTGGGCGCCCAGAACCCCACAGTCATCGGCACCAAGCCTCAGTAGGGATTTCCCTGGCCCGGGGGGCGTGCTTCGAGGAGGCCCTCCGGGCGACCCGGCAGGGTGGGCGCGCCGGACAAGGGCGGGCTCGCGGTGTGGTCGCCGCCGGCCATGCCGACGATGAGTTCCTTGAGCGCGGTGAGCGCGTCGATCCGGGGCACCCAACCCAGCTCGCTCTCCGCCCGCTCACTGGACATCAGCGGCGCGTTCAGGCCCAGCTCCACCCAGCCCGCGTCGACCGGTTGCAGCCGCGCCCGCCAGGTCAGGGCCGCCGCGACCCGCAGCACCGGCGCCGCGACCGGCACCGTCCAACCGTGGAATTGCCGGGCCACCAGCTCCGGGGTCAGCACCGGGTCCGCGGCGAGATTGAAGGCACCGCGCGCATCACCCAAAACCGCCCTGGCGTACGCGTCAGCCACATCGTCGGCGTGCACCGCCTGCATCCGCAGCCGGCGGTTCGTCGGCACCAGCGGAATCCGGCCGAAGCGCAGCAGCCGTACCGGCGCGAGAGGACCCAGAAAATAGCGGGTGATCTCCACACCGGCGGCCCGCTGGAAGATCAGCCCCGGCCGCAGCCGCACCACCCGCACCGCGGGATGCTCCCCCTCCAGCCCGTCGAGCAGCGCCTCCACCTCGGCCTTGTGACCGTAGCCGACCAGCCCCAGCGAACACGAGCACCGGAACAGGCGGCACGGACCGCGAGTCTGGTGCCCAGGCCGTCGCGGCCGTCCGCCCCGGAGCCGAGATCGCTGCCGTCGCCGCCCTTGCCGTCCTGCTCCACGGTCCGTTGCTCACCGCCCGACTGCTCACCCTCGCCCCCGCACTCCACACTGCGGTCGTCCCGCCGAGCCCAGCCAACAGCGTCCGCGCGGTGCATGTCGCGCAGCTCGGTGAGCATGCTGCCGGCCGGCCGCCGATAGCCATGAGCTGGTCGTGGGTGCCGGCTTCGATGAGGCGGCCGTGGTGCGGGATGTACATGCGGGGGTCGGCGTGGCGGACATTGGCCAGTCGGTGGGTGATCAGGATGGTGATGCCGCGTCCCCGCCGGTCGCGGATGGCCTTGGAAGGGCGTCCTCGGCGCGAGGGTCGAGGGCGGACGAGGGAACATCCATGATGAGCACGTCAGCGTCGTGCAGGAAGCTGCGGGTGGCGAGGCCGCAACCCTGGTCGCCCTGGTCTGAACATATAGGCGAACATAATTCAACGTCCGTCTATATTGCCTGCTCAGAGTGGGCCGCCAGGGACTCGAACCCTGAACCTACGGATTAAAAGTCCGCAGCTCTGCCATTGAGCTAGCAGCCCCGAGTGCGCCTTGTTAGGCGCACGCGCGTTTTGAGGCTACCGGATCGCCTGCCCGTCCGTCGTGCTGGTATTGCCCGTTGTGACTGGTGGGCGCCCACGTGCAGGTGGACGCTTGAGGCGACCTTCGCGTCCGGAGGTGAAGCTGTATGCCAACCCCTGTCCATCCGGTGTCGCGCCACGTCGGTCGAACATACGTTCCACAGGGTTCTCCACAGGCTGTGGAGAGAGGGCGTCGCGGTGATAACTACCGCGACGCCACAGGGCTGTTGCGTTCTCGCGGCGCGGGGCGCTGAACAGGGATTTCGTGGGGTGAGTGGCCTCTGTGGAGGCGGATGAAGCGGGTGAAGCCCTCAAGGTGATCATGGAGTTCTTGACGCTGCACGACCACCGAGGAACTCCACCCGCCGATGACATCA
>NZ_JBFAHZ010000013.1:0-149038 GCF_040654415.1 Micromonospora sp. NPDC050695
CGATCATGGAGTTGTGGTGCCTCTCGTAAGCCGTGTATGGATGCAAAACGCCCACCACAACTCCATGATCGACGGGGAGACGGGGAGACGGGGAGACGGGGAGACGGGGGAGACGCGGGAGACGCGGGAGACGCGGGAGACGCGGGAGAGGCGGGAGACGGGGGAGGGGTGGGGTTCGTGGTTAGGGTGGGGTGGTCAGCCAGGTGGTGGCGGCGTCGCGGACGGGGGATGGCACCTCGTGGCCGCCGGGGAACTCCTCGTACCTGACGGCGTAGCCGCGTTCGTGCAGGCGTGGGACGAGCCGGCGGCTGCACACGTCGATGGGCAGCACGCGGTCGTCCACCCCGTGCGAGACGAAGATCCGTGGCCGGCCGTGGGTGGCCGGCGGCGCGGCGAAACCGGGGGAGAAGGCCAGCACCGCGTCGATCAGGTCGCCGTTGGCCAGGCCCAGCGACAACGCGTACGAGGCGCCGTCGGAGAAACCGCCGAGCGTCACGTCCCGCACCGGGTAGCCGTCGTACGCGGTCGCGAGCAGCCCGTCGATGCGCCTGACGTCGACGCCGAAGCCGCCGGCGATCAGGTCCCAGCTCGCCGCCGACGACTGCGGGGCCATCAGCAGCAGGTGGTGCGCGTCCGCGACCGGCAGCAGCAGGTCCAGTGCGTGGCGCGCCGAGCCGCCCGCCCCGTGCAGGAGCAGCACCAGCCGGTACGGCGCGTCGGTGCGCGGCGGGGCGTACGCCATGCCCAGCGGACGGCCGTCGGCGTCGGTCAGCGGCAGGTGCCCGGTGGGTGCCGGCGCCACCGGCGGATGGGGGCGTGTGGTCAGCCGACCTCGCCGAGGGTCCTGCGCCGGTTCCCGGTGTGGCGGCGCGGGGTCGGACACGGATCACCACTCCCCACGGTCGGCGGCACGTGCGACGCGGTTACCCGGCCCGCCCGGCCTTAACCGGCGGGGTGCTCAGGCGCTGGCGCGGGCGACCAGGGCGGACGGGAAGAGGGTCACCGGGGCGGCCGGACGCCCGTCCAGCACGGCAATGGCCGCGGCGGTCGCGATGCGTCCCACCGGGTGGCTGGCGGTGGTCAGCGCCGGGGCGGTCATCGCGGCGAGGGGGATGTCGTCGAAGCCGGCCACCGCGACGTCGCCCGGCACCCGTACGCCCTCGTCGCGCAGCGCGGCGATCACCCCGAAGGCGGTCTCGTCGCTGATCGCGTAGATGGCGTCGACGTCCGGCCAGCGTCGCAGCGCCTCGCCGGCGGCGCTCCGGCCCCGCGCCGCGGAGAAGTCGCCGGGCAGGATCCGCTCCGGCAGGCCCGCCTGGCGCATCAGCCCGCGGTACGCGTCCACGGGGCGTCGCGAGCAGGGCAGCCACTGCGGGCCGGTCACCATGGCGATCCGGCGGCGACCGGTGGCGTACAGGTGACGCAGCACCTCGCCGGCGCCGGCGGCGTTGTCGACGTCGAACGACGGCACGGCCGACGATCCGACGCCGATGGACACGACCCGGCCCTGCAACGACCGGGGTATGGCGTCCAGCAGCTCGTTGGTGGTGTTGACCAGCACCACGCCGCACACGCTGCGGTCCCGGGCGAGCTGGTCCAGCTCGCCCGGCTGGCCCAGCGGCAACCAGTGCAGCGCCACCCCGACGCCGGCGGGCGTGCAGACCCGCGCCGCCGAGCCGACCACCTGGTGGACGTACGGGCAGTCGAGCACCGCCGCGCTGGCCCCCGCGACCGCCACCACGAGGCGTACGCCGACGCCACGCACCAGCGCACGGGCGGCCGGGTTGGGTACGTAGCCGAGTCGCTCGACGGCCGTCGTGACTCGTTCCCGGGCGTAGGGCGAGGCGAAGCCGGTGCCGGCGATGACCCGTGACGCCGTGGACCGGGACACCCCGGCGAGCCGGGCGACGTCCTCCAGGGTCGCCGGCCGGTGTGCCGCTGTCGTCATACGTCGCCTCCCGCGGCGATCCGCCCGGTCGGACGAACGCCTGTTCGCATCATGCCCGGTCGGTCTGACGTCGGTAAGGGGTGACACCGGCTTGTGGTGGTAGCGCTCTCAGGTGTGCGATCGTGCCAGGAGATCACCGTCGAGGAAGAGGACCTGCCGTCGTGAGCGCCCCCACCACCCGATCCGTACCCCCGGACGCCGCACCTCCTCCGTCGCGGGCCGTGCTGGTCGCCCGCAACGGCGTGGCCGTCACCTTCACGCTCAACGGACTGGCGGTCGGCACCTGGTTCTCCCGGGTGCCGGCGGTCCGCGAGGCGTTGGACCTGTCCGCCGGCCGGCTCGGCCTGCTGCTGCTGGCGATGAGCATCGGGGCGCTGCTGGCGATGCCCACGTCCGGCCTGCTCGCCCAGCGTCTCGGTGCGGCCCGCACCGTGACCCTGGCCACCGTGCTGGTCGCGATCGGCCTGACCGTGGCGGGGGTGGGTGCCACGCTGACCGGGTCGTTCGTCGTGGTCGCGCTCGGGTTGGCCGCCCTGGGCTACGGGTCCGGGGCCTGTGACGTGGCGATGAACGTCGAGGGCGCGGCCGTGGAACGGCGGCTCGGCCGGACCATCATGCCCCGGTTCCACGCGGGGTGGAGCCTCGGTTCGGTGGCCGGTGCCGGTCTCGGTGCCGGGGCGGCCCGCCTGGACGTGGCCGTCGGCGCGCACCTGACCGCGGTGGCGGTGGTGGTGTTGACCGGCACCGCGCTCGCCGCGCGGACGTACCTGCCGGCCTCCGCCCACGACCCGGCCGGCGACCCGGCGGACGCCACCCCGGCTGCTCGTCGCCGTGCGCAGCTCGCCGCCTGGCGGGAGCCGCGCACCCTGCTGATCGGGCTGTTCGTGCTGGTGGCGGCGTTCACCGAGGGTGCGGCGAACGACTGGCTGGCGGTCGCGTTCGTGGACGGCCGCGACCTGAGCGAGGCGGCCGGCGCGACGGTCTTCGGCGTCTTCGTCGTCGGCATGACCCTCGGGCGTACCGCGGGGACCGTCGCGCTGGACCGGTGGGGCCGGGTGCCGGTGCTCACCGGCACCATCGGGCTCGCCGTGCTCGGCGCGGGCCTGGCGGTGCTGGCCGGCCCGGGGCCGCTGGCGATCGTCGGCGTCGCGTTGTGGGGCCTCGGCGCGTCGCTGGGCTTCCCGGTCGGGATGAGCGCCGCCGCCGACGAGGAGGCGCACGCGGCCGTCCGGGTCAGCGTGGTCGCGGTGATCGGCTACACGGCGTTCCTGGGTGGGCCACCGCTGCTGGGGCTGCTCGGTGACCACGTCGGCACCCTGCGGGCGCTGCTCGTGGTGCCGCTGCTGCTGCTGCCGACCCTGCTGCTGGTGCCGGTGCTGCGCCCGCCGCACGCCGCCGAACCGGCTCGTCCAGCACAAGAAAACTAACCCAGGCGGCAGCTCAGCGGTATCGGGTGTGCGGCCGACTGCGCCGCGCACCCGGGCTCGTTACGGTCGCCCGATGCCAATCGACGAGATCACCGCCGCCGCGGCGGGCAGCTGGACCCTGGGCGACCGCATCGTGCACCGGATGGGCTTCGGCTCGATGCGCATCACGGCGAACCCCGACCGCGAACGGGCCGTCGCAGCGCTGCGCCGCGCCGTGGAGCTGGGCGTCAACCACATCGACACCGCCGCGTTCTACGTCTCGCCGGGGGGAACGCTGGGCGTGGGCACCGGGCCGGCCCGGTACGCCACCGAGTTGATCCGGGCGGCGCTCGCCCCGTACCCGGAGGATCTGGTGATCGTCACCAAGGTTGGTTTCGGGTACGACCCGGAGGCGGGCTTCACCGAGGCGCGCACCCCGGCGCAGCTGCGCGCCCAGGTCGAGGAGAACCTGCGTCGGCTCGGCCTGGACCAGGTGGACGTGGTGAACCTGCGGCTCGGCCGGGGGCCCGCGACGGTGCCGCTGGCCGACCGGTTCGGCGCCCTGGCCGAGCTGCGAGCCGCCGGCCTGATCCGGCATCTCGGGCTCTCCAACGTGCGGCCCGAGCACCTGGACGAGGTGGCGGGCATCGCGCCGGTCGTCTGCGTGCAGAACAACTACGGGGTGGACGCGTACCGGGAGCAGGACGCGTTCGTCCGGGACTGCGGCGAGCGGGGCATCGCCTACGTGCCGTTCTTCGCCCTCGCCGGCACCGGCCGCGAGGCGGGCGCGAGCGCCGACCAGGGCGAGGCGGTCACGGCCGTCGCGCGGGCCCACGGCGTCACCCCCCATCAGGTACGCCTGGCCTGGACCCTGCACCAGGGCCGACACGTGCTGGCCATCCCCGGCACCGGAAACACCGCCCACCTGGAGCAGAACATAGCCGCAGCAGCGCTGACCCTGACCCCCGAAGACCTGGCCCACCTGACCCCACCCCGGTGATCATGAGGTTGGCGGCGCCGGTGCCGGCGTGTCGCGCCGCCAACCTCATGATCGACGGGGTGGGGGAGCTGGGTGGGGTTTGGGTGGGGTGGTGCCAGACTCTCAGGGGGCTTGGGGGGTGAATCCGGCTTGGAGGGCGACGGGGAGGTCCGGGCCGGATTCGTAGCCGACCAGGGCGACTCCGGGCAGGGTGGCGAGCACTCCCTGCCACACGTCGAGGGGATCCGCGGTGCGGGTGAACACGTTGGAGACTCCGTGCACGCCCTCGCCGCTGACCACCGCGCCGCCGACGATTCCCCCGCGCTCGTCCTCGCGGGCCAGGATGCGTACCCCGGGGCTGGTCAGCAGTTCCGGTCGGAACAGCTCCCCGCCGCCGTGCGCGCCCGCCCAGGCGGCCAGCCGCTCGGGAGTGGTGACCCGGGTCAGCGGCGTGCCGGGCGGCCCGTGCGTCGGCGGGCGGTGGATCCACTGCGCGTCGAAGAGCACCACGAAGCCGTGGCCGGACAGGTCGAGGTCGGCGAAGCTGTCCTTCACCGACGCGCCGGGACCTTTCTCGATCCGGGCCAGCAGGGCATCCGGGTCGACGCCGGGGCGCAGGGTGACCGCGTCGGGGTACCAGGGTGGCGAGCGGCGGGGGACCGACCAGGCGTCAGCGTCGCTCCGGCCGGTCAACCCGTGGCTGGCGCACACCACGGCGCACCACTCGGCGTTGTCGCGGGCCGCCGCCTCCCGCCCGTCGTGGGGCACGCGATCAGCCTAGAGCCGCTCAGGACCGGGTGAGGACGACCAGTTGCTGGGTTGCCCGGGTCATCGCGACATAACGGTCCACCGCCCCCTCGATGCCGTCGCCGAACGCCTCCGGTTCGACGAGGACGACCAGGTCGAACTCCAGGCCCTTGGACAGCTCCGGGGCCAGCGACCGGACGCGGGGCGTCGCCGGGACCGTGGCGTCGCCGATCACGCACGCGATCCCCTCGTCGTGCGCGGCGAGCCAGGTGTCGAGGATGGACCCCAGGTCAGCGACAGATCCGTGGACGACGGGATCACCGTCGCGGATGGACCTCGGCACGTTGGCGTCCGGGAGCACGGTGCGGATGACCGGCTCGGCCTCGGCCATGACCTCCTTCGGCGTCCGGTAGTTGACGGTCAGCGAGGCCAGGTCGATCCGGTCGAGCCCGATCCGCCGGAGCCGTTCCTGCCACGACTCGGTGAACCCGTGCCGGGCCTGGGCGCGATCCCCGACGATGGTGAGGCTCCGTGACGGGCAGCGCAGCAGCACCATCTGCCACTCGGCGTCGGTGAGCTCCTGCGCCTCGTCCACGACGATGTGCGCGAACGGGCCGGCGAGCAGGTCCGGGTCGACGCTGGGCATCGCGCTCTGGTCGACCAGGGCGTCACGCAGGTCCTGGTGGCGCAGCATCGTCAGCAGACCCTCACCGTCGTCGTAGACGTCGGCCTCGATCAGGTCGTCGACGACGGTGGACATCCGCGCGCGTTCGGCGGCGAAGGAGGCCGCGTGCCGACGCCGGCGTTCCGCGTCCGCCGGGTCGCCGAGACGCTGCCGGGCCGCGTCCAGCAGGGGCAGGTCGGACACCGTCCAGGCCTGCGCGTCGTCGCGTTGGAGGGTACGGACCTCGTCGGGGCTGAGCCAGGGGGCGCACCGGCGCAGGTAGGCGGGGACCGACCACAGGTCACCGACCAGGTCGGCCGCTTCGAGCAGCGGCCAGGCGCGGTGGAACGCCGTCCGCAGGTCCTCGTTGCGCAGCAGCGCCGCGCGCAGCACGTGCTCTGGTTCGTCGCCGTCGTACCTGTCCAGCAGGATCGTCAGCAACTCCTCCCAGACCTGGTGGCGTGCCTCGTTGTGCGGGGTGCCCGGGTCCGGCGCCGCGAACGCCTCGACCCAGTCGTCGGCGCTCAACCGGATCTCGGCCCAGTCGGTCGCCACCGTCATCCCCGTGCCGGGTGGCTCCTCGTAGAACCGCACGGCCGCCTCGATCGCCGTCACCATCCGCGCGGACGACTTCAGCCAGGCCACGTCCGGGTCGCTCTCCACCGTCGCCGTGGCGCCCTCGGCGACGAGGTCGCGCAGTGTGCAGATCTGCACCTCCTCCTCGCCGAGGCTGGGCAGGACGTCGGCGACGTACGCCAGGTAGGGCTGGTGCGGGCCGACGAACAGCACACCACCCTGACGTTGGCCGAGCCGAGGGTCGGAGTAGAGCAGGTACGCGGTGCGGTGCAGGGCGACGACGGTCTTGCCCGTGCCGGGGCCGCCGTCGACGACGAGCGCGCCGCGCGAGCCCGCCCGGATGATGGCGTCCTGGTCGGCCTGGATGGTGCCGAGCACGTCGCGCATCCGGCTCGACCGGCTGCCGCCCAGGCTGGCGATGAAGGCGGACTGGTCGTCGAGCGCGGCGTGCCCCGCGAACCCGTCGGCGGTGAACACCTCGTCCCAGTAGTCGGTGATCCGGCCGAGGGTCCAGCGGTACCGGCGGCGGCTCGTCAGGCCCATCGGGTTGGCGTGGGTGGCGCCGAAGAACGGCTCGGCGGCGGGGGAGCGCCAGTCGAGCAGCAGGCGGCGTCCGGCGCCGTCGGTGAGGCCGCGCCGTCCGATGTACACGGGCTCCGGGCTGTCCGCGCTGACCATGCGACCGAGGCAGAGGTCCAGGCCGTAGCGGCGCAGCGCGCGCAGGTGGGCGCTCAGCCGGCGGACCTCCCGGTCACGTTCCACCGCCTGCCGGCCGGCGCCGCCGGGCGCCCGGCGTTCGGCGTCGAGGCGGCCGGACAGATCGGTGTACGTCTGCTCGAGGCTCGCCGCCATGGTCGCGAAGTGCTGCTCGTCGCGGGCGATCAGCGCCGGGTCTGCCTTGGCGCGAAGTTGGTCGGGGAGATCAAAGACGCTGAGGATCAGCGGGTCCACGTCGGGTCGCTCCGATCTGGGTGCGGGCCAGCGCGCGTCTCCGAGCTGCGGAAACGCGGTCCGGTCGGCAATTCTGCGGTACGACCCGGGTCTTGCCACAAGTCCCCCGGTGCGGTATATGTTAAGAGTGGCAGGGATTGAGTGCTTCTTGTCCCTAGGTCATCCGCTCTCCCTTGATCACCCACTCGCCGGCGACGCACCCCGCACCGATCGTCAGGGCTTCCGTTCGGCGTAGACCAGGTCCATGCTGTCGCTGCGCCCGCCCCAGCGCAGGTCGAGGTGCCAGCATCCGGCGCTCGGCATGTCGATGATCGACGGGCCCGGCCCGCCGTCGACCTCCCGGGTCACCCGGGTGCCGGTGCCGTCCAGCGTCGCGGTGATCACCAGGGTGGCCGGCGACGTCGGGTCGGCCGATGCCGTGGCCGGCCGGGACACCCAGAGGATCTTGTTGTTCGATCCGTCCCGCCTGACCTGCGCCAGCGGGTTTCCGAACAGCACCGCGACGATGTGGCCCTGCGCACCGAGCACGTGCGGCGCCCGGGCGTCCCCGTGGAAGCCGGTCTGCGCCCAGTCGGGCAGCGTGCCCGTCTCGACCCGCGAGCGGCAGCCGGTCGCCGCGGCCACCGAGGGCGTGCCGGCGGCCACCGGGGCCGTGCCGGCGCTCCCCGTGGCTGGCGCCGCTGGCGTGGTCGGCACCGCTCCCGTGCTCGGCCGGTCGCTGGTCGTACAGGCCGCCAGCAGGAGCACCGACCCCAGCGTGAATCTGACCCAGGCACCCATGTCACCCTCCGATGCGTCGATGAAGCGAGTTGTGTGTCGCATCATCACGACACCGCTCGGAGCCGCCGGGTTCCTAGGTCATCGACTCGGCGATCTCGATCGCCTCGAGCCTGCCGAGATCACCCTCGAGCCGGTAGCTCACGTCGCCGTCCTGCCAGATCAGGGTCGAGGCGGCCAGCCGGGCGGTCTCCCGGTGGACGCGGCCGGAACGGTCCACGTAGGACAGCACGTGTGGGCTGCCGACCCAGACCGCGAAGTCGCCGTCGACCTGGACCCACTCCGCGTCGGGTCGACTGGTCTCCTTGTGGAAGGCCAGGTTGAGGCGGCCGTCGAAGGCGTCGATGCGCAGCGTGCCCCCGCGGTAGAGCAGCGTCGCCACGCGGTGGCCGCCCGTGGGGTCGGGGTCCGCCACGAGCACCTGCTCGGGCGGCCCCAGCCGTGCCGGTACGCGGATCGGAAAGCGCACCCCCCGCTGCGCCTCGGCGATGGCGGCCGTGCGCTGCGACGGCAGCGGCGACGGAGTGCCGGCGGGCCGCCCCGACGACGGGGCGATGCTGACACCCGCGAAGCGCAGCAGCCCGCCGACGGCGTCGGCGACGGCGGCCCGGGCCGGCGGCAGCGCCGCCACCAGCAGGGCGGCGAGAGCCGCGGCCGCGTACATTCGCCACCGGCGTCGGCGCGGTGCGGCGAGCCGTGCGCGGACGCGGACGGTCACGTCGGGCGCGGCGGGCGTGTCCAGCCAGGTGGAGAGGTCACGCAGTTCCCGCTCGAGGTCACCCATGCCGGACCTCCTCGCGGTCGAGCAGGCCGCGCAGCTTCGCCAACGCCCGCGACGTCCGCGACTTCACCGTGCCCCGGGGCCAACCCAACGTCTCCGCGGTCTCCTCCTCGCTGAGGTCGAGGAAGAACCGACAGACGATCACCTCGCGGTCGCGTACCGGCAACTGGCGCAACGCGTGTACCAGCGCGCTGCGGCGCTCCCCGGCGAGAACCGCGCCGACCGCCCCGTCCTCGGCGGCCTCCGACGCTGGACCGGCCGCCGCGGCCCGCAGCACCAGCCCGTCCCGCCGGCTGCGCGAGCGGTGCAGGTTGCGCGTCTCGTTGGCGACGATCGCCAGCAGCCAGGAGCGGAAGGACGACTCACCGCGATAGCGGGAGAGCTTGCGGTACGCCTTCACGAACGCCTCCTGGATGACGTCCTCGGAGTCCGGGCCCGCGCCGAGCAGCACCGCCGTCCGGTACGCGGACGCGGTGTGCCGGGCGACCAGGCGGTCGTACGCCTCCAGGTCACCTGCCCGAGCGCGGGTGACGAGCACATGGTCGTCCAGGGAAACCTCCGCTCCGATCACCCTCATGACACCGCACGGGCGTCGCGGGTTCCACCCGACGCGAATCAGGTTGCTCCCATCCGGCATGCAGCGGATTACCAGGATTCGGTGCTGCACTGGTGGGAGCGTCGAGGAGAGGGGTGGGCCATGGGCTGGTTCAACCGGCGGTCGCGGGGTGCCGAGACGACCCCGACCAAGCTGGACCGGGAGGCGACCCGCGACGACCTCGCGGCGCTGGAGGCGTTCGTCGCCAGCCGGCGCGGGGTGGAGTTCTACCTGGAGCCGGAGACCACCGCCACCGACACGACCGTGGTGGCGATCGCCCACGACGGTGAGTGGATCCGCCGCCGCACCGGCACGCCACGGGCGGCGGGCGCCATCGCCCGCAAGCACGCGGTGCCGCTGTACGAGGCGGCGCGCACCGGCTACCCGGAGCGGATGCGGGTGTGGAACCGGGCACACCCGGAGCGCCGTGCCCACTGAGACGGTCAGGCCGTGAGTGGGCTCAAGCGGGGTTCACCTGTGTGAGTGATCGCCGGATGAGCGTGAGGACGGGCGGAAGGATCAGCTCGCTGCCACCGATTGTGGCGGCAGCGTTCACGTCGTGGGGCGTGCCGTCGATGTCGACCACCAGCGCGCCAGCCTCTTTGGCGATGACGACGCCCGCGATGGTGTCCCAGGGATTGTTGTTGAGCATGACGAACGCGTCGATCCGGCCGTGAGCCAACCAGGCGAGGTCGATCGCGGCTGACCCGTGCATGCGTATCCGTTGGACGTGTCGGGCGAGCTGCTCGGTGATGGCAAGTCGCTCGGTGTTCTTCCGCCTGGCCTCGGCACCGACTGCATAGTCGCCAATGGCGACGACGGCGTCCCGGAGATCGGTGACCTGGCTGGCGCGGATGCGTCGGTTGTCGGCATAGGCTCCGTGCCCCTGGACGGCGTGGTAGCGGGTGCCGAGGAACGGGAGGTCGATGACACCAAGGACGGCGCGTGTGCGGTGGATGAGGCCGAGGGAGATCGCGCACAGGGGCGAGCCGTGGATGAAGTTGACGGTGCCGTCGACCGGATCGAGTGCCCAGGTCAGTGCGCTGGTGTCGCCGCTGGTGCCGTACTCCTCGCCGAGGAATCCGATGTCAGGCGCCTTGGCGGCCAGGTGCTCGCGGACCGCTCGCTCGATGGCGTAATCCACGTCCGAGGCCATGTCGCGGTCACCCTTGAAGGTCAGCGCACCGGGCTGAAGCGTCCGCATCAGGTCGTGTGCCAGGTCAACGGCCTCCTGTGCGAGGGGGAGGAGGCGGGCGTAGTCGGTCATAGCTGGCGGCTGCGCTCCCATAGCGAGCTGAACATATCGTCGAATATCGGGTAAAGACCGGAGGGGCCGGCGCTGCGCTCGATGACCATGGTCGGGCAGTCGACACCTCGCATCTGCGGTAGGTAGTGCTGGACAACGCAGAGTCGACCATCGATCAGAAGGACGTTGGCGCGAATGGACTCGTCGTAGACGCCGATGGCGAGGTTGTCTCGGGCATTCGCGGGGAGCCGGTCGCGAATGCGGCGGGCCAGGTTCTGGATGTTGAGTTCGGTGAGCGCCCTGAGGTGTCCGTCTGGATAGTCGTCCTCACGCTCCTGCCGCCTGATCGCCTCGCCGGCCGGGTCAAGGAACAGGCATCGGAGGCGGGTGCCCGCGGCGAGAAGTTTCAGGAGGCGGTTGTCGGCGTACTGCTGACAGATGAGGTTGAGTGAAAGGCCGGACGCTCGGATGTCCGTCGCATGGTCGAAGAGGGCTTGCGGAGGCGCCTCCGCCATGAAATCCGATCGGCTGGAATAGATGGCGGTGACATCAGCGCATCGGTCCCGCATTGCCTTGCCGGCCTGCTGGCCGGCGAGGTCCGGGGCCGGCTCGCGTTCGCCTAGGAGGAGCGCCATGCGTGCATGGCGTGGCATGGACAGGCCGGCGCAGATGCGGGTGAGGACATCGATGCTGCTGACCCGGCGGGCACCGCTGGTGATCTCGCTGACCTGAGCCTGGCTGAGGCCGGTGGCGACACCGAGGGTGGTTTGGCTGGCGCGGGTGGCTCGCTGGACGAGGCGGAATACCTGAGCGAGGTCGCGAGCGGCCAAGGCATCGAGCATATCGGTGGTGTCCCACAGCAGGTCGTCAGTGGTAAGCGCGGTAGTTGTGCGGACGCTCACGGCAGGCTCCCTTCCTGCTCAAGGGCCGAGGGTCAGCTTATCCAGTAGTCAGATGGCATGCCGGGATGCCATCCGGAGGGCGGATGAGAGTTATCCGTTGAGTAATCACCCTCTGTGATGGATCGCTGGGGTTGCGGTGAGCAGGGTCGTGGTGTGAGCCTGCGGTCCCGCCCCCACCTGCCCATGCGCCCCGCCTGGTTGTGCCGCAACTGTGCCGCCGCGTGGCCATGTTCCCGCGCGCAACTCGATCTCGTCGCCGAGTTCTACGGCCACTCGCTGGCGCTGGCCCTTTACCTGACGTCCTGCATGAACGAGGCCATCCACGACTTGTACGGTCTCGGCGGTCGCCCCGACCTTGCCGTGATGCACGCGCGCTTCCTTGGCTGGCTGTCGTTGACTCGCCGGCCGCGTCGCTCTCAGCGTGAGTGACCCCGGGCTGATCATGTGTTCGTTCTTTGGCGCCCGCCGGCCCGCCCGCAACGAATGCGGACCGGGAGCCGGGCCGAACCGGAAGGCCACACCCGGTGATGGGGCGTCCATGGCCCCCTTTGGAGCTGAATCGTCTACGACATCAGCTCCAAAGGGGGCCGCGCACACACTGCCCAGCCGTGGGATCCCTCCGCCGTCGACGAACCGGCTCGGCAGCCCGCGACTGCGACGAGAGGCCCCCCGCCGGCATCTTCGCAGTTCACTGTGGCGAGCGCCGCCGTCCGATGCAGGCGTGCGCGTTGACCGGCGGCGCGGCGGTGTGGCAGCATTCGCGGCCTGACGGCAGTGAAGGAAGTCGGTGCGAATCCGACGCGGTCCCGCCACTGTCACCGGGGAGTGATCCCCCCTCGTGAGTCACGGCCGTGTGTCTGCGGTTGGAAGGCCGGGGGAGAGCGTCGATCCGGAAGCCAGGATACTTCGGCCGTCGGATGTACCCCAGGGCGTGGACACCCGAGGAGGACCCGATGACGCACGGCGTCTCCGTCACCGACGACCATCGTCGTGACCTGAGCGACGGCCGCTCTGCCGCACCCATACCCGGGCGCTCTCCCGCCGTTCACCGCTGAGTTCCGCGCCGCGCCACCCGTCGCCGCCGGCCGCACGCCGGTGAGCCGGCCGGATCGCGGTACCCGCTGAACCCCGCGCCCATCCCACGTCGCCAGGCGCTTCCCCGCGAGCGTGCCGACGTTACTGTCCGGAGCCTGCCGTGCGCATCCTGCTGCTCTCCACCGCCGACACCGACCTGCTGGCCGCCCGCGCCAGCGGCGTCGACTACCGCCTGGCCAACCCGGCCCGGGTCGCCGCCGACGAGGTGCCCGTCCTGCTCGACGGGGTCGACCTCGCCGTCGTACGCCTGCTCGGAGGCCGGCAGGCGTGGCCCGACGGCCTCGCCGCGGTGCTCGCCGGCGGACGCCCCACGGTCGTGCTCGGCGGTGAGTCGGTGCCCGACGCGGAGCTGACGGCCCTCTCCACCGTGCCGTCCGGGGTCGCCACCCAGGCGCTCGCGTACCTCGTCGAGGGCGGGCCGGACAACCTCGCCCAGCTGGCCCGGTTCCTCTCCGACACCGTGCTGCTCACCGGCGAGGGTTTCGCCCCACCCGCGCCCACACCGGCGTACGGGGTGCACGGCGATCATCGCGCCGACCCGGACCGGCCCACCGTGGGGATCGTCTTCTACCGGGCGCACGCGCTCGCCGGCAACACCGGATTCGTCGACGTGCTCGCCGACGCGGTACGCGACGCCGGTGGCAGTCCGCTGCCCATCTTCTGCGGCTCGCTGCGCGGGCTGACCGCCGGCGCCGGACCGCTCGGACTGTTCGCCCGCTGCGACGCGCTGCTGGTCACCGTCCTCGCCGCCGGGGGCGCGGTCGCCGCGGACGCCTCCGGCGGCGGTGCCGAGGACGCCTGGGACGTCGGCGCCCTCGCCGCCCTGGACGTGCCGGTCATCCAGGCGCTCTGTCTCACCAGCACCCGCGAACAATGGGCCGGCAGCGACGCCGGACTGTCCCCGTTGGACGCCGCGATGCAGGTGGCCATCCCCGAGTTCGACGGCCGGATCGTCACCGTGCCGTTCTCGTTCAAGCGGATCGACGCCGACGGGCTCTCGGTCTACGCCGCCGACCCCGAGCGGGCCGCGCGGGTCGCCGGCATCGCGGTGCGCCACGCCCGGCTGCGCTACGTGCCCAACGCCGACAAGCGGATCGCCGTCGTGCTCAGCTCGTACCCCACCAAGCACTCCCGGGTCGGCAACGCCGTCGGGCTGGACACCCCCGTCTCGGCGGTCCGGTTGCTCGCCGCGCTGGCCGACGCCGGCTACCACCTGGGCGACGCCCCGGTACCCGACGACGGTGACGCGCTGATCCACGCGCTGATCGCCGCCGGGGGGCACGACGTGGAATGGCTCACCCCGGAGCAGTTGGCCGCCGCCGAGGCCCGGATACCGGGGCGGACGTACCGGCGGTGGTTCGACCAGGTCCCCGCCGAGCTGCGCGAACGGATGCGGGAACACTGGGGTGAGCCGCCCGGCGAGCTGTACACCGACGGCGACGACATCGTGCTCGCCGGGCTGCGCTTCGGCAACGTGGTGCTGCTCATCCAGCCGCCCCGCGGCTTCGGGGAGAACCCGATCGCCATCTACCACGACCCGGACCTGCCGCCGAGTCACCACTACCTGGCCGCGTACCACTGGCTGGCCGCGCCGGTCGCCGACGGCGGCTTCGGCGCGGACGCCGTGGTGCACCTCGGCAAGCACGGCACCCTGGAGTGGCTGCCCGGCAAGGGCCTCGGCCTGGCCGCCGGCTGCGCGCCCGACGCGGTCCTCGGTGACCTGCCGCTGGTCTACCCGTTCATCGTCAACGACCCCGGCGAGGGCACCCAGGCCAAGCGGCGCGCGCACGCCGTGGTCATCGACCACCTGGTGCCGCCGATGGCCCGTGCCGAGACCTACGGCGAGCTGGCCAAACTGGAACAACTGCTCGACGAGTACGCCACCGTGCAGGCCCTCGACCCGGCCAAGCTGCCCACCGTGCGGGCGCAGATCTGGGACCTCGTCCGCGCCGCCGAACTGCACCACGACCTGCACGCCGAGGCGATGCCCGACGCCGACGACTTCGACGACTTCGTGCTGCACCTCGACGGGTACCTCTGCGAGGTCAAGGACGTGCAGATCCGCGACGGGCTGCACATCCTCGCCGCCGCGCCGACCGGTGAACCCCGCGTCAACCTCGTCCTCGCCGTGCTGCGGGCGCCGCAGATCTGGGGAGGCGCCCGCGCCCTGCCCGGCCTGCGGCAGGCCCTCGCCGCCGCGTACGGCCTCGACGAGCAGGAGCTGCTCGCGACGCCCGGGCAGCGGATCGCCCTGCCCGCGGCGCTGACCGACGCGGTGGACGGCCCGGCCGGCACCGCCGCCGACGCCATCGACCTGATCGAGGCTCTCGCGCGGCGACTGGTCGTCGGCATGGAAACCCTAAGCTGGGCCGTGGACGCGGCCGACGCGGTCGTCGCGGAGGTGACCGGCCAGCCGATCCCGGACGCCGCCGCGGTGCTGCGCTTCGCCGCCACCGAGCTGGTGCCCCGGCTGGAGCGCACCACCGACGAGCTGACCAACACCCTCGGCGCGCTCGACGGCCGGTTCGTGCCGCCCGGCCCGTCCGGCTCGCCCACCCGGGGCCTGGTCAACGTGCTGCCCACCGGCCGCAACTTCTACTCCGTCGACCCGAAGGCCATCCCCAGCCGCAACGCCTGGGACGTCGGGGTGGCCCTCGCGGACTCGCTGCTGGCCCGGCACCTCGCCGACACCGGCGCGTACCCCCGCTCGGTGGGGTTGACCGTGTGGGGCACCAGCGCCATGCGGACGCAGGGCGACGACATCGCCGAGGTGCTCGCGCTGCTGGGCTGCCGGCCCGTCTGGGACGACCGGTCGCGGCGGGTCACCGGCATCGAGGTGGTGCCGACCGCCGAGCTGGGCCGGCCCCGCGTCGACGTCACCGTCCGCATCTCCGGGTTCTTCCGCGACGCGTTCCCGCACGTCGTGACCCTGCTCGACGACGCCGTCCGGCGGGTCGCCGCCCTCGACGAGCCGGACGCGGACAACTACCTGCGCGCCCACGTCACCGCCGACCTCGCCGAGCACGGCGACGAGCGGCGGGCCACCGCGCGGATCTTCGGCTCCAAACCCGGGGCGTACGGCGCCGGGTTGTTGCCGCTGATCGACGCCCGCACCTGGCGCGACGACGCCGACCTTGCCGAGGTGTACGCCGTGTGGGGTGGCTACGCGTACGGCCGGGGCCTGGACGGGCGGGAGGCGCGCGCCGACATGGAACGCTCGTTCGCCCGGATCGCGGTGGCCGTGAAGAACCAGGACACCCGCGAGCACGACATCGTCGACTCCGATGACTACTTCCAGTACCACGGCGGGATGGTGGCGATGGTCCGTCACCTCACCGGCAGCGCCCCGCAGGCGTACGTGGGTGACTCGGCGATGCCGCACGACGTGCGGACCCGCACGCTGGGCGAGGAGACCCGGCGGGTGTTCCGGGCCCGGGTCGTCAACCCGAAGTGGATCGCCGCGATGCGCCGGCACGGCTACAAGGGCGCGTTCGAGCTGGCCGCCACCGTGGACTACCTGTTCGGCTACGACGCCACCGCCGGCGTCGTCGACGACTGGATGTACGAGAACCTGGCCGCCGCGTACCTCTTCGACGACACCACCCGCGAATTCCTGGAGCGCTCCAACCCGTGGGCGCTGCGCGGCATCACCGAACGGCTGCTGGAGGCCGCCGACCGGGGGCTGTGGGCCAAACCCGAGCCGGTCACCCTCGACCGGCTCCGCGACACGTACCTGGCCAGCGAGGGTGACCTGGAGGACCGGGTGTGAGCGCGAGGAGTGAGCCGGTTGTGCGAGCCCCGCAGTCGCGAACGAAAGAAGGCCCAGTGACCGTGACCTACCCGTTCAGTGCCGTGCTCGGCATGGACGACATGCGCCTGGCGCTGCTGCTCAACGCCGTCTCCCCGGCGATCGGCGGGGTGCTGGTCCGGGGCGAGAAGGGCACCGCGAAGTCGACCGCCGTACGGGCCCTCGCCGCTCTGCTGCCGCCGGTGCGCCGGGTGGCGGGCTGCCGTTTCGGCTGTGACCCGGCGGAGCCCGACCCGGCCTGCCCGGACGGCCCCCACCCGGCCGACGTCGCCGCCGAGACCCGCCCGGCCCGCCTCGTCGAGCTGCCGGTGGGCGCCGCCGAGGACCGGGTGGTCGGATCACTGGATCTGGAGCGGGCCATCGGCGAGGGGGTACGCGCCTTCGAACCGGGCCTGCTCGCCGCCGCCCACCGGGGCGTGCTCTACGTCGACGAGGTCAACCTGCTGCACGACCACCTCGTCGACCTGCTGCTGGACGCGGCGGCGATGGGCCGCAGCCACGTCGAGCGCGAAGGCGTCTCGGTCAGCCACGCCGCCCGGTTCTTGCTGGTCGGCACCATGAACCCGGAGGAGGGGGAGCTGCGCCCGCAACTGCTCGACCGGTTCGGGCTCACCGTCGAGGTCGCCGCGAGCCGTGACCCGGCGGTCCGGGTCGAGGTGGTCCGCCGGCGACTCGCCGCCGACGCCGACCCGCCCGGTTTCGCCGCCCGGTGGGCCGACGCCGACGCCGACATCGCCCGTCAGGTGGCCGCCGCCCGGCGCCGGCTCCCCGGGGTACGCCTGCCCGACGCGGCGCTGCGCCAGATCGCCGAGGTGTGCGCGGCGTTCGACGTGGACGGGATGCGCGCCGACATCGTCACGGCCCGTGCCGCCCTGGCCCACGCCGCCTGGCTCGGCCGGGACCGGGTCACCATCGACGACGTCCGGGTCGCCGCCCGGCTGGCCCTGCCGCATCGCCGCCGCCGCGATCCGTTCGACACGCCGGGGCTGGATGAGAAGCGCCTCGACGAGGCGTTGCAGCGGGCCCAGGACGCCCACCCCGACGACCCGGACGACGACGGCGGCCCCGGCGGTGGTGGCCCCGATGGTGGTGGCCCGGCTGGCGGCGGCCCCGATGGTGGTGGCCCGGCTGGCGGCAGCCCGGCCGGTGCCGATGGCCGGAATGGCGGCGGCCCGGCTGGCGGCGGACCCCAGGACGGTAGCGGCGGCGGCGACCAGGGTGAGCCCGAGTCGGGCGGGCACTCGGCGGACCGCCCCGGCACCGGCCCGGACGGGCGCGCCGACAGCCCGGACGGCACCGACGGTTGGCCGCAGCGCCCGACGGGCGACAGGGTCGGCGACGACGGTTGGCCGCAGGGCACGGCGGACGACCGGCATGGCGCCGGGCGGCACGCCCGTGGCCGGAAACCGGCGGTCGGTGACGACGACCCGACCCGGGGCGGGGAGTCCCAGCCGGTGGCCGTACCCCGGGGTGGGTTGACGGCCCGGCTGCTCACCGCGCCCGGAGTGGGTGACGGGGTGCCCGGCCGGCGGTCGCGGGCCCGCACCGGGCGGGGGCGCACCACCGGCGCGCGGGTGCCGGCCGGACGGGCCAGCGCGCTGCACCTGGCGGCGACGGTCCGTGCCGCCGCGCCGTATCAGGCCGCCCGGGGGCGGCTGACCGGGCCGCTGCGGTTGCGTGGCGACGACGTGCGTGAGGCGGTGCGGGAGGGCCGGGAGGGAAACCTGGTGCTGTTCGTGGTGGACGCGAGCGGTTCGATGGGTGCCCGGCAGCGGATGACCGCCGTGAAGGACGCGGTGCTGGCCCTGCTCACCGACGCGTACCAGCGGCGGGACAAGGTCGCCGTGATCGCCTTCCGGGGTGCCGGCGCGCAGACGCTGTTGCCGGCCACCTCGTCGGTGCTGGCCGCCTCGACCAGGCTGGCCGAGTTGCCGACGGGTGGGCGTACGCCGCTGGCCGAGGGTCTGCTCGCCGCGGCCGACCTGCTGCGCGTGGAACGCCTGCGCGACCCGAAGCGCCGCCCGATGGTCCTCGTCGTCACCGACGGCAGAGCCACCGCCGGCACCCGCCCGCTGGACCGCGCGGCAGCAGCGGCGAAGGCGCTGGCGGCGACGGGTGCTCCCTGCGTGGTCGTCGACTGCGAGGCCGGCCCGGTCCGCCTGCATCTGGCCACCCGCCTGGCCACCCAGCTGAACGCCCCCAGAACCCCCCTGGAAGCTCTGACCCACCCCCACCCTCACCCCCGCGATCGTGCACTTTCTGTCGCGGCATAACGGGGCGAAGCGCGCATATGACCAACAGAAGCTGCAAGATCGCGGGAACGTCCGCGGGATGGGGAGATGCTGATGCCGCAGGGACAGCCGAGTCACGTGCCTGCTGACGGGTTGACGACCCGGCAGCGACGACACCGGCCACTGCTGATGGTCCACACCGGACAGATGAAGGGAAAGTCGACGGCGGCCTTCGGGTTGGCGTTGCGGGCGTGGACCGCCGGCATGCCGGTCGGGGTGTTCCAGTTCGTCAAGAGCGCCAAGTGGCGGGTGGGTGAGGAGACCGCCTTCCGGGCGCTCGGCGAGGTGCACGAGCGTACCGGCCAGGGCGCGCCGGTGGCCTGGCACAAGATGGGCGAGGGCTGGTCCTGGATCCAGCGCGGCGGCGACGCCGACCACGCCGCCGACGCCCTGGAGGGCTGGCGGCAGATCCAGCGCGACCTGGCCGCCGAGCGTTACGGGCTGTACGTGCTGGACGAGTTCACCTACCCGATGACGTGGGGCTGGGTGGACGTCGACGAGGTCGTCGCCACCCTGGCCGACCGGCCCGGCTTCCAACATGTGGTGATCACCGGCCGGGACGCCGACCCGCGTCTGGTCGCCGCCGCCGACCTGGTGGCCGAGCTGACCAAGGTCAAGCACCCGATGGACGCCGGCCAGAAGGGCCAGAAGGGCATCGAGTGGTGAGCACGCACTGGGCGCTGCCCCGGGTGGTGATCGCCGCGCCGGCCAGCGGCCACGGCAAGACCACCGTCGCCACCGGGCTGCTCGCCGCGCTGCGCCGCCGTGGCCTGACGGTCAGCCCACACAAGGTCGGCCCGGACTACATCGACCCCGGCTACCACGCGCTCGCCGCCGGACGCCCCGGGCGCAACCTCGACCCGTTCCTGGTCGGCGCCGAGCGCATCGCGCCGCTGCTGCGCCACGGCGCGAGCCTCCCCACACCCGCCGACATCGCCGTGGTGGAGGGCGTGATGGGCCTGCACGACGGCGCGGTCGGCCGCCGCGACTTCGCCTCCACCGCGCACGTCGCCCGGCTCATCGACGCGCCCGTGCTGCTGGTGCTCGACACCACCGCGCAGGGCCGCTCGGCCGCCGCGCTGACACTGGGCATGGCCGGCTTCGACCCCTCGGTGCGGATCGGCGGCGTGATCCTCAACCGGGTCGGCTCACCCCGACACGAGACGCTGCTGCGCGACGCCCTCGCCGAGGTGGACGTACCGGTGCTCGGGGCGGTCACCCGCGCCGCCGAGGTGGCCGCGCCGGCCCGACACCTCGGGCTGGTGCCGGTGGCCGAGCGGGCACCCGAGTCTCTCGCGATCGTCACCGCGCTCGCCGAACTGGTCGAGGCCACCGTGGACCTGGACGCGGTGCTCGCCCTGGCCCGCACCGCCGGGCCACTGACCGCCCCGGCCTGGGATCCGGTCGCCGCCGTCGGCGGGCCGGCCGACACCGAGCGACCGCTGGTCGCGCTCGCCGGTGGTCCGGCCTTCACCTTCTCGTACGCGGAGACCGCCGAACTGCTCACCGCCGCCGGCGCGGACGTGGTCACCGTCGACCCGCTGCGTGACCCGGCACTGCCCACCGGCACCCGCGCGGTGGTGATCGGCGGCGGCTTCCCCGAGGCGTACGCCCAGGCGCTGGCCGCCAACGCCACGCTGCGCGCCGACCTGGCCGACTTCGACGGGCCGATCGTGGCCGAGTGCGCGGGGCTGCTCTACCTGGGACGGTCCCTGGACGGTGTGCCGATGTGCGGCCGGCTGGACCTGACCGCCCGGATGACCGGCCGGCTCACCCTCGGCTACCGGCAGGCGCTGGCCGTCACCGACTCCCCGGTGGCCTCCGCGGGCGAGCCGGTACGCGGCCACGAGTTCCACCGCACCACCACCGACCCGCAGCACGGCGACGTGCCGGCGTGGCGCTGGAACGACACCGCGCACGGCTTCGTCGCCGGCCGTGTGCACGCGTCCTACCTGCACACCCACTGGGCCGGCCACCCGGACGCCGCCCGCCGCCTCGTCGAGGCGTGCCGATGAGCGCGGGCACCCGTCGAGCCGCCGGGTCGACCGACGCCACGCTGACCGGGGTCGGCGTCGGACCCGGCGACCCGGAACTGCTCACCGTCAAGGCCGTGCGGGTCCTGCGTGAGGCCGACGTTGTCTTCGTACCCGTCATGGCGGATCGATTCGGGCCGACCGCGACCGCGGGTCCGCCCCCGCCGGGCGCGGGCGTGGCGACCGGGTCCACGGCGGGCGCGGACGCCGGGCGCGCGGAGGCGACCGTGCGGTCCTACGTCGACCCGGACCGGGTGCGGCGGCTGCCGTTCGCCCTGGACGACCGGGGTGGGGTGACCGCCCGACGGGCGGCGGCCTGGGACGCCGCCGCGCGGGTGGTGGCCGAGGCGGTCGACGCGGGCGGACGGTCGCTGGCGTTCGCCACCATCGGTGACCCGAACGTCTACTCCACCTTCGGCTACCTGGCGCAGAGCGTGCGGGCGCTGCGACCGGCGGTGCGGGTGGCGACCGTGCCCGGCGTCACCGCCATGCAGGAGCTGGCCGCGCGCAGCGGCATCCCGCTCTGCGAGGGACGCGAACCGCTGACCCTGCTGCCGGCCACCGCCGGGCTGGCGCTGTTCGCCGACGCCCTCGCCGGGCCGGGCACCGTGGTCGCCTACAAGGGCTGGCGGCGGCATCCGGAACTGCTCGCCGAGCTGCGCCGACAGGGCCGGCTCGACGACGCCGTTCTCGGCCGCAGTCTCGGCCTGCCCGGCGAACACGTCGGCGGAGTCGACGACACCGAGCACGACCTGCCGTACCTGTCGACGCTGCTGGTCCCCGCCCGCCGCCACCATCGAGGAGGAAAGCTGTGACCAGCGACGGCAAGGTGTGGTTCGTCGGGGCCGGCCCGGGCGCGGCGGACCTGCTGACCCTGCGGGCCGCCCGGGTGATCGCCGAGGCGGACGTCGTGATCTGGGCGGCCAGCCTCGTGCACGCCGACGTCCTCGACCACGCCCGCCCCGACGCGGAGATCGTCGACTCGTCGCAGCTGCCCATCGAGGGGGTGCTGCCGCTCTACCAGCGGGCGGCCGAGCAGGGGCTGAGGGTGGCCCGCATCCACTCCGGCGACCCGGCGCTCTGGGGTGCCGTGCAGGAGCAGCTCGACCTGTGCCGGGCGCTCGGCCTGGCCGTCGAGATCGTGCCCGGGGTGTCCTCGTTCACCGCCGTCGCGGCGATCGTCGGGCGGGAGCTGACCGTGCCCGAGGTCGCCCAGTCGGTGATCCTCACCCGCCTCGAAGGTGGCAAGACCCCGATGCCGCCCGGCGAACGGGTCCGCGACTTCGCCCGGCACGGCACCACCATGGCGCTGTTCCTCTCCGCCGCCCGCTCCGGGCAGGTGCAGGCCGAGCTGCTGGCCGGCGGCTACCCGGCGGACACCCCGGCCGTCGTGGCGTACCAGGCGACCTGGCCCGACGAGCTGGTGGTGCGCTGCACCGTCGGCACCCTGGAGGCGACGGTCAAGCAGCACAAGCTGTGGAAGCACACCCTGTTCCTGGTCGGGCCGGCGCTCGCCGCCGAGGGCACCCGTTCGCACCTCTACCACCCCGGGCACTTCCACACCTTCCGCCGGGCCGAGCCGGCCGCCCGCGCCGAGCTGCGCCGCCAGAGCCGCGCCCGCGCCGGGGAGGCAGGCACACCGTGACGTACGCCGAGCCGCCGCTGCGCGAGCCGGACCTGCCGCGTACCGCGAAGGTCCGGCCCACCGCGCTGCGCACCGGCTGGACCACCGGCGCCTGCGCGACGGCGGCGGCGAAGGCCGCGGTCACCGCGCTGGTCACCGGTGTGCCCCAGCCGGAGGTGGAGATCGGTCTACCCGCCGGCCGGCGGGTGCGCTTTCCGGTGGCCCGGTGCGAGGTGACCGGCACCCCTCCGACCCGCGCCGAGGCGGTGGTGGTCAAGGACGCCGGCGACGACCCGGACGTCACCCACGGCGCCGAGTTGACCGCGACCGTGCACTGGGCCGACGTTCCCGGTCTGCGGTTGGCCGGTGGGCCGGGCGTGGGCACGGTCACGAAGCCCGGCCTCGGGCTCGCGGTCGGCGGCCCGGCGATCAACGACACGCCCCGCCGGATGATCGGCGAGGCGGTGGCCGAGGTGGTCGACCTCGGCGAGGTCGGCGTCCACGTGGTGATCAGCGTGCCCCGGGGCGAGATCATGGCCCGCAAGACCACCAACCGGCGGCTCGGCATCCTCGGTGGCATCTCGATCCTCGGCACCACCGGGGTCGTTCGTCCCTTCTCCACCGCCTCCTGGCGGGCCAGCGTCGTGCAGGCCGTGCACGTGATGGCCGCCCAGGGTGAACGGACCGTGGTGCTGTGCACCGGCGGGCGCACCGAGCGGGCCGCCCGCGCGCTGCTGCCCGACCTGCCCGAGGTCTGCTTCGTCGAGGTCGGCGACTTCACCGGCGCCGCGGTGACCGCCGCCGTGGGTGACGCGATGACCGGGGTGGTCTTCGTCGGCATGGCCGGCAAGCTGGCCAAACTCGCCGCCGGTGTGCTGATGACCCACTACACCCGCTCCACGGTGGACCTCTCGCTGCTCGGCGCGGTGACCGCCGACGCCGGTGGCGATCCGGCGCTGGTCGCCGCCGTGACCGAGGCGAACACCGGTCGGCACGCGTACGAGCTGTGGGAGGCCGCCGGGCTACTCGGCCCGGCCGGTGACCTGCTCTGTCAGCGGGTCCGCGACGTGCTGCGACGGTTCGCCGGGCCGACGGTCACCGTCGACGTGGCGATGGTCGACTTCGCCGGCGCGCGCGTGGTCGCCTCCTCGGGCCGGTGGCCCCGGTGACGCCGACCGAGCCGGTGCCCCCGGTGACGCGGACCGCGCGTGTGGCGCCGCTGACGCCGTCCGAGCCGGTGGCGCGGACGGAGCCGGTGGCGTCGGTGACCGTGGTCGGGCTGGATGCCGCCGGTGCACCGCCGCACCCCGCCCTCGCGTCCGTGCTGGCCGCCGCCGGGCTGGTGGTGGGTGCCGCCCGGCACCTGGCCGCGGTGCCCGTGCCGGCCGGCGCGGACACCGTCACCCTCGGACCGCTCGCCCCCGCCGTGCGTCGCCTGGCCGAGGCCGTCGCCGCCGGGGTGCCAGCCGTGGTGCTGGCCAGCGGGGATCCCGGCCTGTTCGGCATCGTCCGGCGGCTACGCGCGGCCGGGCTGCCGCTGCGGGTGGTGCCGGCGGTGTCCAGTGTGGCCGCCGCGTTCGCCCGCGCCGGGCTGCCCTGGGACGGCGCCGCCGTGGTCACCGCGCACGGACGCGACCCCCGAGCCGCGCTGAACGCGTGCCGGGCACTGCCGCTGGTCGCGGTGCTCACCGCCCCCGGTGCCGGCGCGGCGGAGTTGGGCGCCGGCCTGGTCGGCTGGTCGCGTCGCCTGCTGGTCGCCGAACACCTGGGCACCGACGCGGAACGGATCCGCGCGGTGACCCCCGAGCAGGCCGCCGCCGAGAGCTGGGCCGACCCGCACGTCCTGCTCAGCCTCGCCGAGCCCGCATCGACCGGCTGCGGCGTCGGTACCGCGGGTGCGGGTCAGTCCGCCCTCGCGACCGGTGGCATGCGGGTAGACAACCAGCCCGCCGCCGCGCCGGCCGGAGGATGGGCGCTGCCGGAGACCCGGTACGCCCACCGCGACTCGATGATCAGCAAGTCCGAGGTGCGGGCTCTCGTCGTCGCCCGGCTGCGCCCCCGACTGGGTCGGTTGATCTGGGACGTCGGGGCGGGCAGCGGCTCGGTCGGCATCGAGTGCGCCCTGCTCGGCGCGGCCGTGCTCGCCGTCGAACAGGACCGGGGCGCCGGCGCGACCATCCAGGCCAACGCCGCCGCGCACGGGGTGAACGTCCGGCTCGTCGCCGCACGGGCACCGGAGGCGCTGGCCGGGCTGCCCGAGCCGGACGCGGTCTTCGTCGGCGGTGGCGGCGTCGACGTCCTCGCCGCCGTGGCGGCCCGCCGGCCCGAGCGGGTGGTCCTCACCCTGGCCGCACTGGACCGGGTCGCACCAGCCGTGGGCCTGCTGCGCGCCGCCGGCTACACGGTCGAGGGTGTCCAGCTCTCCGCCGCCCGCCTCGCCGACCTGCCCGGCGGGTCGATCCGCCTCGCGGCCACCAACCCGGTGGTCGTCCTCACCGGGGAGCGCCCGTGCACGACCTGACCGTGACCACCCGCGTCGGCCTGGTGGCGACCACCGCCGCCGGCCGCCGGCACGCCGACACCCTGGCCGCCGCCTGGCCGCACGCCCGGCTGGTCCAGGCGGAGACCGTCGCCGACGCGCTGCGGACCGCCTGGGCCGAATGCGACGCGGTGATCGCGTTCCTGGCCACCGGAGCGGTGGTACGGATCCTCGCGCCGCTGCTCGACGACAAGCGCACCGACCCGGCCGTGGTGGTCGTCGACGAGGCCGCCCGGCACGCCGTGGCCCTGCTCGGCGGGCACGCCGGCGGGGCCAACGCCCTCGCCGAGCAGGTCGCCGCGCTGCTGGACGCCCGGCCGGTGATCACCACCGCCACCGACGCGGTCGGCCTGCCGGGGCTGGACACCCTCGGCTGGCCCGTGCGGGGCGCGGTCGCCGCGGTGTCCCGGGCCATCCTGGACGGCGAGCCGGTCCAGCTGATCGCCGACGCCGACTGGCCGCTGCCCGCCCTGCCGCCGAACGTGCGCGCCGCCACCCGTTTCGAGTCCACCGCCGACGACACCACCGGCAGCGCCGCCGACGACACCACCGGCAGCGCCGCCGACGACACCACCGGCAGTGCCGCCGGGTACCGCCTGCTGGTCACCGACCGAGTGGTGCCGCTCGACGACCGGACCGCCGTGCTGCGACCCCCGTCGCTGGTCGCCGGGGTGGGCGCGAGTCGGGGCGTACCCGCCGCCGAGGTGGCGGAGCTGCTGCACCGGGTGCTGGCCGACGCCGGCCTCGACCCGGCGAGCCTGCGCTGCCTGGCCAGCGCCGACGTCAAGGCCGACGAGGCGGGCATCCGCAGCACCGCCGACGCGCTCGGCGTACCCCTGGTGACCTGGCCGGCGACGCGGCTGGCGGCCATCGACGTG
This sequence comes from Micromonospora sp. NPDC050695, assembly GCF_040654415.1. NCBI lineage: Bacteria > Bacillati > Actinomycetota > Actinomycetes > Micromonosporales > Micromonosporaceae > Micromonospora > Micromonospora sp. NPDC050695. The sequence goes on from NZ_JBFAHZ010000013.1 coordinate 25,841, forward strand.
CCGCACCCCAGCGAGGTGGTCCGCGCCGCGGTCGGCACGCCGAGCGTGGCGGAGGCCGCGGCGCTGCTCGGTCCGGACGGCCGGGCCGACGACGCCACGCTGCTGGTGGGGAAGACCGCGTCGGCGATGGCCACCGTGGCGGTGGCGCGGCACGCGCCGTGCGGCCGGCTGGCCGTCGTGGGGCTCGGGCCCGGCGCCGCCGACCTGCGCACCCCCCGCGCGGTCGCCGAGCTGCGCCGCGCGGCCGTGGTGGTGGGCCTGGACCAGTACCTCGACCAGGTGCGCGACCTGCTCCGTCCGGGCACCCGGGTGCTGTCCAGCGGGCTGGGCGCGGAGGAGGCACGGGCCCGCGCCGCCGTCGCCGAGGCCGCCGCCGGCCGGGCGGTCGCGCTGGTCGGGTCCGGCGACGCCGGGGTGTACGCGATGGCCAGCCCCGCCCTGGAGTACGCCGACGAGCGGATCGACGTGATCGGCGTGCCCGGGGTGACGGCCGCCCTCGCCGCCGGCGCGCTGCTCGGCGCGCCGCTGGGTCATGACCACGCCTACCTGAGCCTGTCGGACCTGCACACCCCGTGGGAGGTCATCGAGCGGCGGGTGGCGGCGGCTGCCGAGGGTGACTTCGTCACGGTGTTCTACAACCCGCGCAGCCGGGCACGCGACTGGCAGCTCGGCACGGCGCTCGGCATCCTCGCCGCGCACCGGCCAGCGGACACCCCGGTCGGCGTGGTGCGCAACGCGAGCCGCCCCGGCGAACGGGTGCACCTGGCCACGCTGTCCACCCTCGACCCGGCCGTGGTGGACATGTACAGCATCGTGCTGGTCGGCAACAGCGACACCCGGCTGGTCGGCGGACGGATGGTCACACCCCGGGGGTACCGGTGGCGTTCGTGACCATCGACGCCTGCCAGGGCTGCGGCGCCTGCCTGCTCACCTGCCCCACCCACGCGATCCGGCCGGTCGCCGGCGGCCTGACGGTACGCGCCGACCGCTGCACCGGCTGCCTGGAGTGCCTGGAGATCTGCCCGGTCGACGCGATCCGCGTCACCGGCCCGGACATGTCGGAAGGAGCCCGATGAGACGGGTGGTGCACCCGATCGAGGCGGAGTCGTATCGCATCCTGCGCGAGCGGGTCGACCTGTCCGACCTGCCGCCGCTGAGCCGCGCGGTGACCGAACGGGTCGTGCACGCCAGCGCCGACCTCGCGTACGTCGACGACCTGGTCTGCGACGAGGCCGCCCTGGAGTCGGGGCTGGCCGCGCTGCGCGCGGGCGCGCCGGTGGTGACGGACGTGGCGATGGTCGCCGCCGGCATCACCCGCGCCGGCCTGGAACTGGTCTGCCCGGTCGCCGAGCCGGCCGCCGTCGAGCTGGGCCGCTCGGCCGGCATCACCCGGTCGGCGGCGGCCGTGCGGATCGCGCTGGACCGGGTCGGGCCGGGCGCGGTCTGGGTGGTCGGCTGCGCGCCCACCGCGCTCGTCGAACTGCTGACCCTGGACGCCGCGCCGGCGCTGGTCGTCGGCCTGCCGGTCGGTTTCGTGGGTGCCGCCGAGTCGAAGGCGGCGCTGCGGGCCAGCGGCCTGCCCGCCGTGTCCAACGTGGGGGAGAAGGGCGGCTCGGCGGTCGCCGCCGCCGCCCTCAACGCCCTGCTCTACGTCGAGGAGAAGCCATGACCGGGTTGGTCATCGTCGGGCACGGTACGCGCAGCGCGGCCGGGGTCGACCAGTTCGCCGCGCTCGTCGAGCGGGTCCGCCGGCGCGGCGACGTCGCCGACGTCGAGGGCGGCTTCATCGAGCTGTCCCGGCCGCCGCTCACCGACGCGGTCGGCGCCCTCGTCGCCCGCGGGCACCGGGCAGTCGCGGCGCTGCCGCTGGTGCTCACCGCCGCCGGGCACGGCAAGGGCGACATCCCCGCCGCCATGGGCCGCGAACAGCAGCGCCACCCCGGGCTGACCTACCGTTACGGCCGCCCGCTCGGCCCCCACCCACTGCTGCACGACGCCCTGGAACAGCGCATCGACGCCGCACTGGCCGGTGCGGACCACACCGACACCGCGGAGCGGGCCGGCACGTGGGTCGCGTTGATCGGGCGGGGGTCCACCGACCCGGACGCCAACGCCGAGGTCGCCAAGGTGGCCCGACTGCTCTGGGAGGGGCGCGGCTACGCCGGTGTCGAACCGGGGTTCATCTCCCTGGCCCAGCCGTCGGTGCCGGCGGTGCTGGAGCGGCTGCGCCGCCTCGGCGCGCGGCGGATCGTGGTGGCGCCGTACTTCCTGTTCGCCGGGGTGCTGCCCGACCGCATCGTCGCGCAGTCGGCGCAGTTCGCCGCCGCGCACCCCGACCTGGACGTCCGCGTCGCCGAGGTGATCGGTGACTGCGACGCCCTCGCCGACCTCGTCCTGGAGCGCTACGCCGAGGCGCTGGGCGGGGACATCCGGATGAACTGCGACACCTGCGCGTACCGGGTGCTGATGCCCGGCTTCGCCGACAAGGTCGGCCGTCCGCAACGCCCGCACGACCACCCCGACGACCCGGTCGGCGGCCACCACCATCAACATCACCACGGGCACGACCATCACCACGACCACGGTTCGGTCGCGGTGGTCGGCGGCGGGCCCGGACCCGACGACCTGATCACGGTACGCGCGAAGGCGCTGCTCGACGCCGCGGACGTCGTGGTGGTCGACCGGCTCGCCCCGCAGGGACTGCTCGCCGGACTGCCCCCCGACGTGCTGGTGATCGACGCCGCGAAGGTGCCCCGTGGCCCGTCGATGTCGCAGGACGCCATCAACGCGGCCCTGGTGGCACACGCCCGCGCCGGGCGCCGGGTGGTGCGGCTCAAGGGCGGCGACCCGTACGTCTTCGGGCGCGGCCACGAGGAGGTGCTGGCCTGCCGGGCGGCCGGCGTGCCGGTGAGCGTGGTCCCCGGGGTGAGCAGCGCGATCGCCGCACCGGCCCTCGCCGGCGTTCCGGTCACCCACCGGGGCGTGGCGCACGACGTCACGATCGTGTCCGGGCACCTACCGCCCGGGCACCCCGACTCCCTGGTCGACTGGGCGGCGCTGGCCCGCGCCCGGGGCACCGTCGTGCTGCTGATGGCCGTCGACACCATCGCGAAGATCGCCACCGTGCTGATCGAGCATGGCCGCGCCCCGGACACCCCGGTGCTCGCCGTGCAGGACGCCGGGCTGCCGCACCAGCGGTCGGTGCCGGCCCGGCTGGACGAGATCGGCGCGGTCGCCGCCCGGGAGGGCATCGGCCCGCCCGCCGTCTTCGTCCTCGGCCCGGTGGCCGCCCTCACGAGCACCGGGCCGACGAACTGACTACTCGCTGCGGGCGGTCTCCGGCCCGGTGATGCGTTCCAGCAGCGGCAGGGTGGAGGCGATGACGCCGAGGCAGGTGACCAACCCGACGACGACGATCACGTAGAAGCGCGGCTCCGGTGCGATGAGCCGGTAGTCCATCTGTGCCCGCAGAAACAGGTGCGCGGCGAGCAGGCCCATCCCGATGGCGACCGCGGCGACGGCGAGCATCGGTATGGCGCTCTCCAGCGCGACCACCCGGCGCAGCACCCGTACCGGCGCGCCGCTGAGGCGCAGCAGGCTGAATGGGCGCCGGCGTTCGGTGAGGCCGCCGATGACGCTGACCGCGAGGCTGCACCCGCCGAGCGCGAGGCTGGCGATGATGACGACGTTGGCCAGTTGTTCCCAGCCGCGCAGCGTGTCGGCGAAGTCCGACTCGAAGTCACCGGGCACGTTCGGCCCCACCCAGAAGGTCGGGTAGGCGATCTCCAGCACGGTGCGGACGCGCTCGACGGCGGAGGCGGACCCGTCCGTGCCGACGACGATCGACACCACCGGCAGCCGCTGGAGATCGTCGAGGGTGAGCGGGGCGGCGGGCCAGACCGTCGCGGGTGACGCGGACTCCTGCCAGCGGCTGAGGCCCATCGGCACCTCGATGACGCTCGCGCCCTCGGCGCACCGGCCGTAGGCGCTGGGGAGGTCGGTGCACGCGATCACCCCGGCCTCGCCCGCGGTGGTCACCTCCGGGTTCTCGCGGATGGCGGTCGCGGAGCGCACCCCGGTGATCGCGCGCAGCTCGGTGAAGAGCGTGTCGGGCACCGACGGCGTCTTCTCGTCGAAGACCGTGGTCACGGTGCCCGCGTCGGTCGAGCCGGTGGGGGCCGGGCCGCGGTTCGTGACGATCGTGGTGATCACGCCGACGGCCACGCTCGTCACGAAGAGCGCGAGCATGATGCCGCTGATGGCCCGGAAGCCGGCCTTCGGGTTGTCGGCGAGGCGTCGCGCGGCGATGAGCGCGGCGGGTCGATTGGCGTACCGGGCCAGGATCCGGGCACCGACCATCGTCAACCACGGACCGGCGAAGACCAGGCCGGCCATGATGAGCAGCAGGGCGGGCAGGAAGATCGCGGTCTGGCCGTCGGACGTTTCCGGCTTGAAGCCGATGGCGAAGAACAGCACGGCGAGACCGAGCAGGGCCGGGATCAGCCGGTACGCGCGCGGTGCCCGGGGGGTGACGCGGCGGGTGACGCCCAGCGGCGAGATCCGGACGCGGCGCAGGGAAACCTGGGCCGCCACCGCCGCGCCGACCGGGACGCCCAGCGCCACCAGCAGGGCATCCAGCACGCCCAGTGACATGTCGCTGGGAAAGAACGGCATGCCGGTGAACGGGATCCCCGCCAGGGGGTCGCGGAAGGCATAGAACAGTCCGAAGCCGACGGCGGTGCCGGCGACGGCGGCGGCGGCCGCCTCCACGGCGGCGACCAGGGAGATCTGCCTCGGTGTCGCGCCGACCAGGCGCATCGCGGCGAAGCGCTGCTCCCGGCGGGCCGCGCTGAGCCGCGTGGCCGTGCCGATGAAGATCAAGACAGGAAACAGCAGCCCGCCGGCGATCACACCCAGGATGAGGTTGACCGTCGTCTCCGGGATGGCGGGGGTGTCGCCGACGCTGGTGACCTGTTTCGCAGCCGGCAGTTTGGCGACCTCGTCGGGGGTGCCGCCCGCGACGACGAGCAGGGTGTCCGGCGAGGTCAGCGCGGCCGGCCCGACGGTGCCCAGGTCACGCCCCGGGTAGCGGTCGCCCAGTTGGTCGGCCGGTTGGGCGGCCAGCAGTGCCCGCAACGCGGGCGAGGCGTAGTACTCGCCCGGCCCCGGAGTTGCCGGGACGCCGACCGGGGTGGGCGCGGTCGGCCCGGTCGCGGCGACGTCGATCCGGATGATCTGCTTGCCCTGGAAGTAGTCCTGCCGGGTCGACCACCACAGCGGGTCGGCGTCGCCGGCGGAGGCGTTCGGATACATCGACGCGTACCGGGTGAGCTGGGCGTTGACCGCGTTGACCCCGGCCAGAGTGGTCAGCAGCAGTCCACTGCCGACGGCGACGGCGGCGGCGATGACGAGCAGGCGGGTGAGCGCCTCGCGGCCGCCGGCCACGGCGAGGCGGAGCCCGAAGCGGATCACGAGGCGATCCGGTCCGGCGCGTTGACGCGCCCGTCGCGGACCATGACCTCACGGTCGGCGTACGCCGCGATCCGGGGTTCGTGGGTGACCAGGATGACCGTGGTGCCCTGCTCGCGGGCGGCGCTGACCAGCAGGTCCATCACCTGCTCGCCGGTGAGCGAGTCGAGTGCGCCGGTCGGCTCGTCGGCGAAGAGCACCTGCGGCTCGGCGACCAGCCCGCGGGCCAGGGCGACGCGCTGCGCCTGCCCGCCGGACAGCTCACCCGAGCGCCGCTGCTCCAGACCGTCCAGGCCGAGGCGCGCGAACCAGGCACTCGCCTTCGGCAGCGCCTGCTTGCGGTGTACGCCGCTGAGCAGCAGCGGCAGGGCGACGTTCTCCACCGCGGTGAGCTCGGGGACCAGCTGGCCGAACTGGAACACGAAACCGAAGCGGTCCCGGCGAAGGCTGCTGCGCTGGGTCTCGGTCATGGCGTCGACCCGGACCCCGTCGAAGAGGATCTCGCCGGAGTCGGGCACCAGGATGCCGGCCAGGCAGTGCAGCAGGGTGGACTTGCCCGAGCCGCTGGGGCCCATGACGGCGAGGATCTCGCCCGCGTCCACGGCGACGCTGGCGCCGCGCAGCGCGGCGGTCTGGCCGAAGGCGAACGTCACGTCGCGTGCCTCGATCACGACGCTCATGGCCGCACCTCCTTGCGCAGGGCGTCCAGTCGGGCGCCGGTCATCTCGATCCACCGGAGGTCCGCCTCCAGGTGGTACAGCCCGTGGTCGGCGAGCAGCGCGTCGACCAGGCTGCCGGCGCGCTTGATCTCGGTCAGCTCACGCATCCGCCGCAGGTGCGCGCTGCGCTGGGTGTCGAGGTACTCGGCGGCCGGCCGGTCCAGCATCAGCGCGAGCACGACCTTCGCGAAGAGCACCGTCTGCAGGTGCGGCTCGGGATCGACCGGCTGGGTCAGCCACTGCTCGACCTCGGTCGCGCCGACGTCGGTGATGATGTAGCGCTTGCGGTCGGGGCCGGACCCGGGGGCGACGTCGCTGATCACCACCTTGCCGTCGCGGGCCAGCCGGCTGAGGGTGGAGTAGACCTGGCCGAACGGCAGCGGCTTGCCCCGGCCGAAGAAGGCGTCGTAGTCGCGCTTCAGGTCGTACCCGTGGCTGGGCTCGCGTTCGAGGAGGCCGAGAAGGGTCAGTGGGACGCTCATGAGGGGAGACTACACCGAGGGTATACCTCGCGTATATACCCTCGGTGTGGTCAGCCGGTCAGAGCGCGGCCCAGGGCGTATCCGACGGAGGCGGCGGCGAGCCCGGCGGCGATGCTGCCGAGCACGTTGGCCAGGGCGAGCAGACGGTGACCGCCCCGGGTCAACCGCAGCGTCTCGTAGCTGAACGTGGAGTAGGTGGTCAGCGCGCCGCAGAACCCGGTGCCGACCAGCGCGGTCACCGCCGGGCCGGCCGGCGACCCGACGAGGGCGCCGAGCAGCAACGACCCGATCACGTTGACGGTCAGCGTGCCCCAGGGAAACGCGGAGTCGTGCCGGGACTGCACGGCCCGGTCGGTCAGGTAGCGCAGTGGCGCGCCGACGGCCGCGCCCAGGGCGATGAGCAACACGGTCATCGGGCGGCCCTCGGCCGCAGCAGTCCTGCCGTGACGGCGTCGCCCAGCCCGACCGCGACGAGCGCACCGAGCACCGTCGCGGCGAGATACGCCAGCGCGGTGCCCGGTGCGCCCTCGACGAGGGCCTGCTGGACGTCCACCGCGTAGGTGGAGAACGTGGTGAACCCGCCGAGCACACCGACCCCGAGGAACGGGCGGGCCAGGGGGTGCCCGCCGCCGAGGTGCCCGAGCACCGCCATCAGCACGCCGATCAGCAGGCAGCCGGACACGTTGACGCCGAACGTCGCCCAGCCGAAGCCGGTCGGCGGGTGCGGGGCGGCGTGCTGCAGGCCGGCTCGGGCCAGCGCACCGAGCACCCCGCCGGCCGCGATCGTGGCGAGAATCGTCGCGGGGTGCGCGGTCAGCTCACTCCGGTCGGCGGGGACGCGGAGATCGACGTCGGGATCGGTGCGCTGGTCCGGCGGCTCTGACACGGGTCCTTAGCGTACTGCCGCGACGGCCGCGTCCGGGCCGCCCCGCCACACCGTGCCGACCTCGCCGAACCCGGCGGCGGTGAGCGCGGCCAGGTGCCAGGAGGCCGGCGGGTTGAAATCCGGGCTGTGCCCGCTCGGGTAGATGGCCTGCCGCTGGGCGACCAGCGGTGCGAGCTCCGGATCGGCGGCGGCCCGCGCCCACCAGTCCGACCAGGACAGCACCGAGCCGGCCGCGTACCGGGCGTTGCGCCGGTCGCGCGCCCGGTCCGTCAGTCGTTTGGTCAGCTCCGGCAGGGTGTCGTCGGGCATGTGGTCGGCATTGACGAGGATTCCGCCCGGTCGCAGCACGTCGCGCAGCTCGGCGTAGAGCTGGCCGAGCCGGTCGGCGGGCAGCCAGTGCAGGGCGGTGGCGGTGAGCACGGCGTCGTACTCGCGGTGGGGGAGCGCGGAGCGCCAGTCGGGGGTGCCGAGGTCGGCGGTGACGATCGTGGCCCGGTCGGCGAGGGAGGCGCCGACGATGGCGAGCAGCGCCGGGTCGAGGTCGACCAGGGTCACCTCGGCGCCGGGGAAGCGGGCCAGCGCCCGCAGGGTGATGGTGCCGGTGCCGCCGGCCAGGTCGAGCAGGCGCGGCGGCCGGCCGTCGAGGACCGCGTCGACCGCGTCGAGCATGGCGGTGAGGCGGTGGTCCCGGTCCGGCATGAACGCCTCCTGCTGGCGGTCCCAGCTCTCCTGCCACGCCGACGGATCCGTGATGTAAGGACTCATGACGATCAGGCTAGTTACCTGAGTGGGCCAGGTCCAGACCTTGTTGCACATGTTTTGCAATTAAGGGATGCTCGCGGGGGGATGATCAGAGCGACGCCGGGTCGGATGTTCCGCCCGACCCGGCGCCCCGCACGTCGATGGCTCAGACCGGCGCCGGCGTCCGGTCCGCCTCGGCCGTCGCCGGCGTACGGCGGGCCAGCCGCAGCGCGCCCAGCAGGACGCCCAGGCCGACCAGGGTGAGCGCGGCGCCCGCCCAGATGGGCGCGGTGTAGCCGAGCCCGGCGGCGATGGTCACCCCGCCGACCCAGGCGCCCAGCGCGTTGCCGAGGTTGAACGCCGCGATGTTCGCCCCCGAGGCGAGGGTCGGCGCCTCCTGGGCGTACCGCATGATCCGCATCTGCAGCGGCGGCACGGTGGCGAACCCGAAGCCGCCCATCAGCACCAGCGAGACGACGGTCAGCGCCGGGCTCGTCGCGGTCAGGGCGAACCCGACGAGCACCACGGTGAGCGCGGCCAGCACGGTGACCAGCGTGCGCGACAGCGACACGTCCGCCGCCCGGCCGCCGAGCAGGTTGCCGGCGAAGAGCCCCACTCCGAAGAGGACGAGCAGCCACGGCACGGTGCCGGCGGCGAAGCCACTGACCTCGGTGAGCGTGTAGGCGATGTAGGTGAACGCGCCGAACATGCCCCCGAAGCCCAGCACCGTGATCACCAGTGAGAGCCAGACCTGCGAGTGGGTGAAGGCGCGCAGCTCGCCGCGCAGCCCGCCGGCCGGACCCGCCCCGTCGACGGCACCGCGACCGGGTACGAGCAGCGCCAGCCCGATCAGGGCGACCACGCCGATGCCGGTGATCGCCCAGAACGTGGACCGCCAGCCGAGGTGCTGGCCGAGGAAGGTGCCGAACGGCACGCCCAGCACGTTGGCGATGGTCAGCCCGGCGAACATCATGGCGATCGCGCCCGCCCGCCGGGCCGGCGCGACGAGGCCGGCGGCCACCACGGCGCCGATGCCGAAGAACGCGCCGTGGCAGAGCGCGGCGACGATCCGGCCGGCCATCATCACGGCGTAGTCGCCGGCGACCGCGCAGAGCAGGTTGCCGATGATGAACAGCACCAGCAGGCCGAGCAGCACCGGCTTGCGCGGCAGTCGGGTGACCGCGGCGGTGAGGGCCACCCCGCCGACGGCCACGCTGAGCGCGTAGCCGGAGATCAGCCAGCCGGCCACCGGCTCGGTGACCGCGAAGTCGTCGGCCACCTCGGGTAGGAGGCCCATGATCACGAACTCGGTGAGCCCGATGCCGAAGGCGCCGAGGGCCAGCGCGATCAAACCGGGCGGCAGGGACGGGTGGCGTACGGACATGGTCTTCCCATCGGGGAGGGGTCAGATAGGCGGCGTATGCAACTAAGCGCGCCAGCAATGAAATACTTGCACACGCTTTATATCGGCGCAAGCGTGGTAGCCTGGGGTCGTCCAGATCACCACCCGGGAGGCCGGCATGGGCATCGCCGACGATGCGGTCGAGATCCGCGCGCAGGGCTGGCGCACCCTCGCCGCGCTGCACGGGCTGATCGAGACGTCCCTGGAACGGGCGTTGCAGTCCGGTCACGAGCTGTCCGTCGTCGAATACACGGTGCTCGACGCGCTCTCCCGACAGGACGGCTGGCACATGCGGATGAGTCAGCTCGCCCGCGCGGCCGCGCTCTCCAGCAGCGCCACCACCCGCCTCGTCACCCGCCTCGAACAGCGCGGCCTGCTCACCCGGATCCTCTGCGCCGACGACCGGCGCGGCATCTACACCGAGCTGACCCCGGCCGGCTCCGACCTGCTCGCCCGTGCCCGACCCACCCATGACCGGGTGCTCACCGGCGCGCTGGCCGAGGCGGAGGCCACCCCCGAGTTGGCCCCGCTGGTCGACGCCCTGCACCGCCTGCCAGCGGCCCGCTGACCGACCCGGGCGTACGGTGACCGGCAGTCCCGGCCGGGGACCGTCGCGAAGGAGGCAGGCGATGCAGGACCGCACCCCTCGTCCCGAGGAGCTGGAGCCGATCGAGCGCGCTGGCGTCGACGAGCTCCGCGACCTGCAACGTGAGCGGCTGCGCTGGTCGTTGCGGCACGCGTACGACAACGTGCCGCACTACCGCCGCGCGTTCGACGCCGCCGGGGTGCACCCCGACGACTGCCGCGACCTCGACGACCTGGCCCGCTTCCCGTTCACCGGCAAGGCGGAGCTGCGGGACAACTACCCGTTCGGCATGTTCGCCGTACCCCGCGAGCGGGTCGCCCGGCTACACGCCTCCTCCGGCACCACCGGCCGACCCACCGTGGTCGGCTACACCCGCGACGACCTGCGTACCTGGGCGCGCCTGATGGCCCGGTCGATCCGTGCCTCCGGCGGCCGTCCCGGCGACCGGGTGCACGTCGCGTACGGCTACGGGCTCTTCACCGGCGGACTGGGCGCGCACTACGGCGCCGAGGAACTGGGCTGCACGGTCATCCGGTCTCCGGGGGCATGACCGAACGTCAGGTGATGCTGATCCGCGACTTCGAACCCGAGGTCATCATGGTCACGCCCAGCTACATGCTCGCCATCGTGGACGAGATGCAGCGCCAGGGTCTCGACCCCCGCGCCACGTCACTGCGGGTGGGCATCTTCGGGGCGGAGCCGTGGACCGAGGACATGCGCCGGGAGATGCAGCAGCGGCTGGACATCCACGCGGTCGACATCTACGGGCTCTCCGAGGTGATGGGTCCGGGCGTGGCCACCGAGTGCGTCGAGACCAAGGACGGGCTGCACCTCTGGGAGAGGAGATCGCCGCGATGCCCCCGCCGAGCGCCCTGATACCCCGGCTGGCCGCACTGGTCTGACCCCCGCCCCGCGTGGCCGGGCCATCCTGCCGCCCCCCTGCGGCAGGATGGCCCGATGCGACACGTCGTGCTGTTCCACTCCGTGTACGGGTTGCGGCCCGCCGTCCGCGCCGCCGCGGACCGGTTGCGCGCCGCCGGGCACCAGGTCACCGCCCCCGATCTGTACGGCGTCCCGGCCACCGACGTCGTCGAGGAGGGCTTCGCGCTGCTCGACAAGATCGGCCACGAGGTGGTGCTCGACCGGGCCCGCGCGGCGCTGCACGACCTGCCCCCGCAGACCGTGCTCGCCGGCTTCTCGATGGGCGCCGGTGTGGCCGGGGCGCTGCTGGCCGAGCGCCCCGACGCCGCCGGCCTGCTCCTGCTGCACGGCACCGGCGGCGCACCGGACGCGGTCCGCCCGGGGCTGCCGGTGCACCTGCATCTCGCCGACCCTGATCCGTACGACGCGCCGGACGAGGTCGACGAGTGGCGGCAGGCGATGACCGACGCCGGCACCGACCTGACCGTCTACCGTTACCCCGGCGTCGGGCACCTGTTCACCGACCCGGACCTGGCCGAGTACGCCCCGGACGCCGCCGCCGCGGCCTGGGCCCGGGTGCTGGCCTTCCTCGCCGCCGACTGAGCGTCGAGGTCCGCCGGCCGCCGTGGCCCCGGGCTCACCGGGCGCCAGCGCCGACGCGCGGCGGCGTGGCGGTGCCGTAGACCCGCTTGGCGTGCGCGGCGTACGACCGGGGCGCGATGACCGGCATGAGCAGCCGTGCCGGCAGTGGGGCGTGCGCGAGCACCGCCTTGATCACAGCCGGGTCGCCCTCGTACATGGCCATGCCGAAGCTCAGCGGCAGAACCTTCTTCGGGAGGTCGCGCATCGTGTGCTCACCGAGCTGCGCCCACTCCGCCGCGGTGACGTACTTCTCCGCCAGCGGCAGGATCTCGGCCTCCTCCATGGCCATGTGCTCGGTCGCCGCGGCGCCCAGACGCTCCAGGGCGTCAGCCAGGATGTTCCCGTCGCGGGCTGTCCGGCGCCAGGCGGGGAGCAGGGCGACGACCGCCGTGTAGGCCTGCTCGATGGCGTGGTGCTGCGCCTGCATGGTGGGGACGACGGCAGCCGCCTCCGCGCCTCCGCGCTCGGCGAGCAGCGGCCACAGGTACACGTCCTCGCCCTCGTGGTGCAGGTGCAGCTGCTGGCACATGAGCGCGGCGTGGGCACCGACGACCTCCGCGCGCTTCACATCATCCGGCCGCACGTCGCGGACGAGCTGCGGAAGCAGGCCGAACTCGCGACGGAACACGATGTGCACCATGTACATGTCGCGCACGTCGGCCATGGCTTGCTGGTGGTTCTGAGTCACGGTGACCCTTTCCGAGGGCATCAACGGGCACAGTCCTCTTGATCATCCGCAGTGCCACTTGGAACCGACTTGGAACCGGCTGACGCGAGGATCAGGCGGTCAGCGCGGCGGTGGCCTCGGCCAGCCAGTGCGGTGCCCCCCACCGCCGGGCCACCGTGGCCGCCAGCGTGAAGTGCCGCCTCGCCTCCTCGGTGCGCCCCAGTAGGCGGAACAGCTCCCCGAGCGTCAACGCGACCGGACGCAGCGCGAACGACGTCGTGCAGTAGCCGGCCAGTTGGTCACGAACCGGCAGCAGCAGGTCGATCAAGGGCTCGGCCAGGTCCCGCAGGCCCAGTGCGACGACGGCCATCGCCCGCGCGGTGAGCAGCAACGACTGGAAGTAGTCGGGACGGTACGTGTGCCGCCCCACGATCGCGCGCGCCTCGTCCACCTGCCCGCTCTCGACCAGCGCCAACGCCAGCAGGTCGTCGACGATCGGACCGAGGATCCGGCGCGCCGCCCGGGTCGGCTCCACGTGCTCGGCCAGACGGCCCTGGCTGATCAGCAGCGTGGCCGTGGCGAGGAACTGGAACGCCTCGGCGTGCAGCGAGCCCTGCCGCCGCATCTGCCGGGCGACCTCGGCGTAGCGCTGCTCGGCCGCCACGAGGTCGCCGGCGACATGGGCCTGGGCGGCGAGTGAGCTGAGGTGGATCACCTGCGCCTCGCTGAGCTGGTACGCCTGCGCCAACGCCCCCTGCCGCGTGAGGCTGGCCCGTAACCCGTCCGGCTCGTTGAGCGCTGCCGCAGACTGCCCGATCACCTCTTCGGCGAACCAGCGGTAGGTGACCAGATCGTGGTCGTCGGCCAGATTCCGCAGTTCGAGTGCCAGCTCGCGGCGCTGCGTGGCCTCCAGGTCGTAGCGCATGGTGCGGACGCGGGCCAACAGCCCGACGGCCCGCAGCTCGGGGTCGTCCAGCCCCCGCGAGATGGCCAGCGCCTCCCGACCGGCCGCCGTGCCCCGCGGGTCGGACTCGCCCACCAGCTCGGCGGACAGCGCCTCCAGCAGCCGGCAGCGGTCGACCGGGCCCAGGGCGTCGGCGCGCAGCAATCGGGTGAGCAGCTCGACGACCTGATGGTCCAGGATGCCGTACACGTGCGGCGGCCAGAGGGTGGGCACCGTCCAGGCGGTGAACGCCGTGACCAGCAGCTCGTCCCGGCCGGACGCGAGGGCGACCTCGATCGCCCGGCCGCGGGTCCGCCGGGCGGCGACCATCGCGCCGGCGCGAGCCTGAGCGCGCAGCAGCCGACCCAGCAGGTCGACGCGCAGCGCCTCGCGATCCCCGGGAACCGTCGCGGCGGCGTCGACGGCGTTGCCGAGCAGCTCGATCGCGGCGTCGTACGCGTAGCGCCGCTCGGCCAGCTCCGCCGCGCGCACCGCGTAGTCGACGGCGAGCGGCGCGGTCTCGGCGGACGCGGCGCGGGCGTAGTGGTACGCCAACGCCGGGTAGTCGTCGGGGTTCACCCGGCGGGTGGCGGCGGCGATCCGGGCGTGCAGCTGGGTCCGGCGCAGCTGGGACAGGTCGGTGTAGATGGTGTCCCGGACGAGCCCGTGCACGAACCGCACCCGCCCCGGCGCCGGTTCGGTGAGCAGCCCGGCGGCCAGCCCGGTCTCCACGGCGTCGAGGACCGCGCCCTCGTCCGTCTCGGCGGCGTCGACCAGGGTGGCGACGTCCGCCTCCCGCCCGGCGGCGGCGGCGAGGCGCAGCACCGACACCGCCGACGGTGGCAGTCGGGACAGTCGTCGGCGCAGCACGTCGCGGACCCCCTCCGGCACGTCGGAGGTGGCGACGAGGGTGCCCTCGGCGGCGAGCAGCCGGGCCGACTCCCGCACGTAGAAGGGATTCCCGCCGGTCCGCTCGGACAGGGCGGTGATGGTGTCCGGGTCGACGGTGCTCCGCGCCAACGCCCCGACGAGGCGCCCCACCTCGGCCGGCGTCAGGCCGTCCAGTTCGATCCGGCGGGGTGATCGGCGGGCCAGCACGGCCATGGTGTCGACGAGCCGGTCGCGGTTGTCGGCGGGTCGCAGCGCCGCCACGAACAGCACGGCGCCGTCGGTCAGGTCGGTGACGCTGCTCAGCAGGAGCAGCGTCTCGGCGTCGGCGGCGTGCAGGTCGTCGAGGACGACGGCGACCGGCCGGTCGGCCGCGGCGGCGCGCAGCCAGGCGGCGACGGCGCGGTGCAGCCGGAACCGTCCGGCGGTGACATCGCCGGCCGACTGCCCGTCGGCGTCCCCGAGCAGGGGGGCGAGCGCCGGGGCGAGCGTCCCGGGCGGTGCCTCCTCGGCGAGCTGCCGCAGCGCCTCGACCCACGCCCAGGCCGGCGGCGCGCCGTCCACCTCGGGGCAACGGCCAACGGCGACCAGCCAGCCGCGGGTGGTGAGCTCCGACCGGAATCGGGCGAGCAGACTGGTCTTGCCGGCCCCCGCCTCTCCGTAGAGCAGCACGGTGCGCGGCCCGTCCGCCCGCGCCTCGGCGGCTGCCTGCCCGAGAGCCGTGAGTTCGGCCTCCCGGCCGATGAAGACGTCCTCCGACGCCGGCTGCTCGACGTCGGCGCGGACCCCGGTGGCGGTCACCGGCGGGAGCAGGTCGAGACGCTGGCCCAGGATCGCGGACTCCAGCTCGACCAGCGCCGGGCCGGGATCCAGGCCGAGCCGCTCGACCAGGATCGCCCGTGCCCGTCGCAGGGCGGCGAGCGCGTCCCCCTGGCGACCGGTACGCCACAGGGCCAGCGCCAGCAGCCGCCAACTCTCCTCCCGCAGTGGCGCCTGCCTGGTCAGCACCTCCGCCTCCGGCACCGCCTCCGCCGCGTCGCCGGAGTCCAGCGTCGCCTGCAGCAGCAGTTCCCGTGCGACGAGGCGCAGCTCCTCCAGCCGCGTCACCTCCGGCTGTGCCCACGGCTCCCCGGCGAACTCGGCGTACGCCGCACCACGCCACAGATCCAGGCCGGTGCCGAGCAGCCGCCGGGCGCGAGCCGGGTCGATGGCGCCGACCGCGCGCGCCTCGCCGAGCAGCGACTCGAACCGGCCGGCGTCCACGGTGTCGGTGGGCACCCGCAGCGCGTAGCCGGGCGGCGCGGTGACCAGCACCCGGGCGGGCGTCCGGGGTTCCCGGTCCGGCTCGAGCAGGCGGCGCAGGTGTGAGACGTACGCCTGGAGGGACGCGATCGCCCGAGGTGGCGCGTCGCCCCGCCACAGGTCGTCGATCATCCGGTCGACGGAGACGACGTGGCCCCGGGCCGCCAGCAGCAGCGCGAGCACGGCGCGTTGGCGGGGGCCGCCGAGGTCGACCGGTCCGCCTGTGTCGACCTCGACCTCAAGCGGCCCGAGCACCCGTAGCAGCATGACTGCACCCATCCTAGTCGTCCCGGTACGGGCCGTTTGCCGGCCCTGCCGGACACGTGTCGTCCGATACCGGGTCGCCATCGTCAAGATCCTGGGGTGGAGGGTGCGGTAGTGACGACTTCTGGGCGTCAAGTGATCACCGGACGTCCGACGCACCGACGGAGGCCGACGGTCTCCGGTGGACCCTCAGGCGGAGGCGGCCAGGCCATCCGGGCGGATCAATGGCGGAGGCCAGTGACCGCCCGCACTGCTCGACCTCACGGACGACGCTGCCCCCGGGGTCGGCGGCACGTCGCCCGCCGACGCGACGGCTCGGAGCCGACGGAAGCCGGGCGGAGCGTTGTTGTCGACGGTCTGCACGGCGGGCCGGGTGGCCATCGTCGGCGTGGACACGCGCCGACGCAGCGGCGCCGGGCCGGTGGAACCGTCCGGCCGCGCCGGGCCCAGTGCCGCGAAGACCGCGTCGAGGCGGCCGGCCCGGGCGCGAGCGGCGTCGAGGCGCACGACCGCACCGCCCCTCGCCGCCGAGCCACCCACGCCGACGCCAGCAGCACGATCGGCGCCAACGGCGCCAGCGCGGACGGCGGCCCCGCGGACGGCGGCCCCGCGGACGGCGGCCCCGCGGACGGCGGCCCCGCGGGCGGCGGGCAGGACGGCGGGCAGGGCGGCGGGCTGGCGGACGGCGTCGGGGTGGGGGGCGTCGGCCGCCCGGCGGGCGAAGACGGCTCTTAGCGCACGGGGCAGCCGCTCGGTGGCGACCTGGCGCAGTGCGGGCGCGGCGAACGCGTACCCGCCGGCGCGGCGGGGGAGCAGCAGCCCGGCGGTGACCAGGCCGTGCAGTGCCGGTGTGGACCGGCCGGACCGCCAGCCGAGTACCCGGTCGACCGTCGCGCCGCAGATCACGCCGCCGAGGACGCCGGCGGCCATCAGGACCGCCCGCCGCTCGCCGTCGAGGTGGTCCAGTTCCGCGCCCACGGCACGGCGTACCGCCTCGGGCAGCGCCACCGGGTCCGCGCCCGCCGCGACCGACGCCACGTACGCGGCCGCGTGCCCGGGTCGTCCGCCCACCAGTGGCAGTAGTCGGTCGACCAGGGCCACCGGCTGACCGGCCCGGGTCAGCAGGTGGCGCAGCAGCCGCCCGGACTGCACGGTGGCCAGGGGTCGGATCGCCACCCGTCGGGCGGGGCCGGGTCGGGTGTCGGCCCACTGCGGCTGGTGCACGGTGAGCACGGCCAGCGGCAACCCGCGCGTCGTGGCCGCGGTGAACAGGGCGTGCAGGAACCGGCTCACCTCGGGCGCGGCCCGGTCCACGTCGTCCACGGCGACGATCAGCGGCCGGACGGCGGCCAGGCGCAGCAGGGCGTCCCGGCAGATCGCCGCACCGGCCAGCGCCTCGGTCGAGCCGTCCGGGGTGGCCAGCAGCCGCTGCAACGCCGGAACCGCCTCCACGACCCCGGCCGGCGGGAGCAGCGGCGTCAGGGCGGTGACCAACCGGTCGCGGACCAGCGCCGGGCCGTCGCCGTGCCGGATCCCGGCGAGGCCGCGCAGCAGTTCCGCCACCGGCGCCAACACCTGGTCGGGGTACGGCGGGCAGCTCACCACGCACCAGTGCACCGCGCGACCGTCCACCGTGTGCAGTGCCCGGGTCAGTTCGTGCAGCAGCCGGCTGCGGCCGCTGCCGCTCGGCCCGACCAGCGACACCCAGCGCGGCCGGTGCTCGCGGATCGCCCGGCTCACCTGGTCGGTGAGGGTGGCCAGTTCGCGGCGACGGCCGATCAGCG
Organism: Micromonospora sp. NPDC050695; assembly: GCF_040654415.1. Taxonomy (NCBI): domain Bacteria; kingdom Bacillati; phylum Actinomycetota; class Actinomycetes; order Micromonosporales; family Micromonosporaceae; genus Micromonospora; species Micromonospora sp. NPDC050695. The sequence goes on from NZ_JBFAHZ010000013.1 coordinate 43,537, forward strand.
GGCCGTCGTGCCGGTCGGTGCCGGCGCGTACCGGGCCGACGGCGTGCCAGACCGGCATCGGGGGCACCCGGCCGGCGACCGGCACCGGAGCGAGGGGGCGCTGGGCGATCAGCCCGGCGGTGGCCCGAGCGGTGGTCGCGCACAGCGCCACGGCGCCGGGTGGGGCGTACTCCTGCAGGCGGGCGGCGGTGGTGATCACCGCGCCGCTGGCCACGCCGTGGCCGCCGCTGACGGCGCCACCCAGGTCGACGACGACCTCACCGGTGGCGACACCGACGCGGACGCGAAGTCGGACGTCGCCGACCATCGGCCGGCGGTCCAGTGCGGCCTGGATCTCCAGTCCGGCGCGCACCGCCCGGTACGCGTCGAAGCCGTCGGAGTGCCGGGCGCCGAAGAGCGCCATGACCGCGTCGCCGACGTACTTCTCGACCACCCCGTGCCAGCGGTGCAGCACCGCGGCGACGGTGTCGAAGTAGGCCCGTTGCAGCGCCCGCACGTCCTCCGGGTCCAGTCGGTCCACCAGCGCGGTGGAGCCGACGATGTCGGCGAAGAGGACGGTGACGGTGCGTCTCTCCTCCGGCACCGGCCAGTGCGTGCCCGGAGTCGGCTGCGCGTCGACGATGGTGGTGGTCATGGGTAAGCGCACCGGCCTTTCCCCCCGCTGACGGCTGACGACCTGGAGATTGGCATTCCTGGGCCGACGGGGGATCGGCAGAACGACGTATGTCGGCCACTCGCAACCTTTAGTCGCAATGTCGACGCGAGGAGTACCACAAGCGGCAGATGGCCGTAGAACGGTGCGGCGACCTGTGATTAGGCTGCGTCCCATGGCCAGCGATGTGGACACCGCACCGCTCGTGGGTCGGGCCGAGCTGGTGCGGACGATTCAGTCCGCGCTGCTCGGTGACGCCGCGCACGGGCAGACCGCCGCCGTCTTCCTGACCGGCGAGAGCGGTGTGGGCAAGACCCGGCTGCTCGGCGAGATCGGCGACCGGCTGCGTGACCAGGGCGCGCTGGTGCTCACCGGCAGTTGCCTGGACATCGGCGACGCCTCACCGCTGCACCCGCTGCTGCAGGCGTTGCGCCGCTTCGACGCCGACCTGTCCGCGTCGCGGGCCCGCACGTCCTCGGCGGTGCGGGGGCTGTTGCAGATGTTCGCCGACGAGACGGCCGGCCCGGACGGCGCGGGCGCGCTGCTGGAGCGGGTCGCCCGGGGGCTGCACCTGATCGCCGAGGGTCGGCCGCTGGTGCTGATCCTCGACGACCTGCAGTGGGTCGACCGCAGCACCCGGCAGTTGCTGCTCTATCTGCTGGCCGGCCTGGGTGACCTTCAGCTGTCGGTGCTGGCGGCGGTACGCGCCGAGTCGCTGCAGGGCGCGCATCCGCTGCGCCGGGTCCTCACCGAGCTGCGTCGGTTGCGGACGGTGCGGGTGCTCGACCTGGCACCACTGGACCGCGCCGGCACCGAGGAGCTCGCCGCGGCGGTGGTCGGCCGGACGCTTCCCGCCGAGGCCGCCGAGCAGGTGTGGCAGCGCAGCGGCGGCAACCCGTTCGTCATCGAGGAGTTGGCCCGCGACCTGCGCGACGGCCGCGACGGGCTGTCCGAGACTCTGCGCGAGATCTTCCTCGACCGGGTCGACGCGCTTCCCCAGCACGCCCACGCGGTGGTGCACGCGGTGGCCGCCGGCGTCGAACCGGTGCAGCACTGGCTGCTGGCCGAGGTGCTCCGGCTGCCCGAGGACGAGCTGATCGAGGCGGCCCGCGCCGCGGTGGCGCACCGGCTGCTGGTGGGCGCCGACGACGGGTACCGGCTGCGGCACCGCCTCGTCGCCGAGGTGCTGGCGCACGAGTTGCTGCCGGCCGAGCGTTCCGGGCTGCACCGCCGCTACGCCGAGGCGTTGACCGCCGCGCCGGGCGAGCTGCACCAGGCCCGGCTGGCGCACCACTGGCGGCTGGCCGGCGAGCCGGCGCGGGCGTTGCCGGCGGCGGTGGCCGCCGCGCAGGAGGCCGAACGGCTGCACGGTTACGCCGAGGCGCACCGGCACTGGTCGGCGGCGTTGCAGCTGGCCGGAGACTCCGGCTCGCTGGCGGTGGACCGGGTCGAGCTGCTCGGCAACGCGGCCGAGGCGGCGCACCACTGTGGGGAGCACGCCCGGGCCCTGGCCCTGCTGGAGGAGCTGGTCGCCGTGCGCGGCGGCGAGCCGAGCTGCGAGCTGCACATCCGCCGGGCCCGCTACCTGGCCGCCGCCGGGCGGTCGGCGCTGGCCGAGGAGGAGTACCAGCGGGCGCTGGAGGCGGCGGACTGCTCCCCGCGCGACCGGGCCACCGCCGCCGCGCGGTTGGCCGAGCTGCTGCTGCACCTGGGCCGCTACGCCGACGCCGGCCGGCGGGCCCGCGAGGCGTTGGCGTTGGCCGTCGACGTCGAGGGCTCCGCCACCGAGGTCGTCCTGGCCAGCTCGGCGCTGGGCTTCAGCGACGCCTACCTGGAGGACCCGGACGCCGGCCTCGCCGTGATGCGCGACGCCCTCGACACCGCCGAACGCGCCGGCCAGCCCGAGGACGTGGCCTGCGCGTACCTGCACCTGGCGGAGCTGTTGACCGGGCCGCTGAACATCCTCGAGGAGGGTGTGGTCGTGGCCCGCCGCGGCGCCGAGCGGGTGGCCGAGCTGGGTCTGGGCCGCACCTGGGAGACCCGACTGCTGGCCATCGCCATCAACGGGCTGTTCCGGGTGGGGCAGTGGGCCGAGGCGGAGAAGGTGGTGGCCGCCGCGCTGCGGCACCGACCGTCCGGTGCGGACGCCGTCGAGCTGCTGCTTGCCCGGTGCCGGCTGTCGGTGGGCTACGGCGACATCGACGCCGCCAGCCGGGACCTCGACGCGGTGGCGACGCTGCTCGCCGGCGGCGGGGCGCGACACGTCATTCCGCTGCTCACCCTGCGCTCCGGGCTGGCCATGTGGGAGGGCCGGCACGACGTGGCGCGGCAGGCGGTGCAGCGCGGCCTGACCGAGAGCCGCTCCGACGACGTGACGATCCTGTCCGCGCTGGTCTGGCACGGCCTGCGCGCCGAGGCCGAGGCGCACGCCAGCCGGAGCGTGGCGGTGGACCCGACGGCCGTACGCCGGCTGCGGGACGTGGCCGAGCGGGTGGCCCGCAAGAGCGCGTCCGCGGCCGGTCCGGTGCGGTCGGTGGTGGACGGGTTCCTGGCGCTGTGCGCCGCCGAGGTGAGCCGCCTCGACGGCAGCGACCCGGAGCTGTGGGCGGCCTCGGTCGCCGAGTGGGACCGGCGTAACCACCCCTACCCGGCGGCGTACTCGCGGCTGCGGCAGGCCGAGGCGCTGCTGGCCCGGCGTAGCCGGGTGGCCACGGCGGGCAAGCTGCTGCGGGCGGCGTACCAGGTGGCGCAGGGGTTGGGCGCGGTGCCGTTGACCTCGGAGATCCGCGAGCTGGCCGGGCGGGCCCGGGTGTCGCTGGAGGAGCGCGAGCACACCGACACCGGCCGGGGCGCCGCGGCCGGCGAGGCCGCCGACGACGAGTTGGCGACGCTCACCGTGCGCGAACGTGAGGTGCTCGCCCTGGTCGCCGAGGGGCTGACCAACAGGGAGATCGGGCAGCGGCTGTTCATCAGCGAGCGGACCATCGGCGTGCACGTGTCGCACATCTTCGACAAGTTGCAGGTCCGCACCCGTGTGCAGGCCAGCGCGATCCACCTGCGCAACCGGCGCGGCTGACCGACCGGTCCGTCAACGGGCGCGTGTGCGCGCCCGGATACGTCGTTCTACTGATCCGGCGATCGGGTGTCGGCTGAGAGGCTGAGCCCCGTCGACGGCGGCACGGGGGTGCCGCGGACCACCATGGAGGAGAGATGACCGAACCGGTCTGGGGGCCCGTGCACCGGGACATCGTCGACCTGCTCGCCGACCATCCCGCGGACGTGCCGGCCGTGGTCGATCACCTCACCAAACTCCAGGACCTGCTGGTGCGGCTGCCACCGCTGGAGGACAGCTGCCCGTTGGCCGACTTCAACAGGCTCTACCTGACCATCACGAGCAGTGTGCTGGACGGCCTGTACGACGACCGTTTCGTCGACCCGGTGTTCCTCTCCCGGTTGGACGTCGAGTTCGCGGCCCGCTACTTCGACGCGATGCGGATGTGGACCGACTCCAGCCCGGGTACGCCGAAGGCCTGGTCGTGCCTGTTCGAGCGGATGCGGGGGCCGGACGCCCGGCCGTTGCCCTCGGCGGCGGCGGGTGTCAACGCGCACATCAACTTCGATCTGCCGTTCGCGTTGGTGACCACGTTCGACCACCTGGAGTCGGAGCCGGTCGACGGCAGCGACCAGCACCACGACTACCTAGAGATCAACAACATCTTCGCCGACAAGATCCCCGGGCTGCGCCGGGGCTACCTGGAGCGGTGGCAGCTGCTCATCGACATGCTCAACGGCGACATCGACGACTGGTACCAGGGGGAGCTGGTCGAGTACACCCGCGATGTCGCGTGGCGCAACGCGCAGAAGATCTGGCGGTGCCGGCACGATCCGGAGGCCCACGAGTGTGAGCGCACGCGGCTGGACGACAACGCCGCGGCGCTCGGCCGGTTGCTGCTGTCGCCCCTCGGGGCGTTCCTGCAGTAGCCGGGACGGGGGGCTCCCGCGCTCCGCCCCGTGGGGGGCGGCGGAGCGCGGGAGCGCGTCCCGCCCCGCCAGTTCCGCCCGCCGCGCGGCCGGCCGCCACACCGGCCGCCGGGGGAGCAGCCGGTCGGCCCGGGGGGGTGTCGACCGTCTGCCACCGTCGGCCGGCCCGGGGGGTGTCGGCCGGCGGTGGGGGCGGGACGGGCGGGTGGGGTACGGCGACGACGCCAGATCGGGGGTGTCGGCCGGCCCGAACGGGGTACGCCCGCGCCATGACCGTCCTGGCCCGGCGCCGGCCCGCCGCCCGACCTCGGCCCGCGCGGCCCGGCCCCCTGCGGCCGGGTGGCCCGGTGCCGCGACCCACCGTCCGTCCCGGCGCGGCATGAGCGCCACCGGGACGCGTTTCCCGTTCCGCTTCGACCCGGTGTTCCGCCCGGCGTTGGCGTTGCTGGGTGTCCGGCCGGCGACGGCCTGGGTCGAGGTCACCGACCGGGAGCTGCTGATCAGGTACGGGCCGTGGCGGTTGCGGACCGAGCGGGCGAACGTGACCGGCGTCGACGTGAGCGGCCCGTACCGCTGGTGGCGGGCGATCGGCCCGCACGTGTCGCTGGCCGACCGGGGAGTGAGCTTCGGCAGCAGCACGGCCGGCGGGGCCTGCGTGCGCTTCGGTGCGGCGGTGCCGGCGCTGGTGCCCGCCGGGTGGCTACGACACCCGGCGGCCACGGTGACGGTCGCCGATCCGCCCGCCCTGGCCCGGCTCCTCGCCGACCCGGATCTGCCCTGAGCAGGCCGTCGGCCTGCCCGGTTCCGCCGGTCGGGCGGCGGGGTACCGCCTACCGTCGGAGCAGAACCTGCGAGGGTGGGACGGGCGATGTCTGACGAGCACCGGGCGAAACCGCGACGCTGGAACGGACGCCGTCACGCGCCGACGGGGCCGGACCCGGCGCTGCGGGCGGCCCGTGACCCGGCCCGCCCGCATCGGGGCGGCCGGCAGGGCGTCGTGGTCCCCGATCGGGTGCCCAGTCCGGTCCGGTCCGCGCCGCCGGCCAGCCCGCTGCGCCGGTGGCTCTTCCAGCACCAGGTGCAGCCGCCCGGCCCGGAGGCGGGCGAGGGTCAGAACCGCCGGCACGCCTGGTGGCAGGTGATGTGCCTGACCGGCGTGGACTACTTCTCCACCCTGTCGTACCTGCCGGGCATCGCGGCGGTCGCCGCCGGGGCGTTGTCGCCGCTGGCGACCCTGTTGATCGTCGCGCTCACCCTGTTCGGCATGCTGCCGATGTACCGGCGGGTGGCGCAGGAGAGTCCGCACGGGCAGGGGTCGGTGGCGATGCTGGAGCGGTTGCTGCCGTTCTGGCGGGGCAAGATCTTCGTGCTCGTCCTGCTCGGGTTCGTGGCGACGTCCTGGATCATCACGATCACCCTCTCCTCGGCCGACGCCACCGTGCACCTGTTGGAGAATCCGTACCTGCCCGACGCCCTGCACGGTTCCGCCGTCCCGGTCGTGGTCACCGTCGTGCTGCTGCTCGTCCTCGGCGGGGTGTTCCTGCTCGGCTTCCGCGAGGCGGTGGTGGTGGCCATCCCACTGGTCGCCGTCTTTCTGCTGCTCAACGCGGTGATCGTGGCGGACGCGGTGCTCCGGATCGCCGCCGACCCGCGGATCGTGTCGGACTGGACCGCCGCGCTGACCAGCGGCGGCGCCGGGCCGGGCCACGTGCTGCTCACGGCCGTGCTGGCGTTCCCGCTGCTGGTGCTGGGCCTGTCCGGGTTCGAGACGGGGGTCAGCATGATGCCCCTGGTGTCGGCCGACGGGCCGGACAAGCCGGCCCGGCTGGCGGCCCGGATCCGCAACACCCGCCGGCTGCTCACCACCGCCGCGTTGATCATGTCGGTGTACCTGGTCTCGACCACGTTCGTGACGACGACGCTCATCCCGGCGCAGGAGTTCCGGCCGGGCGGCGCGGCGAACGGTCGGGCGTTGGCCTTCCTCGCGCACACCAACCTCGGCGAGGTGTTCGGCACCGTCTACGACGTGAGCAGCGTGCTCATCCTCTGGTTCGCCGGCGCCTCGGCGATGGCCGGACTGATCAACATCGTGCCGCGCTACCTGCCGTCGTACGGGATGGCGCCGGAGTGGGCGCGCGCCGTGCGGCCGGTGGTCATCGTCTACACCGTGGTCAGCGTCGCCATCACGATCGCCTTCCGGGCCGACGTCAACGCCCAGGCCGGGGCGTACGCGACCGGCATCCTGGCGATGATGGTGTCCGGGGCGGTGGCGGTGACCATCTCCGCGGCCCGGCACCGCCAGCGCGCCGCCGCGATCGGCTTCACCGTGCTGACCCTGGTGCTGCTGTATGCGCTGCTGGAGAACGTCATCGAGCAACCGGACGGGATCACGATCTCGGCGTTGTTCATCCTCGGCATCATCGCGGTGTCGCTGGTCTCGCGGGTCACCCGGACCACCGAGCTGCGTGCCGAGCGCATCGAGTTCGACGAGCCGGCCCGCCGGTTCATCACCGAGTCGCTGGCACATGACGGGCAGTTGCACCTCATCGCGAACAAGCGGCAGAGCGGCTCGGTGAAGGAGTACACCGTCAAGGAGCGGGCGCAGCGGGGGATGAACCCGGTGCCCGGCGCGGCCGACGTGCTGTTCCTGGAGATCGATGTGGTCGACCCGTCGGAGTTCAGTCAGGTGTTGCGGGTGCACGGGGTCGGGGTGGGCGGCTTCCGGGTGCTGCGGGCCAGCAGCCCGGCGGCGCCCAACGCGATCGCGGCGATCCTCCTCGCCCTGCGCGACGCGACCGGGGTCCGGCCGCACGCGCACTTCGAGTGGTCCGAGGGAAGTCCCATCGCGCACCTGCTGCGCTACCTCATCCTCGGCCGGGGCGACACCCCGCCGGTGGTGCGGGAGATCCTGCGCCGTACCGAGCGGGATCCGCTGCGCCGGCCCGGCATCCACGTCGGCGGTTGACCGATGACTGCGGTGTCTGACCCGGTTAAAGATGAATAGCAGCACTATTCACGTTCACACCTTCCTGTCCGTATCGCGGCCCTATCGTGACGTTTGGTGGTCGGCGGCACGTCGAGCCCCCCGCGCCCGGATCGGCGCGGTCACGTCAGGCAGGCAGGCAGGAAGGCAGGCACCTTGATGTCCACGTACCGAAGGGGAGACCGCGCGACCCGACCCAGGCGGCGGTCCCGATGGGTCTTAGCCGGCGGCTTGCTGGCCGGGAGTCTGGTCGCGGGTGCGGCCGGCGTGGCCGGCGTCGCCGCCGCCGCCGACCGTGACCTCTCCCTCCCGGGACTGGCTCGGCTGAGCGCGGCGGCCCGGGACGACGACGACCGGCGCGATCCGCAGCGTGACCGTGACGACGCCGAGCGCGCCCGCCCGGACACCCCGGGCACCGGCAAGCGGGGCGTCGTGGCGGTGCCGTGCGACTCGGCGAAGCTGATCGCGGCGCTGGTCGCGGCCAACGCCGAGGGCGGCGCGGAGCTGCGGCTCGCCCCCAAGTGCCGCTACGTCCTCACCGAGGCGTTCCACGAGACCGACCAGTACGACGGCGGGATCCGCGACGCGCGGGAGGCGGCCGACGCCGCGGAGACCCCCGGTGACGCCGACGCGCCCCCGCACAACCCGGCCGACGACACCGCCGGCCTGCCGGTGATCTACCAGCCCATCACCATCGACGGCGCGGGCGCCACCATCGCCCGCGACGCCCAGGCCGCCGCCTTCCGCTTCTTCACCGTCCGCGACGGTGGCGAGCTGACCCTGCGCGACATGGAACTGCACAACGGTCGCTCGGCCATCGAGGGTGGCAGCGTGCACGTGGTGCACGGCGCTACCGCTGTGGTGGAGCGGGTCACCGTCACGCAGAGCACCTCGCTGTCCCCGGAGGGTGGCGGCGGCGGGATCTTCAACGACGGGAACATGGTGGTGACCGACTCCACGTTCGTCGGCAACAGCGCCTCCGGCGCCGCGGGCAAGGGCGGGGGCCTGCTCAACGGCGGCGTGCTGACGCTGAAGCGCTCCGAGTTCCACCACAACAGCGCCAACGCGTACGGCGGTGGGCTCGGCAACTACCGGGGCGCGGCGGACGTGGAGAGCACCAGCTTCCGGCAGAACAGCGCGGCCCAGGGCGGCGGGTTGGCCAGCTTCTCGGCGCGTACCAAGGTCTCCGACACGGAGCTGCTGGACAACACCGCCCAGGTCGGCGGCGGCGCCGCGAACTCCGACGCCGTGCTGGTCATGCGCACCATGACCATCCGCGGTAACACCTCCACCGTCAACGGCGGTGGCATCTCGACCGTGAAGGGCCTGACGCCGCTGGACGACAGCGTGGTGGAGGGCAACACCACCCACGGCGTCGGCGGCGGCATCTACGCCGAGAAGGCGAACCTGCTGGTCCGGGGCAGTGACGTGACCGGCAACGAGGCGGTCGGCGCGACGTCCAAGGGTGGCGGCGTCTACGCCGCTGCGGGCTCGGTGGCGATCTACACCAGCAAGGTCACCGGCAACGCGGCCTCGGTGAAGCCCGGCGGCATCTTCGCCGAGCACGCCCAGGTCAAGCTCGACGACGAGAGCGTGGTCGTCGAGAACGAGCCGACGAACTGCGAGGGCAGCGCGGTACCGATCGCGCACTGCTTCCGCTGACCGTCGACCCGCGCACGGATCCATCCTGAGCGCGCCCGCCCGCCCGGACGATCGTCCGGGCGGGCGGGCGCCGTGTTCACGGACGCTCAGCAGGTCGAACGCGATCCGGGATGCGCAAACCAGCCTCCTAGGACGCTGTACGGGGTGTGCGGTGCCCGCGCCCGGCCGTCCCGACCAGATCCGAACAGGTGGGTGACCAGGCCGAACACCCGAGCGCCCGTGCCGAACGGGAGCACCCCTTCCGCCGGCCGCCGTCGGGCCCCAAGACTTCTCCCGTCGGCCGGGCACCGTGCGGCGCGCAGCGAACCACGACGGCTTCGCCCCGCCCTGTGCGACGTCGCACCGAACCGATGTCGGCGGCCGGACCGGCCGCGGCAGAGCCAACAGGGGAGTACGGATGACCAACAGACTGTTCCGCCGTGCCGCCGCCGTGGTCGTGGCAGCCGTCCTCGGGGGCGGCGTGGCCCTCACCGCCGCGTCACCGGCCCAGGCGGCTCTGTGCAAGTACGGCGAAAACACCGTCAGCAGCCCGACCGGCGGGGCCGGAGCCACCGCGGGCGCGAGCATCTGTATCGACAGCACCGGCCACGCCTGGCTCGACTGGTACGACTACAACTTCATGCGGGACCGCAAGGCCGACGGGTACGCCGCCCGCGCCTACGTCTACTGGTCGACGCGGTACACCGGTCCGATCGCCGTCGACGACACCTCCACCAGCCTGCCCGCCGAGCTGAACTGGGAGTCCAGCGGCGGCACCCAGTACCGCTGGACGGAGGTCTGGGTCTGTCTGGGCTACGCCCACCCCGACGACGGCAGCGGCCGTTGCGCCCTGGTCGTCTACCACACCTGAGCGGCCGCACCGGACGCACAACGGCCCGTGCCCCGACCGGGGGCACGGGCCGTCGTACGGTCGTCCTACTTGGACGGCTCGGGCAGCTTGCAGTCGACCTTGGGGTTGGCGCCGATGTAGTTCAAGGGCCCGGCCACGATGGTGACCAGGATCGTACCGGCCTCGGCGCAGTTGGTGTCGTCGCCGCTGTAGTAGCCGCGCTGGCCGCCGGCGATCGCGCCGATCACCAGCCAGATCACGACGATGACTCCGAGTATCGAGGTGCCGCGCATCGCTGCCTCCTGAGAAATGTGGTGAGAACTGAGGTGCAGGCGTTGTACCCCATCCGTGGGAGCGGCCAAACGGTTGTCGGGGTCGGCCCACGGATCGTCCGTCCGGCCGGTGTCAGCCGCCGTCGGTACCGCCCGGACATCGGCCACCCGCACCGGGTAGCACGGGCCGGCTATCGGATCGACGACCGACCCTGCCCTGGTACGGGTCGCCGGACGTAGAACTGCCTCACGGCCCCGCCGAGGAGGACTCATGGACGCCCCGACACCGCCCCTGTACATCGACCGCTCCGAGGACGTCGCGGTCGCGGCCCGTGCGCTCGCCCGCGGCGCGGTCGTCGCGGCGGCGTTCGCCAACTTCTACGTCATCGTCACCCGCCCGGACGCGGCCACGGTCCGCCGGGTCAACCTGGCCAAGGGTCGTCCCATCCAGCAGGTCGGCAGCATCACCACGGCGGTCGGCCGGATCCCGGGGATGTTCGACTGGTCGCGGATCTCGCCCCGGCTGCCGGCCGGTCGGGTGCGTGCGCTGATGGACGCGCTGTACGGCGCGGGGCCGTTCGGCTTCCGCGGGCCGGCGGCGGACCGGTTGCCGGAGCACCTCACCCAGGTCGACGAGGGCCTGCGGACCACCCAGGTGATCGCCCCCGGGTTGACCTGCCCGTCCAACGCCTTCTTCGAGCGGGCGCTCGCCGAGACGGGGTCGGACCACCTCTACATCACCTCGGCGAACCGGTCCCGGCACCTCACCGGCGCGGCCGAGGAGCCGGCGCACTGGAAGGCGGGCGCCCTCGCCGCCGACTTCGCGCACCTCGACGACCTGGTGGTGCTCGCCCACCCCGACGAGGCCGCGGCCCGCGCCGCCTACCCCGGTTACCTCACCACCTCGGTCACCCTGCTCTCCTTCCACGCGCCCGTCGGCGAGCTGGAGGAGCCGCCGGTGCTCACCGTCGACCGGCACGGGTCGCTGCACCTGGACGAGGTCCGCCGGGCCGCCGCGCCGCTCGGCCTCCAGGTGCGTCTCGGTGGCACCGCCGGTCGGCGGTTGCAGGTGCGGGGGTACGCGGGGGCGCTGGTGTGACCGGTTACCGGATCGGCCTGGTGGTGCCCAGCTCGAACACCACCATGGAGACCGAGATCCCGGCGATGCTGCGCCGGCGCGAGACGGTCGACCCGACGGTCCACTTCACCACCCACGCCAGTCGGGTGCGGCTGCACCAGGTGACTCCCGACGAGCTGGCCCGGATGAACCGGTCCGCCGTGCGGTGCGCCGCCGAGCTGGCCGATGCGCGCTGCGACGTGCTCGCGTACGCCTGCCTGGTGGCGGTGATGTGCGCGGGCGCCGGCGCGCACGAGCGGGCCGAGCTGCGGTTGGGTCGCGCCGCCGGTCGGGCCGGGCACGGCATGCCGGTGGTGACCAGTGCGGGCGCCCTCGTCGCCGGACTGCGGGCGCTGGGCGCCCGGCGGGTGGCGCTGATCGCGCCCTACCTGCCGCCGTTGACGGCGACCGTCGTCGCGTACCTCGCCGGGTACGGCGTCACGGTGACCGAGGCGGTGAGCCTCAGCGAGCCGGACAACGTCGCCGTGGGCCGGATCCCGACCTCCCGACTGCTGGAGCTGGCCGAGCGGCTGGACGTCACCGACGTGGACGCCGTGGTGTTGTCCGCCTGCGTGCAGCTGCCGTCGCTGGCGGCGGTGCCGCAGGTCGAGGCGCGCCTCGGTCGTCCGGTGCTCACGGCGGCCACCGCCACCGTGCACCAACTGCTCACCGGCCTCGGCGTCGAGCCGTACGTGCCGGACGCCGGGCGGCTGCTGGCCGGGCCGACGCCCCGCTGAGCCGGCCGGGCGGTGTCAGTGCGGCGGGGCCGGCATCTCCGGCGGCTTGCCGTGACTGCGGCGGAAATCGGCGTAGGCGACGCCGGCGAGCACCAGCATGGCGCCCAGGGAGGCGAACAACGGCGGCAGGTAGAGAACGCCGGGCGCGATAGTCAGCAGGGCCAGCACGCCGCCGGGCCGGGACCACGACACCCGGCTGAACACCTCGTACTCGAAGGAGGCCCGGCCGGCCAGGAACAGGGCCGGGCCGCCGAGGATGACCGCCAGCCAGGCCGGCGGCGTCCGGCCGGTCGGTTCGTGCAGCACCAGGTGGAAGCCCGAGGCCGTGGTCACCACGCCGGAGATCATCAACAGATGGGTGTACGGCGCGCTGAACAGGAACTTGCTCGGCGACTGGGCCGCCTGGATGGCCTGCGGCAGCAGTTGGCCGGACTTGTGCACGTAGATCCGCCAGAGCAACAGGGTGGTCAGGAACGCCACCGCGAAGGCGCCGATGTTCTCCGCCTCGTTGTGCTCCATGCTGAACATGGTGCCGATGGTCAGGATGGCGTCGCCGAGAGCGATGATGAAGAACTGCTGGTAGCGCTCGGAAAGGTGCTCGGCGGTCACGTTGCGCTGCTTCTCCGGCACCACCCCGAGCCCCGGCACCGGGTACGCGAGCCGGAATCCGATGTAGTCGATGGCGAGCGCGATGGCCCAGCAGATGATCCGGGCGTCCCCGCTGACGAACGCCCCGATGATCCAGGGGATCGCCGACACCACGAACCAGACGAAGATGCGCGCCGCTCGACGCTGGGTCTGCGGTTCGCGGCGTACGGCCGGCATGAGGAACAGCCCGCGTCCCAGGTGGATCGCCACGTAGGTGCCGGCGAAGACGAGCCCTCGGTCGTTGAACGCCTCCGGGATCGCCGTGGTCATCAGCAGCGCTCCGAACATCACGGCACTGATCAGCAGTTTGATCTCGGTACGGGCCGGGTTGTACAGGTCGGTGACCAGGGTGGTGATCGTCCAGGTCCACCAGACGGCGGCCAGCATGATCAGTGCCTGCCCGGCTCGGTGCCAGTCGAGCTGTTCGACCATGCCCCGCGAGATGAGCGCGAGGGCCACCACGTACACCAGGTCGAAGAAGAGTTCGAGCAGTGTCACCCGGCGCGGGGCCTCCGGGTCGCGGACCGGGGGTTGGGACCTCGGGGACCCGGGCTCCGGCGCGGCGAGTTGCACGGGTCGCTCCTGAGGTGCCGGTCGACGCGGCGGACCGTCCGGCCCACCCTCGACCGACGGTAGCGAGCACCGTTCGGCGTCACCCGTGCTTCGTCCGGTTTTCTCCCGACCGGGGATGATCGACTCGCGGTACCCGGACGGTAGGGGTGTCCCGGTCGGGTCGATGGCGCGCGGTTTCCGCGACGGCGGGTCGATCACGCCGGTGCTCGGTCGGTGCGCCGACAACGGCCGAGCCCCCGGCCGACCGTCGCGTTCGACGGCCGCCGGGGGCTCGATCGTCCTTGCTCAGCCCTGGCCCGGGTCGGGCAGCACGGCGACGGCCTCGTCACCGGCGCCGGCCAGCACACGGGCCTGCTGCGGCCAGGTGGCCAGTGCGGGCGCGGCACGCAGTCCGGCGGCACGGATCAGGTCCCGCAGCGCCGGCTCGTCCAGCTCACCGAGCTGGCCGTAGGTGCGCACACCGGCGGCCTGCAGCGCGGCCGCCATCTTTGGCCCGACCCCCTGGATCCGGCGGAAGTCGTCGGCCGGGCTGGACGAGTCGACCTCCGTGCTGTCGGGCACGGTGTCGGAGTGCGGACGTACCGGCGGGGTGGCCGGCACCGGCTCCGTGTCGGCGTCCGGCGCCGCGCCGGCCGTCGGCGTCGGGTCGGTCGCCCTGGCCACGGCCGGGCTGCCCTCGTCCTCGGCCGGCGTGGGCTCGGCGTCGATGGCGTGGGCCGGAGCGTCCTCGGCCGGCGTGGTGTCGGCCGGAGCGTCCTCGGCCGGCGTGGTGTCGGCCGGAGCAACCTCGCCCGGGGTGGTGTCGGCCGGCGTGGTGTCGACCGGCATGGTGTCGGCCGGCATGGTGTCGGCCGGCGTGGTGTCGGCCGGGGTGGTGTCGACGGGCGTGGTGTCGACGGGCGTGGCCTCGGCGTGCGGGGCGTCGGTGGACGGGATGTCGTCCGCCGGCGGGCGGGGGGCGATGACCCTGGCCGGGGCGGCCTGCTCCTCGGCCGCGAGCGGCTCGGGTGCCGGTGCCGCGGCGGTCTCGGTGGCGTCGGCCGGGTCGACGGCGGGTACGGGCGGCGGCGCTTCGGTCAGCGCCATGTCGGCCGGGTCGACGGTGGTGTCGGCGTCCGCCGGTGCGGGACGGTCCGGCGTGGTCACCGCGGCCGGCGCGCTGACGGTGTCGACCGGCGTCGGCTCGTCGGTGATGGCGGTCGGCGTCGGGTCGATGGTCGCCGCCGGGCGGGCCTCGTCGGTGGTGGCCGGCGGTGCCGGCGTGGCGATGTCGGCCAGGCCGACGACGGGATCACCGTCCACGATCGACGGACTGTGCCCGCTGTCCCGCCGGCTGCGCAGCAACCACCCGGCCGCCACGCCGAGCAACAGTGCCAGGACCACTATCAGCGAGTGTCCGATAGACCACGCCACGGCGAACCTCCCTCTCACATCGTCGGAAAAGTCACGAGAAAAACTCGCCGCAGCTTCGCACATGCGTCATGACGACGACAGAGAGGACTGCCTGGCAGCGGCACGGGTGGGACGGTCACCGCGCCGGGTGCCCGACGGGTGACGCAGCGTCGCGCCGGACACGAGGAAACCCGGGCCCGGCAGTGGATGCGGGCCCGGGTCGGTGACGCCGGGTCAGTCCTGGTCGCCCTCGTAGGTGTGGAAGTCGTCGACGAAGCGGCGACGTAGCCGGGGCACCCGGCTGGTCACCCCGAAGTAACCGCGTGCGCCGAGCAGCGCGAGCCGGCCCACCACCGGTCGGTACATCCGGTCCTCGCCGCTGGTGCCGCTGCGGTTCAGCGATTCGGTGACCCGCGCGAAGCCGTACGGCACCATCACCGCCTCGTAGTCGGCCACCGCCTGCACCAGCGTCTTGTCTCCGGCGGCGGCGTGGACGAGCTGCTGACAGAGCAGGCGGGCGTCGCGCAGCGCGGTGTTCGCGCCCACGCCACGTCCCGGTGTCATGGTGTGGATGGCGTCGCCGAGCAGGGTGACGGTGCTGCTCTTCCACGGTGGCACCGGTTCGGACGTGGTCACCCTGATCGGCAGGGCGCTGTCCGGGTCGCTCAGGGTGAACAGCTCGCGCAGGTGCGGATGCCAGTTCGGTGTGAGGTCCAGGGCGACGCGCTTCAGGTCCTCGCCGCGGCGCTGCATGACGTCGGCCGGGAACCGGCGGGCGGCGCTCCAGATGATCAGGTTGATGTTGTCGGTGGTGGTGTCGTGGGCGAGGCCGGGCCAGTCCCGCAGCAGGTCGGCGTCGGCGTCGCTGACGCCCGGCTTGATCGCCCGCTCGGTGTCCCACCGGAACTCCATCACGTGCAGCACACCCATCGTCCCGCCGGCGCCGAAGATCAGCGAGATGCCCTGGCGGACCCGCTCCGGGACGAGGTCGCGGGTGTGCGCGGTCAGCGGGATCCGGGTGGCGATGTTGATGGTGCCCGCGTCGCGGGTGACGGCGTGCGGCAGGTACTGGTGTCGTACGGCGGAGTGGGTGCCGTCCGCCGCCACCAGCAGGTTGCCGGTGGCGCTGCTGCCGTCGGCGAAGTGGGCGGTGACCGTGCCGTCGTCGCGTTGCTCGTACCGGATGAAGGTCTTGTCGAAGTGCACCACGTCGGTCAGGCCGGTCAGCAGGACCTGGCGCAGCACCATCCGGGCCACCGAGTGCTCGGTGTGCTCCGGTTCGGCGTCCGGCCGCAGTTCGAATGAGGCGGTCTGGCGCAGCCCCTGCGTGACGACGTTGAAGTAGCGCGGCGGTCGGGCGCAGGTGGCCAGGAAGGTGGCGAACAGCTCGGGTGGAAGGCATTCGCGCAGCGCCCGGCTGCCGGTGGGGCCGATGCCCACCCGGTAGCCGAGCAGCCCTTCGGCGCGGTGGCGGTGCCGTTCGTAGACGGCAACGCTGATCCCGGCGCGCCGCAGCCCGTGTGCCAGGCACAGGCCGCCGGTGCCGGCGCCGATGATCAGGACGTGCGGCGCGCTGGACATGTCAGCCGGCCGGGTGCGCCGCGGGCGCGTCGGCGGCGTCCCACCGGTAGAAGCAGCCCGCGATCGCGTCGCGGGGGGAGCGCCAGGTCGGCAGGTACGGCGAGGTGTGCGCCGAGAGTCGTTCGTTGACCTGTTGGAAGAGCGGGTGGTTGCGGGCGGCGGCGAGCGCGTCCGGGTCGACGTCGGAGGTCTCCATCAGGTGGACGTACAGGTCGTGTAGGCAGTACAGGGACCGGTGCGTGACACCGGTCAGGCCGGGTAGTTCGGTGGCGTCGGATTCGGCGAAGATCTGCGCGACCCGCCCCTCCGCGCCCGGGATGATCCGGCTGACGATCAGTAGACGACTCATGGGACCCCTTCCGCCGGTGGCTGATCCGATCCTCGGGATCGGCGGCCACGTGCTCTGTGCGCCCACCGTGCCGCAGCGCCTGTCACGTCACCGTCACGTGTGCCGACCGGCCGGTGACGGACGGTCGACGGACCCTCGGGTGGCCTGGCGGATCGGGGCGAGTGTGTCGTCGAGCAGGGCGCTCATCGCCGGGCTGGGCTCCAGGCGCAGTTCCCGGCGCAGCAGGTCGCGGTAGACGTAGAAGGCGTGCACGGCCTCGAACGCGTTGCCTTCGGCGAGGTGGATGCGCACCACCAGCCGGTGCGGGGTCTCGCGTAGCGGCTCGGCGGCCATCGCCTCCAGCGCTGCTTCGAGGGCCTCGCCGTGCCGGCCCGCGGCGAGGTGCTGCCCGGCCACCTGCTCCAGCATGTGCAGGCGCAGTTGGCGCAGCCGCTCCCGGTCGAGCAACACCCAGTCGTCGTACCAGCCGGGCAGCAGATCGTGTCGGCCGGCGGCGAGGGCCCGGGCGGTGCACGGGTCGTCGCCGTCGCGGACCCGGGCGGCCGTACCGACCAGTTCGTCCACGTCGAGGCGGACGGCGGGGCCCAGGCGTACGGTGTCACCGGCCACGGTCATCGGGCAGCACGGGTCCTGCCGCAGCCGCCACAGGGCGGTGCGCAGCGATGACAGGGCGCGCTCCTCGGAGGCGTCGGGCCAGAGCAGTCCGGCGAGCTGGCTGCGGGTGGCGCCGGGGCGCAGCCCGATCAGCGCGATCACCCGTTGCAGCCCGCGTGGCACCACGACGGGCGCGGTGCCACGTAGCAGTCGGAAACCGCCGAGCAGGTGCAGTGCGACGTCGCTCTCCGGCGGGTCTCCGGCGGTCGGCACGGACGGATCAGCGGTCACGGCGGCACCCCCTGCGGAACGCTCGTCCCGACTGTCTGCTGTGTCCCGGATCGGCTGCCCGTGACGCCACTGTCGACCTCACCGGCGGGGTGCGACCACGGCCGTACGGGCGCGGCCCCGCCCGCCGGGGCGGCCGGGCTTACCACGGTGAAGATTATCAATAGCGGTCACGGTGAGTCAACGGCTCGGTGGACCTTCTATTCGTGACGGTCAACCATGAGATCGCTTCTGAACTGCACAAACGCACGCAGTTTCTCGTGTCAGATGGAGCGGGCGCATAGCTGATGCACAGGTTGCGTCAACGCAGCGTCACCAAACAGCGTCGCCGACCGACCCGGCGTGGTGACGCCGCTGTGACGAGGACTCCCGCATCGTGTCGGCAGTCGTCCAGCGCGTCCGGGGCCACCCGCCGCCGGCCCGGACGCCGTGGGGGGAGGCCCAGCCATGGACCGATCGCTGATCGTCGCGAAGGTGGTCCCGACCGCCGAGGAGCGGGTCGCCGAGATCTTCGCCGAGTCGGACGCGACGGAGCTGCCGCGCCTGGTCGGCGTCCGGCACCGCTCGCTGTACCGGCTGCACGACCTCTACGTGCACCTGCTCGAGACCGACCAGCCGGCGCAGGGCGCGGTGGAGGCCGCCCGTGGCCATCCCGAGTTCATCCGGGTCAGTGACCGGCTGCGACCCTACGTCTCGCCGTACCTGCCGACGTGGCGCTCGCCGCGCGACGCCATGGCGCGGTGCTTCTACCGGTTCGACGCCGCCGACGCCGGGCGGCGGCCGTGACCGCGACCGCGCCGCGAGAGGCGCTCTGGTCGCGCTGCGCCGGCTGCTCCAGCCTGCTCTACCGCAAGCGGCTGCGGCGCAACCTCGACGTCTGCCCGGAGTGCGGCGCGCACACCCGGCTCGGCGCCCCGGAACGTCTTCGCCAACTCGTCGACCCGGGATCACTGCGTCCGCTGCCCGACCGGCTGCCCGAGGCGGATCCGATCGACTTCGTCGACGTGCTGCCGTACCCGCACCGGCTCAGCGCCGCGCGGGCCAGCACCGGCCTGTCCGAGGCGGTCGTCTGCGGCACCGCCACCATCGGCGGGCACCCGGCCGTGCTCGCGGTGATGGACTTCCGCTTCCTCGGCGGCAGCCTCGGCTGCGCCGTGGGGGAGCTGATCACCCAGGCCGCCGAACGGGCCCTGGACGACGGCGTTCCCCTCATCCTGGTCACCGCCTCCGGCGGGGCGCGGATGCAGGAGGGCGCCCTGTCGCTGATGCAGATGGCCACGGTCAGC
Source organism: Micromonospora sp. NPDC050695 (assembly GCF_040654415.1). NCBI lineage: Bacteria > Bacillati > Actinomycetota > Actinomycetes > Micromonosporales > Micromonosporaceae > Micromonospora > Micromonospora sp. NPDC050695. Next base: position 62,481 of record NZ_JBFAHZ010000013.1, read on the forward strand.
CAGGCCATCGCGGCCCTGCGCGAGGCGGGTGTGCTCACCGTCAGCGTGCTCACCGATCCGACCTACGGCGGGGTGGCGGCGTCGTTCGCCACCAACACCGACCTGGTGCTCGCCGAGAGCGGCGCCCGGATGGGCTTCGCCGGGCCCCGGGTGATCCGCCAGGTCACCGGCCGGGCGTTGCCGGAGGGTTTCCAGACCGCCGACTTCCTGCTGCGCCACGGCCAGGTCGACATGGTGGTGCAGCGCCGGTCGCTGCGGGGACGCCTCGTCGCGTTGCTCGCCGCGACCGGCTCCGGCCGCCCGCCCCGCCCGGCCGTACCGCGCCAGGACGTGGCGGCGCGCCGCGAACGCCCCGCCGACGACCCCGTCGTCGTGCCGCCGCCGGCGGGGGACGCCCCGGCGGATCGTGACGCGTGGGACACCGTGCGGGTCGCCCGCCATCCGGGCCGACCGACCACGCTGGACTACCTCGACTCGGTCTTCGACGGCTTCGTGGAACTGCACGGCGACCGGCTCGCTGCGGACTGTCCGGCCGTCGTCGGAGGCGTGGCCCGGCTGGACGGGCGGCACCTGATGGTGATCGGCCACCAGAAGGGGCACACCACCGCCGAACTCGTGGCGCGCAACTTCGGCATGGCCAGCCCGGCCGGGCACCGCAAGGCGCTGCGGCTGATGCGCCTCGCCGCCCGGCTCGGCCTGCCGGTGGTCACCCTCGTCGACACCCCGGGCGCCGACCCGGGCGTGGGCGCCGAGGAACAGGGTCAGGCGGCGGCCATCGCGGAGAACATCCTCACCCTCACCATGCTGCCCACCCCGGTGCTCGCGGTGATCACCGGTGAGGGTGGCAGTGGTGGCGCGTTGGCCCTCGCCGTCGCCGACCGGGTGCTGATGCTGCGCAACGCCATCTACTCGGTGATCAGCCCGGAGGGCTGCGCCGCCATCCTCTGGCCGGACCGGTCCGCCGCGCCGCAGGCCGCCCGCGCGCTGCGGCTGACCGCACCCGACCTGCACCGGCTCGGGGTGATCGACGAGGTCGTGCCGGAGCCGGCACCGGCCGCGCACCACGACCCGGCGGAGACGGCGCGCCTGCTGCGCGCCGCCCTGCTGGCGAACCTGCTGCCCCTGCTGGACGTTCCGACCGCGACCCTGGTCCGCCGCCGCCGGCAGCGCTTCCGTCGCTTCGGCGCGGCGCGCGGCCTCTCCCGGGCGGGTGTCCGGTGACCGCCAGCGACCAGGCGGTGTCGACGAACGGGCACGGCGGGACGCGGCTCGACGCGCAGCGGCCCGACGAGACGATCGGCGACGAGGAGGTGTTGGCCGGGCTGCGCCGGCAGGCACGGCAGCTCGTCGCCGAGCTGACCGGGCCGGTGCGCCGGATCCGGCTGCGCAGCGGGTCGGCGGTGCTGGAGGTGGAGTGGCACCCCGCCGAGGCGACGCGACCCGACGTACCCCCGGATCCGCCGCCGGTGCGGGCGGCGCCGGCACCGCCGGTCGCGACGGCGCCCGGCCCGCCGGCGGCGCTGATCCGGCCGCCGGTACCCGGCCGCGCGACGGTGCGGGCGCCGATCGTCGGCACCTTCTACCGGGCGCCGGAGCCCGGCGCGGCGCCGTTCGTCGCGGTGGGCGACCTGGTCCGGCCGGGCCAGCCGATCGCCATCGTCGAGGCGATGAAGCTGATGAACGAGGTCGTCGCCGACCGCGCCGGCCGGGTGTCCGCGATCCTCGTCGAGGACGGCCACCCGGTCGAGTACGACCAGCCGCTGCTCGAACTCGAACCGGCCTGACGGCGGGTGGGTGACCATGTTCGAGACCGTGCTGATCGCCAACCGGGGCGAGATCGCGCTGCGGGTGCTGCGGGCCTGCCGGGAGCTGGGCGTCCGCACGGCGGTGGTCTACTCCGCCGCCGACGCCGATTCGGCGGTGGTCCGCCTCGCCGACCAGGCCGTCCGGATCGGACCGGAGTCGAGCCGGCGCAGCTACCTCAACGCCGCCGCCATCGTCGAGGCGGCCCGGCAGGTGGGCGCGCAGGCCGTGCACCCCGGCTACGGGTTCCTCTCCGAGGACGCCGACTTCGCCGAGATCTGCGCCGACAACGGGCTGACCTTCATCGGCCCACCACCGGCGGTGATGGCGGCGCTGGCCGACAAATCCTCGGCGCGCGCCCTGATGAGCCGCGCCGGCCTGCCGCTACCGGCGGGCAGCGTCGCGCCGGTGCCGACCGTCGCGGCGGCGACCGAGGTGGCCGACGCCGTCGGCTACCCGGTGATCGTGAAGGCCGCCGCCGGGGGCGGCGGCCGGGGAATGGCCGTCGCGCATACCCCGGACGAGCTACCCCGGGTGTACGCCCGCACCCGCGCCGCCGCGCAGGCCGCGTTCGGCGACGACCGGGTGTACGTCGAGCGGTACCTCACCGAGGCCCGGCACGTCGAGGTGCAGGTGCTCTGCGACTCGCACGGCAACGGCGTGCACCTGGGCACCCGGGACTGCTCGGTGCAACGCCGGCACCAGAAGCTGGTGGAGGAAGCGCCCGCGCCGGCGCTGCCCACCGGTGTCCTCGACGCCATCGCGGACACCGCGCTGCGCGGCGCGCTCGAGGTCGGCTTCGTCGGCGCGGGCACGCTGGAGTTCCTGGTCGACGCCGAGGAACGGTTCCACTTCCTGGAGATCAACTGTCGGATCCAGGTGGAGCACCCGGTCACCGAGATGGTCACCGGCATCGACCTGGTGCACGAGCAGCTGCACATCGCCGCCGGGGTGCCGCTGCGCTGGCGGCAGGAGGAGATCCGCCTGCACGGCGTCGCCGTGGAATGCCGGGTCAACACCGAGGACCCCGAACGCGGCTTCGCACCGACCCCCGGCCGGTTGGAGCGGTTCACCCCGCCCGGCGGCCCGTTCACCCGGGTCGACACCCACGCCAGTGCCGGCTACCTGGTCGGCCCCTGGTACGACTCGCTGCTGGCCAAGGTGATCGTCTGGGCGCCCGACCGGGAGTTGGCGCTCAACCGGCTCGAACGCGCCCTGGAGGAGTTCGACATCGCCGGGCCGGGCGTGCGCACCACCATCCCGTTCGTCCGGCGGGTGCTCGACGACGCCGCCTTCCGCAAGGGCCGCTACACCACCGGCCTGGTCGACCGCCTGCTCGCCGCGCCCGGACCGGTGCCCGCGCAGCGCTCGACGCCCACCCCCGCACCCCGCCCCGCGCCCGCCGCGGAGCCCGACGTACCCAACCGGAGGAACCGATGACCGTCACCCATGGTCGACCGCTGACCGCCGAGATCACCGACATCCTGGTGGCGCACTGCGGACTCGACGCCGACGTCGCGGCGCGGGCGCCCGCCGCGTCGCTGGAGGAACTGGGCATGGACTCGCTGGCCCTGCTGGAGTTGTCCGCGGTCGTCGCCGACCGGTGGCAGGTGGCGATCCCCGAGCAGGCCGGGCAGCTGAGCATCCCGGCGGTCGCCGACCTGGTCGCCCGCCGCGCCGACCCGCCCGGGCACACCGAGAACGGCGTGTTCATCGACGCGCCGCTGCCGCTGGTGTGGGAGGTCACCAACGACGTGGCGAACTGGACCGAGCTGTTCACCGAGTACGCGGTGGTGGAGATCCTGCACCGCGACGGCCACACCGTGCGGTTCCGGCTGACCATGTACCCCGACGAGAACGGGGTGGCGTGGAGCTGGGTCAGCGAACGCACCGCCGACCCGGTGAGCCGCCAGGTGCGGGCGCACCGCGTGGAGACCGGGCCGTTCGAGTACATGCGGATCCACTGGCGCTACACGGAGGACTCCGGCGGCACCCGCATGACGTGGACGCAGGACTTCGCGATGAAGCCGACCGCGCCGGTGGACAACGCCGCCATGACCGAACGGATCAACACCAACAGCGTCATCCAACTCGCGGTGATCAAGGACCGGGTGGAGCGGATCGCCCGGGAGCGCGCCGAGCAGGACGGCCCGACGGCCGGCGACGAGTCGACGGAGGCCGGCGATGAGTGACGTGAGCACCAGGCCGATCGCCGCGCAGGACGTACCCGCCGACCGTCGGCGCGGTGGTGAGCTGCGGGTGCTGCTCGGCCCCCGCACCGTCGGCAGCACCTCCGGTTTCCTCGGGGTGGCGACGCTCGCCCCGGGGGAGCGCATCGCCGAGCACTACCACCCGTACAGCGAGGAGTTCCTGTACGTGTCCCGCGGCGCGATCACCGTCGACCTGGACGACCAGCCGACCCTGCTGGCCGCCGGCGAGGCGCTGTTCGTACCGGTCAACGTGCGACACCGGCTGCGCAACACCGGCGTCGAGCCGGCCGAGGTGGTCTTCCACCTGGGTCCGCTGGCACCCCGCCCGGAGCTGGGGCACGTCGACACCGAACTGGCCGAACAGCGGGGCGGATCATGACCGGGCGCCGTACGGTGGTGACCGGCGTCGGGGTGGTCGCCCCCGGCGGCTCCAGCCGGGACCGCTTCTGGAAGACCATCACCGAGGGGCGTACGGCCACCCGGCGGATCAGCTTCTTCGACCCGTCGCCGTTCCGCTCCCAGATCGCCGCCGAGTGTGACTTCGACCCGGTCGCCGCCGGACTCACCGATGCGGAGCGGCACCGCGCCGACCGGTACGTGCAGTTCGCGCTGGCCTGCTCCGCGGAGGCGGTCGCCGACGCGCAGCTGGTGCTCACCGACGCCGAGCGGGACCGGGCCGGGGTGGTGCTCGGCACGGCCGTGGGCGGCACGATGGCCCTGGAACAGGAGTACGTCACCGTCAGCGACCACGGCCAGCGGTGGCTGGTCGACGCGTCGCGCGGCGGACCGTACCTGTATCAGGCACTGGTGCCCAGCAGCCTGGCCGCGGACGTGGCGTGCCGGCACGGGCTGCACGGCCCCGCGCAGGTCGTCTCCACCGGCTGCACCTCGGGCATCGACGCCATCGGCTACGCCCACCAGTTGATCGTGGACGGTGAGGCGGACGTGGTGCTGGCCGGCGCGGCCGACTCGCCCATCTCACCGGTCACCGTCGCCTCGTTCGACGCGATCAGGGCGACCAGCCCGGACAACGACGATCCGGCGCACGCCTCCCGCCCCTTCGACGCCGACCGGCACGGGTTCGTGCTGGCCGAGGGCGCGGCCGTGCTGGTGCTGGAGGAGGCCGGGCGCGCCCGGCGGCGCGGCGCGCACATCTACTGCGAGGTCGCCGGCTACGCCAGCCGCAGCAACGGCTACCACATGACCGGGCTGCGCCCGGACGGGCTGGAGATGGGCCTCGCCGTCACCGACGCGCTGCGACAGGGCCGGATCGCACCCGAGCAGGTCTCCTACATCAGCGCGCACGGCTCGGGCACGAGGCAGAACGACCGGCACGAGACGGCCGCGTTCAAGCGGGCGCTGGGCCAGTCCGCGTACCGGGTGCCGATCAGCTCGATCAAGTCGATGGTGGGGCACTCGCTCGGCGCGATCGGGTCGATCGAGATGGCCGCCTGCGCCCTGGCCATCGAGTTCGGGCTGGTGCCGCCGACGGCCAACTGGAGCACCCGGGACCCGGAGTGCGACCTGGACTACGTGCCGAACGAGGCGCGGGAGGTCCCGGTGGACGTGGCGTTGTCGGTGGGCAGCGGGTTCGGCGGTTTCCAGTCGGCGATGGTGTTCCGCCGGCTGGCCGGGTCGCTGGCGTGACCGCCCGGGCGGTGGTGACCGGCATCGGCGTGGTCGCCCCCAGCGGCGTCGGCGCCGACGAGCACTGGCGCACCGTGCTGGCCGGTACCCGCCGCACCGGTCCGATCACCCTGTTCGACCCGGCCGGCTACCCGACCCGCCACGGCGGGCAGGTGCCGGACTTCACCGCCGACTCGTACGCCGACAGTCGGCAACTCGTGCAGACCGACCGGTGGACGCACCTCGGGTTCGCCGCCACCCGGCTCGCGTTGGCCGACGCCGGTCTGCCTGACCGGGCCCCCGACCCGTACGGGTACGCGGTGACCCTGGCCAGCTCGTCGGGCGGCAACCTGTTCGGTCAGCGGGAGCTGCAACGGCTGTGGGGCGGCTCGTCGCGCACCGTCGGGGCGTACCAGTCGATCGCCTGGTTCTACGCCGCCAGCGTCGGGCAGCTCTCCATCCACCACCAGTTCAAGGGGCCGAGCGGGGTGCTGGTCGCGGAGACCGCCGGCGGGTTGGACAGCCTGGCGCACGCCGCCCGGGCGGTACGCCGGGGCACGCCGGTGGTGATCGCCGGGGCCACCGAGTGCCCGTTGAGCCCGTACGCGCTGGCCTGCCAGTTGCGCTCCGGGCTGCTCAGCGACGTCGACGACCCGCAGCGGGCGTACCGGCCGTTCGACACCTCGGCCAGCGGCTACCTGCCGGCCGAGGGGGGCGCGGTGTTCGTGGTGGAGGAGTTGGGGCACGCGCTGTCGCGGGGCGCGCGGATCTACGGTGAGGTGAGCGGGTGGGGCTCCACCCACGACGCTGCGCACACCACGGCGGACAGCGCGGGCGACGTGGGGCAGTACGCGCGGGCGATGCGGCTGGCCCTGGACCGGGCCGGCGTCGCGGCGGCCGGGATCGACGTGGTGTTGCCCGACGCGCTCGGCGTGCCCCGCTACGACCGCAGCGAGGCCGAGGCGCTGCGTGCCGTGTTCGCCGACCGGCAGCCTCCGGTGACGACGCAGAAGCCGTTGACCGGGCGGGCGCACCAGGGCGGGTCGGCGTTGGACGTCGCCACCGCCCTGCTCGCCTTCGCGCACGACACGCTGCCCGCGTCCGCCGCCCCGGACGAGGTGGCCGGCGGGTGCGAGCTGGACTTCCTGCGCGAGCACCGACGGCCACGCAGCCGGCTCGCGCTGGTCTGCGCGCGGGGCTTCGACGGTTTCAACAGCGCGCTGGTCCTGCGCGGGGCCGCGCCGATGAGGGGGGAGACGTGATGACCGAACAGCGGGCTCGGGTGGTGTTCCTGGTGCGGGTGCCGGTGCCGCGCACCGAGGCGTTCCTCGCCGCGTACGAGCAGGTGCGCCACCTGGTCGCCGACGGTGTGCCGGGGCACCTGGTGGACCAGGTGTGTCGCTCGTCGACCGACCCGGAGCAGTGGCTGATCACCAGTGAGTGGGCGAGCCTGGCCGATTTCGAGAACTGGGAGCGCACTGCCGAGCACCGGGACCTGGTGCGTCCGATGCGGGAGTGCTTCACCGACGCCCGTTCGCTGCGCTTCCACATCCACGCCCAGACCCCGGTGCTGGCCTGACGCGGGCCACCCGGCTATGAGCACGATCTGCTCACGCGCGGTCGACATCCTTCCGCACGCGCGTAGGGTCTGAGAGTCATGAGGATACTGCCGTTGGACGTCGAGGTCGACCTGCACGGCCCGTCCATGGTCGACCTCGCAGTCCTGGTGCCGGGCGTGGCCCGCGTCGGCGGCGGCCGGACGGTCGGGGTTCCGCGCCGTTGACTTCGCCGAGGCGTACCGGCTGGTTCAGTTGCGCGTCCAACTCGCCAGCATCAAGCCGACCTAGCGCGAACCGCTCAACGCCCCGAACTCGTCCCGCACCGCTCAGGAGGCTATAAGGTCCCGAGCGTCCTGACAGAACCGGCGAACAGTGGGGGTGCGCCGATAGGGCGTCAGCGCGCCAACCAGGTTGCGGACATGCTTGATGCACCTCGTGGACGTGACCTGCCCGGTCAGGGTCTGCACGGCTTGGTCGCCGAGGGCGAGCGCCTTGTCCAGTTCGGGATGCTCCTGCCGGACGTACGTGGTTGCGAGCAACGCGTTTCGTAGTGCTCCCTCGCGGGTGTACTCGTCGCTCTGTAGCCGCAGGGCTGCCCGCAGGTGATCACGAGCGCGCGGCCAGTCTTCGAGCTTGACGAAGCAGTAGCCGGCCTGCGCGTGCGCCTGCGCCTCGTTGATCCAGTAGGACCAGTCGGGGTCGCCGTGCTCCGGTCGGCTGTCGCTGAACCTGTCGAACGCGGTGTCGAGCGCCCGCCGGGTGTCGCTTACCAACCGGTTGTTGGCATACGCCTCGGCGGCCCGCAGGTCGAGGATCGTCCCCACCATGGGACTCGTTGCCGGGTAGCTGGCTCGCGCGGTCTCCGCGAGGGTCACGGCCTGACGGAGCTGACCGAGATCTTTGGCCTGGCAGGACATGAAGCCGAGGATGTTCGCGCCGAGGCCGCGATCACCAGCCGCGTTGGCCTGATAGAGGCCGGCGATCCAGAACCGTTGCGCCTGCGTGTGGTAGCCGCCGTCGAAGGAGAGCCAACCGGCGAGGCGCAGCAGTTCACCGGCGGTGCCGTGCAGCCGTCGACCGACGGTGTCGGTGTAGCTGCGTTCGCGCAGCACCTCGACCACCGTGCTGAGGTGCTTCCGGACCAGGCCCAGGGTCTGGCCGCTGCCGAGGTGGTCGTCCATTCGTCGCAGGCTGGCGGTCACCGCGTCCAGGTGGTCCACGACGTCGCCGGACACGGGCCGGCCGGTAGTCGATGCGATGTTCTGCGGTGGTTGGGCGATCAGCCACTCATGCGCCGGTGATGTCAGTGCGGAACCGAGCAGAGTGAGGAACATCCGTCGGTGCGTCATCCCTTCAGGTTCGTTCACCACCTCGCCCGCCCGCAAGGCCCCGCTCGCGGACCAAGGGAGGTCAAGACCGGCCGAAGCGGCAACGGCCTCGAAACCGTCGCTCGGCCAACCCAGCTCGTCGAGACCAACCGTCCGCTGTAACTGTTCGGACAGCAGCGCCGAGGTCAACGACGGCCATGGCGCTCTCGGAACGTCGCCCTTTTTCCACTTGTACGGCGTCTTGAGGTGCAGCCGCTCTGCCCGCCCGTGCCGCTCGGCGCACTCGTTGAGACGTCGAGCGAATTGCTCCGGCTGCCAGCCCGCCTCGGCCAACAACCGCGTCAACGCCTCTCCGCTGGGTGCCACCCTCCCGCCTCCTTCGTATGTAGCGACCGCCACACGAACAGTAGCGATTCGGTCGGACATCGGGTGGCTGCGGCACACGTGGGCACTCATAGGCACCGAGCGCACCTGCCCTCGCGGCCTCCTGCGCGAAGTCCACTGGACACGTCAAGACGAGCAGGTCGACACGATGGCGAGCTTGAGGGGTGAAGGTGCTCGTGGCTTCCGAAGTGGTGGCGTTGGTGTGTGGTGGGCTGGTGCCCGGGTTTCTGCTCGGGTTGTTGGCGTTCCGGGTGAAATCGAGGTGGTGTCCCCACTGTGGGCGGGCCACCCAGGCGCTGCCGCAGGGGCAGGGTCGGTGACCCGGCCCGGTCGGGAGCGGGACGAGCCGGTCGGGCGGCGGGTGGCCCGTTGGCGGGTGCGTCGCCGGATGACCCAGCAGATGCTCGCCGACCGGCTCGGCAAGTCGAAGAGCTGGGTCGACAAGGTCGAGCGCGGCGTGCGCAATCTGGACCGCTACTCCGTCGTCCAGGAGATCGCCCGGGTGCTGCGCCTCGACCCGGCCGAACTGCTCGACCCCCGCAGACCACCACCACCGTCGTCGGCGGCGACCACCCTGGACGGCGTCGACGCGGTCCGCGCCGCCCTGGCCCACTATCACCAACGACCCGCCCGCGCCGTGCCCGCCGACGAGGTGGGGCGGCATGTCACGCACGCCTGGCTCACCTACCAGCACGCCCACTATGCCCACCTGCTGCGAGCGCTGCCCGCCCTGCTCGACGCCGCCCACGCCACGGCGAGTCTGCTGGCGCCCGCGTACCGGATCACCGCTTCGGTGCTCGTCAAGCTCGGTGAGGCGGACCTCGCCTGGCTGGCGGCGGACCGGGCCGTCGCCGCCGCCACCGGTGACCCCATCCGCACCGGCGCCGCCACGATCGCTGTGGCGCAGGCGCTGCGCGCTCTGGGCCGCGACCGCCTCGCCCTCACCGCGGCCGTCGCCGCCGCGGGCACCGCCGCAGACGACGGGGTACGTGGAACGCTGCTGCTCCAGGCCGCCATGGCCGCCGCCGGCTGCGGCGACGGCCGCCGCGCCGGCGACCTGATCGACCACGCCGCCGCGCTGGCCGACCGGCGTGCGGGCACCGATGACTCCCACCACACCGCGTTCGGCCCTGCCACCGTGCGACTGGGCCGCTTTGTCAGCGCCCTGTACGTCGGCGACGCCGCCCAGGCCGTGTGCCTGCACGAGGAGGCCGTCCGCCGCGACGACTGGCGTCGGCTACCCGCCGAACATCGGGCCGCCCATCTCATCGACGCCGCCCGCGCCTACCGTCAGGCCGGCGACCTCACCGCCGCCGGGCGTGCTCTGGCCGAGGCGGACACCATCGCGCCCGCCGAGGTCCGCTACCGGCCTGCCGCCCGTACCCTCATCGCCGAGATCGCCCACAGCGGCCACGCGGCCGCCAGCGTGGCGCGACTGGCCGCCCTCGTCGGCCTCACCCGGTGACCGCGACGCCATCGGCCGTCCGGCTGGGGCCGCACGACGGTTGTACGAGGCGTCATGCCTCGGTGACGCTGCGCCAAGTCACCCGCCCGATCCTGCCCGCCGAACGGGCCGTCGGCAATCCGGCTGGCCGCCTCTTCTGATCCAGCCATTTGCATCTGGCAATGGTCCTGTGGGCGTCGTATGGTTCCCCGCAGCACCCCGACAGGCGTACACATTGGGCATATTTGCCCTCTTTCAGGCTGGGCGGTGAACGGGCGATGGCGGCAGAAGATCCTCCGGTGGTCCACCCCGGATGGGTGGACGAAGTCCTGTTCGCCGGCCGCCCGACCGACATTTGTCTGCGCCTACCCGAACCCATCGACCGGGCCGCCCTGCACCGGCTCGTCACCGCCGCGCAGGACCGGCTCGCCGCTGCCGGACTGCGCCCCGGCGGCGCCGCCGCGCTGCGGTTGCCGCCCTCCCTGGCGTACGTGGTGAATCTCCTCGCGACGTGGCGCGCAGGGGCGCAGGCGATCCTGCTCGACCACCGGCTCACCGACCACGAGGTGGACCGGGCGCTGGTCCGGCTCACCCCGCAGGTGGTGGTCGCGCCGTTGCGGACCGGCGCCGGCGCGTTGAAGGTCTTCGTCGACGTCACCGAGAGCATCACCCGGTACGCCGACCGCCCGGCGGTCAGCCGCCACGCCGTGATCCAGCTCAGCTCCGGCTCCACCGGACCGTCCAAGGTGATCGGTCGCACCGCCGCCGACCTGGTCGCCGAGGTGCGCCGCTACACCCGCATCGACGGGGTGGCGCTGCCCGGCGAGCGGATCATCCTGCTGCCGTCGATGGTGCACGTACTCGGCCTGGTCGGCGGGCTGCTCTACGGCCTGCACGCCAGCGTCGAGCTGGTGCCGCCGCAGCGGCTCAGCGGGGACGCCGTGCTGGCCGCGATCGACGCCGAACCGACGCCGGCCACCGTGCTGGGCGTACCGTTCCACATCGGACTGCTCGCCTCCACCCGGCCTGCCGGCCCGCTGCCCCAGCTTCGGCGGATGACCACCGGCGGCGAGCTGGTGCCGGCCGCGGTGACCAACGCCTTCACCGACCGGTACGGGGTGCCGCTGGGCAACATGTACGGGATGACCGAGGTCGGGGTGATCGGCACCGACCTGCACGGATCGCACCGACCGTCGATCGCTCCGGCCCCCGGCATCGAGGTCCGCGAGTCCGGTGGTGAGTTGTGGGTCTCCTGCCCGGCGTCGCCGTACGTGGGGTCGAGCGACCCGACGCGCTGGGCGGACGGCTGGTTGCACACCCGCGACGCCGGCACGGTCGATGAGGTCACCGGCCTGGTCACCGTGCGCGGCCGACTCGACTCGCAGGTGTCCGTCGGCGGCCTGAAGGTCGACCTGACCGAGGTGGAGAGCACCGTCGCCGAGCTGCCCGGGGTGGCCGCCGCGGTGGTGGTCTGGGACGACGGCATCACCGCGTACGTGCAACCCGACGGCCCGCTGTCCGAGGAGGTTCTGGACAAGCTTCTCGCCGAACGGTTGGCCGGCTACAAACGGCCCCGCGTGCTGCGGCTGCTCGACCAGTTGCCCCGCACCACCACCGGCAAGCTGGTCCGCTCGACCGACGCGCTGCGGTCGGCGGCCACGCCGTGACCGGCCCCCTGCACCACCTCGACGTCGACCTGCGTCCCCGCGCGCACCGCGACCGCTGCGACGAGATCCCCACCCAGCTCCGGATGCCCGACCCACAGTGTCTCGTCGCCCGGCACGGGCCGCAGCGGCAGCCCGGGCGGGGGCATCAGCCGGCGCAGCCCGCCGTCTCGCAACCCGAGCCCGAGCGCCTTGCCGACCGCCTCCTTCGCCGTCCACAGCCGCAGGAAGTCAACCCCTCGTTCGGCCTCGGGCCGCCCGGCCAGCCAGGTCAGCTCGGCCGCGGCAAACCAGCGGCCGGCCAGCGCGAGAGCGGGCACCGGGCGGATCCGCTCCACGTCCACCCCGACCGGGCCGGCGAGGCGGACGGCGACCACCACGATTCCGGGGCAGCGGCTGACGCTGACCGGCAGGTTCACCCGCTCGTCGACCCGGACGACCGGCCTCCCACCGGCGTCGTGCGTCAGCACCAGCTCGTTCCCGGCGCGACCGAGCAGCGCGCTGCCCGCCGGCCGCAGCAGCGAGACGGCCGGATCCGGCGGACCGCCGGCGTCCCGGCCGACCCACACGTACACGGCGTCCCGACCGGGCACCGTCAGCTGGACCACCCAGAGAGGGTAACCATGAGAGCCGAGGTCCGTGCCTTCGTCGTCGAGCAGCTCGCCGACATGAACTACGACGTCGAGGGGATCGACGACGACACCACACTCGGCCCGTCCGGCGTCGACCTGGAGTCGCTCGCCCTGGCCGACCTGTCCGTCCGCGTCGAGGACCGCTACGGCGTGACCTTCGCCGACGACGAGTCGGAGAAGCTGGCGCTGATGACGGTCGGTGAGTTCACCACCATGGTCGCCGGCCGCGTCGCCGAGGCGACGAGCGACCACGCCTGATGACCGGTCAGCCCGATCTGGGGCGAGCTGACCTGCTGACGATGCTCGCCGAACTCACCGCGAAACCGGCCGCCGAGGTGCCCGACCGGATCGGCTCGATGGAACTCGCCTGGCTGGTACACCTCGTCGAGCAGCGCTACGAGCGGCGCCTCGACCTCACCGACGACGACCTGGCCGGCATCCGTACCGTCGACGACGCCCTGGCGGTGTTCCGGGCGTCGTTGACCGCTCCCGCTGATGGCTGAGCCGCGCGTCGTCCAGCTCACCGGCGTACACGCGGTCAGCGCCCTCGGCCGTGGCGCGCAGGCGCAGCTGGCCGGCACGCCGGCCTTCGGACCGGTCCGCCGCTTCGACACGACCGCCCGCCGGGTCACCGTGGCGGCCACGCTGCCCGACGCCGGTACGCTCGCCGACGAGCTGGCCGCCGCGATCGACGCGGCCTGCCGGGTGGCCGGCCTGGATGCCGCCCGGCGGACCGGGTGCGCGCTGCTGCTCGCGGTGCACGGCGGCCCCGCCGCCTCGGCGCTCGCCGACCAGCTGGCCGTCCGGTGTGGACTGAGTGGTCGTATCCGGGTCTACACCAGCGCCTGCGTGTCGGCGAGCACGGCGGTCGCCGACGCCGCCACCCTGATCACCAGGGGTGACGTCGACCGGGTGGTGGTGGCCGCCGGCTACCTGGTGGAGCCGGACCAGTTCGCGCTCTTCGACGCCGGGAGGGCGCTCGCCGACGACGGGGTGGTCCGCCCGTTCAGCACCCGCCGCCGTGGTCTGCTGCTCGGCGACGGGGTGGCCGCCGTGGTCCTCGAATCCCGCGCGGAGACTCGGCGCGGCGTCGAGCCGGTGGCGACCGTGGCGGGCTGGGGGCGCGCCGGGGACGCGTTCCACCCGTGCCAACCGGACCCGACCGGCGCCGGGCTGGCCCGCGCGATCGGCGCGGCGTTGCGCCGGGCCGGTCTGCCACCGCAAGCCGTCGGGTACGTCAACGCCAACGCCACCGGCACCGCGCAGAGCGACGCCGCCGAGGCGGCGGCGTTGCGGCAGGCCCTCGACGGGTACGCCGGGCAGGTGCCGATCAGCTCCACGAAGGCGCTGCACGGGCACGCGTTGGAGGCGTCCGGGCTGCTCGAACTGGTGGTCACGGCCCTGGCGCTGCGACACGGGGAGCTGCCGGTCAACGCCGGCTGGGCGGGCCCCGACGAGGCGTGCCCCCTCAACGTCATCCTCGAACACCCGCGACGCGCGACGGCGACGCACGCCCTGACGCTGAACGCCGCCTTCGGCGGCGCCAACACGGCCTTGCTGGTCGGCACCCCGTGACCGCCACCGACAGCCCGCGATCTTGCACTTTCTGTCCCGACGAATCCGGCGAAACACGTGAACCATCGGCAGAAACCGCAAGATCGGCGCGGGAGGGAGTGCGCGAGGGAGCGGAGGAGCTTGCTCGAGCTAGGTGGCCGGAGGGTGGGGACGGGGACGTGCCGGGGGTTCCCGGGTTCGTTCTCTCGGGGTTCGCTCCGGTCGTGGTGGCTGTCGCGGAGCGGTGTCTGCGGCGGCGGTACGGGACGGGGCCGGTGCCGTCGCAGACCCGGACCGGGGTCGTGCTGGTCAGTGCCAGCGGCGATCTCGTCAGCGCCGAGCACGTGCGGGAGACCGTCGAGTCCGGTGGGCGGGTCGGGCCGCTGTTCTTCTTCCAGTCCGTGCCCAACAGCGTCGCCGGGCACATCGCGGCCCGCTGGGGGCTGCGCGGTCCGGTGGTCTGCCTGAGCCCGACCGGCGACCCGTACGCCGACGGCGTCGCCGAGGCGGACCTGCTGCGGTACGACGGCGACGCCGACGAGGTGTTGCTGATCCTGATCGAACAGGCGCCCGACACGCCCACCGAGGCGGTCGCGGTGCTGCTGGGTGGAGGAGCACAACCATGAGGACAAGGGGACTGCGCGGCGCGTTGGCCGCCGACACCGAGCTGGGGGCGGGCAACATGCTGGCCCGGGTGCTGGCGCACGGCGCCGACCCGGACGGACCCGGGTTGACCTTCGACACCGCCGTCGACGGGCACCCGGCCGAGGCGCCGCTCACGCTGGGCGGGCTCGACGAGCGGGTCGCCGCCCGTGCTGCCTGGCTGCACGAACGCGGGGTACGCCCGCGCGACCCGGTCGCCGTGTGGGCCACCGCCGCCGCCGACATGGTGCTCAGCTTCCTGGCGCTGGCCCGGCTCGGCGCGATCCCGGCGCTGATGAACGGCAGGCTGCGCCCGGAGATCGCCGCCGAGTACATCCGCCGGCTGCGGGGCGTGGGTGTGCTCGCCGACGACGCGCACACCGCGCTGCTGGCCGGGCACGACCTCGGCGTACCGCTGCTCGGCACCCCGGCCCAGGCCGGCGCGGGCGACCCGGCCGCCGCGCCGGCGCACTACCGGCACCACCCCGACGACCCGATCGTCATCACCCACACCTCCGGGACCACCGGCGTGCCCAAGGCGGTGCTGCACTCGCACGCCAGTCTCTTCGCCGCCACCCGGCACCTGCTCACCATGCCGCAGGCGCAGGGCACCAGCCGCATCCTCAACGCGCTGCCCGCCCCGCACACCGCCACCGTGCTGATGGTCAACCAGGCGCTGGGCAACCGGGCGCAGATGTACCTGCTGTCCGAGCAGGGCGGCGAGCGGGTGCTCGACGCGATCCAGCGGTGGCGCCCGGACGGGGTGTTCGGCTTCTCGGTCACCTGGGCCGAGCTGGCCCGCTTCGACCTGTCCGGGTACGACCTGGACTCGGTGCGGCTGTGGTTCAACACCGGCGACGCCTCGCACGAACCGCACATCCGTCGCCTGGTCGCGGTCGGCTCCCGGGACACCGTCACCCGCGACGGGGTGGTGCGGGTGCCCGGTTCGGTCTTCATCGACGGGCTGGGTTCCAGCGAGATGGGGCACTCGATGTTCCACATCACCCACCGCGCCGACACCGACCGGTACGGCCGCTGCATCGGCCGGCCGTACGAGTTCACCCGGGTCGCGGTGCTCGACGCCGACGGTGAGCCGGTGCCGGTCGGCGAGGTGGGTTTCCTGGGCATCGACTCGCCGTCGTTGTTCCGCGGCTACTGGAACGACTTGGCCACCACCTACCGGTTCCGTCAGCGCGGCTGGTATCTCACCGGCGATCTGGTCCGCGCCGACGCCGACGGCCGCTACTACCACCTGGACCGGGCGGTGGACTCGGTCGACGCCGGCGACGGGCGGCGGTACTACACGGCGCTGTCCGAGGAGCGGATCCTCGCGGCCTGCCCGGACGTCACCGACTGCACGGTGGTGATCGTCGCCGAGGCCGGCCGGGTGGTCACCGACGTGTTGCTGGAGCTGACCGCCGGCGCCGACGAGGGCGAGGACCGCACCGAACGGGTCCGTGCCGCGCTCGGCCCGGACGTCGGCGCGACGCTGCGTCGGGTGGTGCCGGTACGCTCCGCCGACATCCCGGTCGCGAACCTGCCCGACGGCCGGGACACCCTGGCGCACACCGGCGCCCCCGGCGGGTCCGCGATCGCCGCGCACACCGCCGCGTCGTTCGCCCCGGCGCTGCGCTGGGCGGACCTGGCCTGGCTGCGGGCGCAGGTCGACCTGCCGCTGGTGGTCAAGGGGGTGCTGGATCCGCGTGACGCGGTCGAGGCGGTACGGGTCGGCGCGGACGCGGTGGTCGTGTCCAACCACGGCGGCCGGCAGCTCGACGGCGCGCCGGCCAGCGTCACCATGCTGCCGGAGGTCGTCGACGCGGTCGGCGACGGCTGTCAGGTGCTGCTGGACAGCGGCATCCGCGGCGGAACGGACGTGCTGCGGGCGCTGGCGCTGGGCGCGGCCGGTGTGCTCGTGGGCCGGCCGCTGCTGTGGGCGCTGGCCGTCGGTGGTCGGTCGGCGGCCCGGGACGCGTTGGCGCTGCTCGCCGCCGAGCTGACCGACGCGCTCACCCTGGCCGGTTGTGCCGACCCGACGGCGGCGGCCGAGCTGCGGACGCTCGGGGCGGGCTGAGCGGTGACCGTCACCGACCCGGTCGATCTGCGCCTCGTCGACCTGCACCCCGCGCTCGGTGATCCGGCGCTGACCTCGATGAACTTTCTCAACGAGGTGTCCGAGCGCTATCCGGCGGCGGTGTCCCTGGCCGCCGGCCGCCCGTACGAGGAGTTCTTCGACGTCGCGTCGGTGCACCGGCACCTGGACACGTTCCACCGGCATCTCGTCGACGAGCTGGCGTATTCACCCGAGCAGGCCCGGCGGCTGCTGTTGCAGTACGGCCGGACCAAGGGCGTCGTGCACCACCTGATCGCCCGTCACCTCGCGGTCGACGAGGGGATCACGGTCGACCCGGAGGCCGTCGTCGTCACCGTCGGTTGCCAGGAGGCGATGTTCCTGGTGCTGCGGGCACTGCGGGCCGGACCGACGGATGTGCTGCTCGCGGTCGCACCGACCTACGTGGGGCTGACCGGGGCGGCCCGGCTGGTGGATCTGCCGGTGTGGCCGGTCGCCGGTGGGCCGTCCGGGGTGGACCTGGCGGACCTGCGGGCGCAGGTGGGTCGGGCCCGGGCCGCGGGGCTCCGGCCGCGCGCCTGCTACGTGATGCCGGACTTCGCCAACCCGTCCGGCGTCAGCATCGACACCACCGAGCGGCGACGTCTGCTGGCACTGGCGGCCGAGGAGGACCTGCTGCTGCTGGAGGACAACCCGTACGGGCTGTTCCACCTCGACGACGGCGCCCGCCCGCCCACCCTCAAGGCGTTGGACACCGAGCGGCGGGTGATCTACCTGGGCTCGTTCGCCAAGACCGTGCTGCCCGGCGCGCGGGTCGGCTACGTGGTCGCCGACCAGCGGGTGGCCGACGCGGACGGCCGGATCGGCCCGCTCGCCGACCAGCTCGCCATGATCAAGAGCATGGTCACGGTGAACACGTCACCGATCGCGCAGGCGGTGATCGGCGGCCGGCTGCTGGAGCACGGGTGCAGCCTCGTCCCGGCGAACACCCGCGAGCGGGCGGCGTACTCCCGGAATCTGCGCCACCTGGTGGCCGGGCTGGCCCGGCGGTTCCCGGATCGCGGCGACGGGCCGGCGCCGGTCCGGTGGACGGTGCCCGCCGGCGGGTTCTTCGTGGTGGTGGCCGTGCCCTTCCCGGTCGACGACGCGTTGCTGGACCGCTCGGCGCGCGACTACGGGGTGCTGTGGACGCCGATGGCGCACTTCTACGACGACGCGGCGCCGGTGTGCGCGCTGCGGCTGTCGGTGAGCGCGGTGACGCCGGAGCAGATCGACGTCGGGCTGGACCGGCTGTCCGCCCTGATCATCGACGAGCTGGCCCGCCAACCGCCTGATCTCACTTGTGGACGGTCATAATGGGCCGCATGGTTGCCTGGGAGTACGCCTTGCTCGTCCGCCGCTATCAGGGACAGGGCCGCAATTTCCACGTCTCGTTCGTCTGGTACGCCCCAGACGGCTCTCGCAAGGACATCACCGCCTTCGGCGACACCGCCATCGCGCACCTCAACCGCGCCGGCCGGGAGGGCTGGGAGCTGGTCTCCGCCGCCGAGGACGTGAACAACGTCCAGGGCAGCACCGAGGTCCACCGCTACCACCTCAAGCGCCCCCTGACCTGACCCGCCCCGCCCCGCCCCGACCGCCCCGACCGGCCTGACCCCGACCGGCCTGACCGCGTCGATCATGGAGTTGTAGTGGTGGACGAAAGCCGCCTACCCGCCCGTACCGGGCACCACAACTCCATGATCGACGGGAGTGGTCGGGGTCAGGCCAGGTCGATGCCGGGGTAGAGCGGGTGGGGGGCCAGCAGGTCGGTGGCCTGGCGGGCGATCTTGTCGGCCAGGGCCGGGTCCAGCGCGTACTTGGCCTTGGACGGGGTGCCGTCGGTGTTGGCGGCGGCGGTGGTCTGGGTGAGCACGGTGTGGATCAGCTCCGCGGTCTGGTCCATCTCGGTGGTGCCCAGCCCCCGGGTGGTCAGCGCCGGCGTGCCGATCCGGATGCCGGAGGTGTACCAGGCCCCGTTCGGGTCCTGCGGTACCGAGTTGCGGTTGGTGACGATGCCCGAGTCCAGGAGCGCCTGCTCGGCCTGCCGTCCGGTGAGCCCGTAGCCGGACACGTCGATGAGCACCAGGTGGTTGTCGGTGCCGCCGGTGACCAGCGTCGCGCCCCGGCGCAGCAGCCCCTCGGCGAGGGCCTGCGCGTTGTCCACGATCCGCTGGGCGTAGTCGGCGAAGTCGGGGCGGCGGGCCTCCGCGAGCGCGACCGCCTTCGCGGCCATCACGTGCGGCAGCGGACCACCGAGCACCATCGGGCAGCCCCGGTCCACCTGGTCGGCCAGCTCCGGCTGGCAGAGCACCATGCCACCACGCGGGCCGCGCAGCGACTTGTGGGTGGTGGTGGTGACGATGTGCGCGTGCGGCACCGGGTCGAAGTCGCCGGTGAACACCTTGCCCGCGACCAGGCCGGCGAAGTGCGCCATGTCGACCATGAAGGTGGCGCCGACCGAGTCGGCGATCTCCCGCAGGATCCGGAAGTTCACCTTCCGCGGGTACGCCGAGTAACCGCCGACCAGGATCAGCGGCTTGAACTCGCGGGCCGCCTCGGCCACCCGGTCATAGTCGATCAGGCCGGTCGCGGGGTCGGTGCCGTAGCTGCGCTGGTCGAACATCTTGCCGGAGATGTTCGGCCGGAAGCCGTGGGTGAGGTGACCGCCGGCGTCCAGCGACATGCCGAGCATCCGCTGGTTGCCCAGCTCACGGCGCAGCGCGAACCAGTCCGCCTCGGTGAGGTCGTTGACCTGGCGCACCTGCGCCTTCTTCAGCGCGGGAGACTCCACCCGGTCGGCGAGGATCGCCCAGAACGCGACCAGGTTGGCGTCGATGCCCGAGTGCGGCTGCACGTACGCGTGCGCGGCGCCGAACAGCTCGCGGGCGTGCTCGGCGGCGAGCGCCTCGACGGTGTCCACGTTCTGGCAGCCGGCGTAGAAGCGACGCCCGACGGTGCCCTCGGCGTACTTGTCGCTGAACCAGTTGCCCATCGCCAGCAGCGTCGCCGGGGACGCGTAGTTCTCGCTCGCGATGAGCTTGAGCGACTCCCGCTGGTCGGTCAGCTCGGCGCCGATGGCATCGGCCACCCGCGGTTCGACAGCACGGATCACCTCGAGGGCGCTCCGGAATGCGGTGGACTCGGCGTTGCGCGACATGCGACCTCCAACAGACGTGCGGGAAGGCCCAGGCGCTCGGCAAACGTCCTCGTGACGGGGCCGCTCCCCGATGGTTGTCCATCCCCACGCGCCAGTAACGGCCCGTGCCGATCCTACCGGGCCGGCCACGGCGGTCCCGGCCGACCTCCGGACGCGACCCGCCGGGGGACGCCGAAGGGCCCGGCGGGTCGCCGGGCCCTCGGTGTGCGCGGGGTGACTCAGGCGGTCACCGCATCGAGCGCCTTCTTGATCGCCTTCGGGGCGGTGGGGGTACGCGGCGCGTCCGCGCGCAGCGCGATCATCTTCTCGCCGATCTCCTGGAGCTGCTTACGACCCAGCGCGTCGCGCACCTTGGGGAACCACTCCTCCTCTTCCTCCTCGACGTGGTGCAGAACGTTCTCGATCAGCACGGTCGTCTTGGCGTTGAAGCGCTCGTCGCCGGCGTCCATGCTGGCCAGCTCGGCGCAGAGCACATCGGCGACGTGGTGTTCCTCGTACGACTCGAGGATGTCGTCCTCCAGGTCCGGCAGCAGCCGACGGACCTCCGGGTACATCACCTCGTTCTCCAGATAGGTGTGCACCGTGAGGGCCTCCAGGATCTGGTCCACCAGCTTCTGCCGCTGGCTCGCCGGCCCCTCCTCGGCGTCCTGGAAGGCCTTGAACAGGCGGCGCATCTCCTTGTGGTCCTCTTTGAGCAGGACGATGGCATCGGTCGACACCGGCATGACCTCCCTGAAATCTCGTCTGGTGTGGTTCCGGTACCCCCACGCCGACAGCGGAAACAAGGTGAAATCGCCTCAGACCATGGCCAGCGTCCGGGGGATCTCGTCGAGCAGTTCCCGGGCCAGGAAGCCGATCCGGCCGTAGCGGGGAATCAACCGCTGGCCGCTCACCGCGTGCGCGAACGAACCCCAGCAGGCCGCCTGCGCCGGGTCCGCACCCCGGGAGAGCAGCCCCGCCAGCAGCCCGGCGAGCACGTCACCGCTGCCGGAGGTGCCCAGACCGGCGTCGCCGCTCTCCTCCCGCCATCCCCGCCCGTCCGGTGCGGCCACGTGCCCGTACAGCGACACGACCGCCTCGTAGCGGGCGGCCAGCTCCGCCGCCTCGGCGTCCAGGTCGTCGCCCGGATCGCGGCCGAGCAGGTGACCCGCCTCGGTGACGTTGGGGGTGAGCACCACGGGCCGGCCCGAGCCGACCAGCAGGCCGGGGTCGTGGCTCAGGGCGCCGAGGGCGTACGCGTCGAGCACCAGCGCGGTCTGCGGTCGGGCCGCGTCGAGGACGAGGCCCAGCAGGCGGTTCGTCTCGTCGATCGCCTTCAGTCCGGGGCCGAGGGCCACCACGTCGGCCTGCCCGACCAGCTCGCAGAGTTGGCCGTCGGGGTCGGCGGCGACCGCGCCGTCGGGTGTCTCCGGCAGCCCGACCACCAGCGCCTCGGGCACCTGGATGCTCAGCGTGGCGGCGGTCGACTCGGCGGCGGCGAGCTGGAGCACCCCGGCGCCGGCGCGCAGCGCGGCCACCCCGGCGAGCAGCACCGCGCCGGGGGTGAAGCGGGAACCGCCGACCACCAGCACGGTGCCCCGGCTCTCCTTGCCGCCGACCGGTACCGGCAGCGCCCAGTCCCGCAGCAGTCCCGCCGTGATCACCTTCACCTCAGACCGGCTCGGCATGGATCTCGTCCTCCCTGGTCGCCTCGGCGCCCTGCCGGTGCAGGTGGCCGACCTCGTTGAATCCGCCCAGCGTCAGCCGGTCCCGCGCGTCTGCGGACCAGTCGGTGATCGAGCAGTTGGCGATCACGTGTTCCCGGGTCAACGCCATCAGCTGCGCCTCGGTCAGCCCCTCCACCAGGTACCGCAGCAGGAAGACCAGCGCGTCGTGGCCGAAGAGCAGCACCCGCTGGCCCTCGTGGTCACGGCGCAGGTCACCCAGCAGCGTCCGCAGCCGCAGCGCCACGTCGGTCCAGGACTCGCCGCCCGGCGGCCGGTAGTAGAACTTGCCGAGCCGGGTCCGGCGTTCGGCCTCGTCCGGGAACCGCCGTCGCACCCCGTGCCCGGTCAGACCGTCGAGGATGCCCAGCTCCCGGTCGCGTAGCCGCTCGTCACGGCTCACCGGCACCCCGGTGCCGTGCAGCGCCAGCTCGGCCGTGGAGACCGCCCGCAGGTACGGCGACACCACCGCCACGTCCGGTCGGCGGTCCGGTGGCAGCCCGGCCAGCCACCGTCCGGTGGCCCGGGCCTGGTCCTCGCCGGTGGGGGAGAGCGGCACGTCCGCGTCACGGTGGCTGAGCCCGATCAGCTCTTCCCCGGACGCCTCGGCCCGGCTCGCCGCCACGTTCGCGGTGCTCTCCCCGTGTCGGATGATCCACAGCGTTGCCAGTTCCGCCATGCCGACCCCCTACCCGGGCGCCGCCGGCGGTAACCGCCCACCCCGGCCGCCGTGCGGGCCCGCCGACCGGCGGGAGCGACGCCGGGCGCCGTCGTCGGGTTCGGGGCAGCGCCGCCACGGGTCGATGGGGAACAATGTCCGCCGGTGGGAGGTGGTCGTCGATGACGGTCGTGCGCGGTCTACGGGAAGCGCTGGTGTTGTTCGTGGTCGCCGCGGTGCTGGTCGCGGTCGCGGCGGCGGTGTGGGTGGCGGTGGCCGGCGGCGACTACACCGCCCGGCTGGGCATCGCGTTGATGGTGGTCGGCGCGCTGTTCGGTGTGACCGGCGACCTGACGCTGAGCCGGATGGGCATGCTCGGCCCGCGCGCGACCTTCGGTGTCGCGCCGGAGCGCGAGGAGGCCGGCGGCGGGCGGGTGCTGACCGGGGTCGGCATCTTCCTCTTCGTCGGACTGCCCCTGATCCTCGCCGGCGTCCTGCTGATCAGCTGACCGAGCCTGCCGCGTCGTCGCTTCCACGCGTCGTACCCTCAGGGGCGTGGCCACGGCAGCGGAGGAGATCCGGGTGGGGGAGCGGCTGGTCCGCGTCTCCAGCCCCGACAAGCCGTACTTCCCGGAGCGCGGGCTGACCAAGCTGGACGTGGTGCGCTACTTCCTGTCGGTGGGCGACGGCATCCTGCGCGCGTTGCGGGACCGGCCCACGATGCTGGAACGTTGGCCGCGCGGCGTGTTCGAGGGTGCGACGATCGCCACCCGGCAGACCAACCGGGGCGACGCCTTCTACCAGAAGCGGCTGCCGGCGGGCGCGCCCGAGTGGGTGCGGACCGCGCACATCACCTTCCCCAGTGGCCGTACGGCCGACGAGGTCGCGCCGAGCGAGCTGGCCGTGGTGATCTGGGCGGCCAACCTGGGCACCCTGCGTTTCCACCCGTGGCCGGTCAGCGCCGCCGACGTGGAACGCCCGGACCAACTGCGCATCGACCTGGATCCGATGCCCGGTGTCGGGTTCGAGCAGGTGGTGCCGGTGGCCCGGGAGGTGCGGGCGTTCCTCGCCGAGCTGGGTCTGACCGGCTACCCGAAGACCACCGGCGGCCGTGGCCTGCACGTCTACCTGTCGATCGAGCCCCGGTGGAGCTTCGGCGAGTGCCGCCGGGCGGTGCTCGCGTTGGGTCGGGAGATGCAGCGGCGGCTGCCGGAGCTGGTCACCACGACCTGGTGGCGTGACCAACGGGACCGGCCGGTCTTCGTCGACTACAACCAGATGTCGCGGGACCACACGATGGCCTCGGCGTACTCCATCCGGCCGACGCCGCGGGCGCTGGTGTCGGCGCCGCTGGACTGGGCGGAGCTGGACGACGCCCGGCCGGAGGACTTCGACGTGCTGTCCATGCCGGCCCGCTTCGCCGAACGCGGCGACCCGCACGCCGGCCTCGACGGCGACCGGCACTTGCTGGAGCCGCTGCTGGAGCTGGCCGACTCCGAGGGGCTGGAGGCTCCACCGGAGCGCTGAGCCGGTCACACCCAGGGGCTGCCCGCCCCGTCGAACTCCTCGAAGACCAGCCAGGTGCGGGTGGACAGCACCCCCGGGATGCTCTGCACCCGACCCAGCACCACGTCCCGCAGCGCGGCGTTGTCCGGCGCGCGGACCAACGCGAGGACGTCGTGGTCGCCGCCGAGCAGCGCGGCGTGCTCGATGTAGCGCACCCGGGCCAGCTCCGCGGAGACCTCCCGCCAGGTGTTCTGCTCGATCGTCAACGCGATGTACGCCGAGGTGCCCAGCCCGGCCGCCTCGGGTGCCACCTGGGCGTGGAAGCCGGTGATCACGCCGTCGCGCAGCAGCCGCTCCACCCGGGCGTACGCGTTGGTGCGGGAGATGTGGATCCGCTCGGCCAGGGTGCGCACCGAGGTCCGACCGTCGCGGACCAGCTCGTCGAGGATCCGCCGGTCCACCTCGTCGAGGTGCCGAACCGATCGTCCCGATCCGCTCGCCCGGCTCACCTCGTCCGCGGCCTCCTGGCTCACCGAAGCTCCCTCAGCATGCCAATCGTCCCGCCTTTCTGATGGATCTTGAGTCAATCATCCGACAGGCGGAAGCATAGGCTCACCACACGTCCCAGGAGGTTCCGCCGTGACGACCACTCCCCAGGCGGTCCGCAGGGCATCCCCGCGTCCCCGTCGGGCGGTCACCCCGCCCGACCCGGCGCGCCCGCTGCTCCCGGACGCCGAACCGGTCCGCCTGCTCGACCCGACCGGCACGCCGCTGCCCGCCCGCACCGACTACCCGGAGCCGCCCGTCGAGGCCCTGCGCGAGCTGTACCGCCGGATGGTGCTCGGCCGCCGCTTCGACACCCAGGCGACCGCGCTGACCAAACAGGGTCGGCTCGCCGTCTACCCGTCCTCGCGGGGTCAGGAGGCGTGCCAGGTCGCCGCGGTGCTCGCGGTCCGCGACACCGACTGGGTGTTCCCCACCTACCGCGAGTCGATGGCGCTGGTCGCCCGGGGCATCGACCCGGTCGAGGTGCTCACCCTGCTGCGCGGCGACTGGCACTGCGGCTACGACCCGACCGCCGTGCACACCGCGCCGCAGTGCACGCCCCTGGCCACCCAGTGCGTGCACGCCGCCGGCCTCGCCCACGGCGAGGCGTACCAGGGCCGTGACACGGTGGCGCTGGCCTTCATCGGCGACGGCGCGACCAGCGAGGGCGACTTCCACGAGGGGATCAACTTCGCCGCCGTGTTCAAGGCGCCGGTCGTCTACTTCGTGCAGAACAACAGGTACGCCATCAGCGTCCCGCTGTCCCGGCAGACCGCCGCGCCGTCGCTCGCGTACAAGGGCGTCGGCTACGGCGTACCCAGCGAGCAGGTCGACGGCAACGACCCCGTCGCGGTGCTCGCCGTGCTCACCCGCGCGGTCGCGCACGCCCGCGCCGGCAACGGGCCGTTCCTCGTCGAGGCGCACACCTACCGGATGGAGCCGCACACCAACGCCGACGACGCCAGCCGCTACCGCGACGGCGCCGAGGTCGACGCCTGGCGCGACCGCGACCCCCTCGCCCGCCTGGAGACCTACCTGCGGGCGCGCGGCGTCCTCGACGACGCGGCGGTCGCCGAGATCGCCGAGCAGGCCGAGGCGTACGCGGCGGACCTGCGGACCCGGATGAACGAGCAGCCCACGGTCGACCCGCTGAGCCTCTTCGACCACGTGTACGCCGAACCCACCCCGCAGCTGATCGAGCAGCGGGAACAGGTCCGCGCCGAGCTGGCCGCGGCGAGTGACGAGGACGGTGCCGCCTGATGGCCACCACCATGGCGAAGGCGCTCAACACCGCGCTGGCCGACGCCCTCGCCGCCGACGAGCGGGTCGTCGTCTTCGGCGAGGACGTCGGTGCGCTCGGCGGCGTCTTCCGGATCACCGACGGCCTGCAGGCCCGCTTCGGCGAGAAGCGCTGCTTCGACACCCCCCTCGCCGAGGCCGGCATCGTCGGCTTCGCCGTCGGTCTCGCCATGTCCGGGCTGCGGCCGGTGGTCGAGATGCAGTTCGACGCGTTCGCGTACCCGGCGTTCGAGCAGATCGCCTCGCACGTCGCCAAGCTGCGCAACCGCACCCGGGGCGCGCTGAGCGTGCCCATCGTCATCCGCGTGCCGTACGCCGGTGGGATCGGCGGGGTGGAGCACCACTGCGACTCGTCCGAGGCGTACTACGCACACACCCCGGGCCTGAAGGTGGTCACCCCGGCGACCGTCGAGGACGCGTACTCGCTGCTGCGCGAGGCGATCGACGACCCCGACCCGGTGGTCTTCATGGAGCCCAAGAAGCTCTACTTCGCCAGCGCCGACGCGTCGCTGCCGGCGCGTGCCGAACCGTTCGGCCGGGCCGTCGTGCGCCGGCCGGGGCGCGACGCCACCCTGGTGGCGTACGGGCCGGCGGTGCCGGTGGCACTGGAGGCCGCCGAGGCCGCCCGCGAGGAGGGCTGGGACCTGGAGGTGGTGGACGTGCGCACCATCGTGCCGTTCGACGACGCCACCATCACCGCCTCGGTGCGGCGCACCGGCCGGTGCGTGGTGATCCAGGAGGCACCCGGCTTCGCCGGCGTCGGCGCGGAGATCGCCGCCCGCGTGCAGGAGCGCTGCTTCCACGCGCTGCACGCGCCGGTGCTGCGGGTCGCCGGGCTGGACATCCCGTACCCGGCGCCGATGCTGGAGCACACCCACCTGCCCGGGGTGGACCGGGTCCTCGACGCGGTGGCCCGCCTGCAGTGGGACGACCAGCCGGACGCGCGTTGGGCGGCGGCATGACCACCGTCGAGCGGACCCAGGTCTTCCTCCTGCCCGACCTGGGCGAAGGGCTGAGCGAGGCCGAGATCGTCGAGTGGCGGGTCGCCGTGGGCGACATCGTCACGGTCGACCAGAGTGTCGTCGAGGTGGAGACCGCCAAGGCGGTCGTCGACGTGCCCTGCCCGTACGCCGGACGGGTCGTCACCCTGCACGGCGCGGCGGGTGAGGTCCGCCCGGTCGGCCAGCCGTTGATCACCATCGCGCCGCTGGACGGCGGCGACGAGCCCGCCGGGCACGCCACCTACCGCGAGGAGGAGCGGGCCGGCTCCGGCAACGTGCTGATCGGCTACGGCACCGGCCACGGCGGCGCCACCCGCCGACGGCGCCGGAGCCGCCTGGCGGTGGACCCCGAACCGACCGACCCCGCACCGTCGGATGCCGGCCGGCCCAGCGGGGCTGGTGCGACCGCCGCCGTTGGCCTGGTCGGGAGCGCGACGACCCCTGGGCCGGCGGCCCTGGTCATCTCGCCGATCGTGCGCCGGCTGGCCCGCGAGCGCGGCGTCGACCTGGGCACGGTCCGGGGCACCGGGCCCGGCGGCGTGATCCGCCGCGCGGACGTGGAGGCCGTGCTGGCCGTGCCCGTCGCCCGGCTCGCCGCCGTGCCGGACCCGCACGTCACCCCGGCCCCGGCCGGGGACGGCGACGTGATCATCCCGCTCACCGGTGTGCGCAAGGTGATCGCCGACAAGCTCTCCCGCAGCCGGCGGGAGATCCCCGAGGTGACCATCTGGGTGGACGTGGACGCCACCGGGCTGCTGGAGACCCGCGCGGCGATCAACGCGGCCACCCCCGACGCGCCGGTCAGCATCCTGGCCCTGCTGGCCCGGATCTGCCTCAGCGGCCTGCGCAGGTTCCCCCAGCTCAACTCCCGCGTCGACACCGAGGCGCAGCGGATCGTCCAGTCCGCCGGGGTGCACCTGGGCATCGCCGCGCAGACCGACCGGGGCCTGCTGGTGCCGGTGCTGCGCGACGCCCAGCGGCTCACCACCGCCGAGCTGGCCGCCGAACTGGCGGCGACCACCACCGCGGCGCGGGCGGGCGCCCTGCCGCCGGCCCGGCTGACCGGCGGCACGTTCACGCTGAACAACTACGGCGTGTTCGGCGTCGACGGCTCCACGCCGATCATCAACCACCCGGAGGCGGCGCTGCTCGGGGTCGGGCGGATCGTGGACAAGCCGTGGGTGGTTGACGGGCAGCTCGCGGTCCGCAAGGTGACGCAGCTCAGCCTCACGTTCGACCACCGGGTCTGCGACGGCGGGGTGGCCGGTGGCTTCCTGCGGCACGTCGCCGACTGCGTGGAACGCCCGGCGCTGCTGATCGCCGCCGTCTGAGGCGCGTACCCCCCGGCCCTGGCGTCGCCCGTGCGGCGCCGGGGCCGGCGCGTCATCGGGCCGGGGTTTCCCGGCGGTGTCATCGGGAAGTCGGCCCCGCCGGAGCGCACCAGACGCGTCGAAGGGAGCCGGCCCGTGGCGAACGAGCTGCTACTCAACTCCGTCCGGGTACGACGACCCGCCGCGGCCGGCGCGCCGCTGTACTGCGACGCGCTGGAGTACGGGCTGACCGGCGACGGCGCGACCAACGACCAGCCGGCGCTGGCCGCCCTCGTCGACCGCCTCGGCGCCGGGTACGCCTCGGACGGACGGGCCCGGGTCATCTACTGTCCGCCGGGCATCTACTCGATCCGCGACGCCGGCACGGTGTGGCGCAGCGGGGTCTCACTGATCGGGGCTGGTCCGGCGGCGACCCGGTTCATGCTCAGCAACGAGGGCAACCGCGCCGACCCGACCCCGCTGGCCTTCTGGACCACCGTGCAGCACGGCGCCGACCGGGACCGGCACATCGCCGACTGCACGTTCGCCGACTTCCAGATCGACGGCTCGGGTGTGGCGATGGCCGAGTACAACTACCTGGCCAAGGGCCTCGGCCTGCAGTACGTGGTGCGCGGGGTGTTCCGCAACCTCTACATCCACCACACCGCCGCCACCGGGCTCGGCTGCGACTTCCTGCAGGACTCCCTCATCGACGGCGTGGTGGTCGTCGGCTGCGGCCGCCTCGACAACGGCGAACAGTTGGGTGGCGCCGGCATCGGGGTCGGCATCGGCGGCTGGGGAACGGTGGAGCGGCTGACCATCGCCAACTGCACCGCCCTGGCCAACGGCACCAACGGCATCTTCCTGGAGCTGCAGAAGGACTACTGGCCACCACCGCGCGGCATCCGCATCATCGGCTGCCACAGTCAGGGCAACCGGTTCGGCATCTCCGACTGGGGGGCCGACGGACTGATCGTCTCCGCCTGCACGATGACCGGCAACCTGGAAACCGGCTTCGACGTGTCGGCGCAGGGCACCTCGTCCGTGGCCGGCCGGGGTGGGCTGCTCACCGACTGCGTCATCGACGGCAACATGCGCGACGGGGTCAGCATCGGCAACAGCCCCGGCCCGTACACCGTCCGGGGCAACCGGATCAGCGGCAACGGTCGGCACGGCTATCACGCGCACGACCTCGGGCGCGGTTACCAGGGCTCGATCCGCGACGTGGTCGTCGAGAGCAACGAGTTCTGGGGCAACGGGCTGGACGCGGTCCGGATCGACCATCAGATGACCGACACCGTGCTGCTCAACAACCGGATCCGCAACAACGGGCGACAGTACGCCCAGGGCGCCGGCGGTACGGGCGAAGCCGTCCGCTACGGCGAGCGGTGCCTGGTCGACCGGTCGGCGAACTGGCCGCACGACGGCCACCGGGGCAAGGTCCTGCGGGTCGGCCGCGCCGTCGCCATGGTGGCGTCCAACACCGGCGACGAACTCACCCTCGCCCCGGTCCGCCCGGACGGGATCAGCGCCTGGAGCGGGGACGTGCCGCCACCGGGATGTGCCTACGAGCTGTCCGCCGCACCAGCGCGGCGGGCCGGTATCACCATCGACGCGCCGTTCGATTCGGCCACCATCCGGGGCAACCGGATCTGGGACAACCACGACACCCGGACCCAGACCCACGGGCTGTGGATCACCGAGCGCGGCAGTTGCGTGGACTGCCGGGTCGAGGACAACGACCTCGCCGGCAACGCCGAGGACGGGCTGCGGCTGGACACCCCGCCGGTCGGCGGACGCTGGCGTGACAACCACGTCGACAGCGACTGGAGTTGAGCAGCTGAGCGGCTGAGCGGTTGGAGTTGAGCGGCCGCGGGCTGAACGGCCAGGGCTGAACGACGTGCGGCGGTGGCCGGGGTGATCCGGCCACCGCCGCCCTCAGCGTGCGCTGGTCAGCCGGCCAGGCCGGCCACCGGGGTCGGGTCCAGCACCACCGTGGCCGAGCCGGACTGCGGCGGAACGCCCGCGTCGGTGTACTCCGCCACGAAGACCGCGGTCAGATTGTCCGCGCCGCTGTGCCCA
Source organism: Micromonospora sp. NPDC050695 (assembly GCF_040654415.1). Taxonomy (NCBI): domain Bacteria; kingdom Bacillati; phylum Actinomycetota; class Actinomycetes; order Micromonosporales; family Micromonosporaceae; genus Micromonospora; species Micromonospora sp. NPDC050695. The sequence goes on from NZ_JBFAHZ010000013.1 coordinate 92,702, forward strand.
CTGTCGACGAAGGTGGGGATGGTCCCGGAGCAACCCGTCGCGGTGGAGAGCGGGTGCCCGTGCTCGTCGTGCCCGAGCACGTAGGTGACCTTCACCCGGGAGCAGTCCACCGGCAGATCGTCGGTGACCTTCACCTCGTACGCGACCGTCTGCCCGAACTGGAAGGGCTGCCCGGCCACCGGGGCGACGAACTCGACGATCGGCGCGGTCGGCCCGACCACCAGCGGCAGGGTCGCCGACGCCGACCGTCCGGTGCGGTCGGTCACCTTCACCGTCGGGGTGTACGAGCCGTTCTCCTGGAACGTCCAGCTCGGGTTGGCGTCGGTGCTGTCCACCGAGCCGTCCGCGTTGAAGTCCCACGCGTAGCTCAGCTTGTCACCGTCCGGGTCGGTGGTGCCGGCGCTGGAGAACGCGACGGTCAACGGCGCCTGCCCGACGGTCGGAGTGCCGCTGATCTTCGGGATCGGCGTCCGGTTGCCCCGGACGAAGTCGATCCGGGACAGCTGGGCGTCCGGGTTCTCGGCGAAGTAGCCGTCGCCGTACTCCAGGACATAGAGCGCGCCGTCCGGGCCGAACTCCAGGTCCATCGGGTTGTCCACCACCAGTGACGGCACCACCGGCCGGATGTCGGTCACGTCGCCGTCGGAGTCGAGGCGGAACTCCTTGATGTAGTCCCGGGTCCACTCGTAGAACAGCGGCACCCCGTCGTAGTAGGCCGGCCACCGGGTCCGCGACGTGCTGGTCCCGTCGTAGTCGTACGCCGGGCCGCCCATCGGGCCGATGCCGCCGGTGCCCAACTGCGGGAACTCACCCGACGCGGCGGCGGGATACCAGACCTGCGGCTGCTCGACCGCCGGCAGCTGCCGCTTACCAGTGTTGTGCGGTGACTCGTTCACCGGGCGTTTGCAGTTGAACCTGGCGCCGGACGCACCGGTGGCGAAGTCGTAGTCGCGGTAGGCGATCGTCGGCGTCACGCAGTACGGCCAGCCGTAGTTCGCCGGCTTGTCGATCAGCATCCACCGGCCGTGACCGGCGGGCCCGCGCTCGGGGTTCGCCGCCGAGGCATCCGGGGAGTAGTCGGCCAGGTACACGTTGTCGGTCCGCCGGTCCACGGCGAACCGGAACGCGTTGCGCAGCCCCATCGCGTAGATCTCCGGACGGGTCTGCGCCGTCCCCGGTTTGAACAGGTTGCCGGCGGGAACCGTGTAACCACCGCCGGCCTTCACCTTGATGCGCAGCAGCTTGCCGCGCAGGTCGTTGGTGTTGGCCGAGGTGCGTTGGGCGTCGTACGCCGGGTTCCGGTCGGCCCGCTCGTCGATCGGGACGTAGCCGTCGGAGGCGAACGGGTTGGTGTCGTCACCGGTCGACAGGTACAGGTTGCCCTTGCTGTCGAAGTCGATCTGCCCGCCGACGTGGCAGCAGATGCCCCGGTCGGTGGGCACGTCGATGATCTGCTGCTCGCTGGCGAGGTTCAGCTTCATCCCGTCCAGCTTGAACCGGGACAGCCGCAGCGCGCCCTTGAACCGCTGCCAGTCCGCCTCGGTGCCGGTCTCCGGCGCGTCCCCCTCGTTGACGCCGGGGGTGGCGGGGTCGTCCACGGGCGTGTTCAGCGGCGGCGAGTAGTAGAGGTAGACCCACTTGTTCTGGGCGAAGTTCGGGTCGATGGCGACCCCCTGCAACCCCTCCTCGTCGTGCTCGTACACCGGGATGTCGGCGGCGAGGGTGTTCAGCCCGGTGCGCGGGTCGTGGATGCGGACCTCACCGGTGCGGGAGGTGTGCAGCACCCGAAGGTCGGGCAGGACGGCGAGGCTCATCGGCTCGCCGGGGAAGTCGTTCAGTGTCACTTTCTGGAAGCTGCTGTCCGGCGGCGCGGCGGCCGGGGCGGCGGCCGCGGCCGCCGGCGGCACGGCCAGGCCGGCCGTCACCAGCAGCAGCGCGGACGCGAATGCGGTCCTGTTCATCAGGTCGTCCCCCGAAGTGGTTTTCAGTACCGGAGTGAGGCGAGATAGTCGAAGCCGACCCGGGCGGTGTCCAGGGCGTCGGCGGGGGCGCGCGGCGTGGTGCCCGCGTCGTCGCGCTCCACGATGTACTCCTCGATGCCCGCTTCCCGCTCGTGGGCGAAGATCCGACCGAAGTCGATGACACCGTCACCGAGGTCGGCGAAACCGCCCTCGACGTCGAGGTCCTTGACGTGCACCTGGCGGATCCGGCCACGGTTGGCCCGGATCACGTCGACCGGGTCGTGCGCGCCCCGCCAGGTCCAGTAGAGGTCGAGTTCGAAGTGGACCAGCCGTGGGTCGGTCTGCCCGGTGAGGATCTCGAAGCCGGTCGAGCCGTCGGTCAGCGGCACGAACTCCAGTTGGTGGTTGTGGTAGCCGAAGTCGAGCCCTGCGCGCTCGGCGAGCCGGCCGGCGCGGTTCAGGTCCCGTGCCAGGGCGCGGTAGATGGCGGGATCCCGGATCGCCTGGCCGTTGGCGTCCCGACCGAAGTACGGGTGCACGATCTTCTTGCTGCCGACGACGTTCGCGTCCTCAAGGGAACGCTGCCAGGTGGCGTCGTCGAACGGTTGCGGGATGCCGGTGTGCCCGGAGGTGGCGCGCAGCCCCGCCGCGTCGAGCGCGGCGCGGAACTGCGCGGCGGTGCGTCCGACGAAGCCGGCGTGCTCCACCCGCCGGTAGCCGATCCGCCGCAGCGCGTCCAGGGTGCCGGGCAGGTCGGCGGCCAGTTGGTCGCGCAGGGTGTACAGCTGGATGCTGATCCGGTCCACCGGCACCCGGCGACGTCCGCCGGACTGCCCGCTCTGCCCGCTCTGCCCGCTGGGTGCCGCGGCGGCCGGGCCCGCGAGCAGGCCGGCGGTGCCGACGGCGGCGGCGGATACCGTCGCCGCGCGAAGCAGGCCGCGTCGGCTGACCGCCTCGAACGCCGGTGTCGGCTCCGTAGGGTTGGTCTGTTGATCCATGGTGGTGGTCCCTTCCTGACGGCGGGGCACGCCGTCGACGGCGGTCGACCGGCTGCCGCCGCCCGGGCGCGCCGAACCGGCCGGAGACGGGCTCCGGCGGAACGGTGAGGGACGGCGCGCGGGGCACGACCCGGACCCATCGGGCGGGACGCGGCGACCCGGCAGGGTGGCGGCAGGCTGATCGACGAATGGGCAACCCTCTATCTAGATCCGGACCCTACCCTTGCCTCCGGACGAAGGCAAAGCTTCGTCGCGTTCGGCAGAAGTTTCGCTCCAACTGACAAAAGTCCGCGCCCGGGGTGCGCCACCGGCCCCGACCTCCCGCCGGTACGCGTCCGGGCGATCATCCGGTCGCCCCGCCCCGCCCCGCCCCGCCCCGCCCCGCCCCGCCCCGCCCCGCCCCGCCCCGCCCCGCCCCGCCCCGGCCGGGACGGCCCGCCGGCTATCCGGACACCCGGTGCCGCGCCCGCTGAAGCGGAGCAAAGGACGCCACGACGGTCGGGCGGGCCTTTGCTCCGCCAACTGGCGCAGCGCCGGAAAATGCGCCGATAAATGCGCCGCCGATTATTCGTGAATGGCGTGGACGCTCCCGGCGAGGCGGCAAGAATGTGACAGAGGGAAGCCAAAAACGGGGGGACAGAACATGACGTCGAGGCGGCGACTGACGCTGTTGGCGGTAACCATCGCAGCCGCACCACTCGTCCTGGGTGGGTGTACCGCCGACCGGGACGCGGCGACCGGGTCGGCCAAGGGGCACGCCGCCCCACCGGAACTCACCGTGACGCCGGGGGACAAGGCCCGGGAGGTCCCGGTCAGCGCGGAGGTGGGCACCACGGTCAAGGGTGGCCGGGTCACCGGCGTGCGGCTCACCGATGACAAGGGCGCGCAGGTCAAGGCCGAACCGCGCGAGGACGGCTCGGGCTGGGTGCCGAGCGTGCCGCTGGCGCCCAAGCGGACGTACACCGCCGAGGTGACCGCGACCGGCGACTCGGGCGCCACCACCACGCGCACCACCACGTTCACCACGATGGCCAAGTCCACCAAGCCGCAGATCACCAGCACCCTCTATTTCGTCGGCAACCGGACGTACGGCACGGCGATGCCGGTAACCGTGGCGTTCGACCCGGGAATTCCGAAAGAGGCCAGAGCAGATGTCCAACGGCGGTTGTTCGTAAAGACGAATCCGCCGCAACCGGGTACGTGGTCGTGGCTCGACGACGGATCGCAGGTCTATTACCGAGCCCCCGATTTCTGGAAGCCGGGGACGACCATCAGCGTGCGGGCCGGCCTGGAGGGCCTGCCCATCGGCAAGGACCGGGTCGGCGACGCCGAGCGCACCGCGACCTCGAAGATCGGCCGGCAACTCGCGCTGGAGATCGACAACGCGACCAAGCAGATGACCGTGCTGCGCGACGGCAAGCAACTCCGGCAGATCCCGGTCAGCCTCGGCAAGCCGAGCACACCCAGCTCCAGCGGCAAGATGGTGATCATGGAGAAGCACGAGCGGACCACCTTCGACACCCGAGGTGAACCCAACGGCGGCTACGTGGTCGACGTCGACGACGCCCAGCGCTACACCTGGGGTGGCGAGTTCATCCACTCGGCCCCGTGGTCGGAGGGGGACCAGGGCAACACCAACGTCTCCCACGGCTGCGCCAACGTCTCCGCCACCGCGGCCGACTGGCTGATGGGTATGACCCAGGTCGGTGACCTGATCACCGTCAAGGGCACCGAGGTGGAGTTGCAGCCGGGCAACGGCTGGACCGCGTGGAACGTGAGCTGGGACGAGTTCGTCCGGGGCAGCGCCCTGCCCGTGCCGTCCGGGCTGAAGCCCGCGCCGCCCGCACCGGCGCACCCGGGCGCGGTGGCCGGGGGATCACCCGCCCCGGCACCCTCGGTCAGCGGTCGCTGAGACACCGCCGACGGCCGTCGGGGTCGGCCCGCCAACGCGGCGGGCCGACCCCGCGTCATCAGTTCAGGGGTACGCGGGCCACACCCGGCCCGATCAGGCTGCCCAACCAGAGGTGGGCGCCGTGCTGGCGTACCCCGGTGATCATCCAGTAGTGCCCGGCCGGACCGTGCAGCGTCCGGCGGACCGTTCCGTCTCCGTCGACCAGCGCGACCAGCCCGTAGCGGCGCGGTTGCGGCTGCATCGCGTCGGGCAGCAGCGCGGCGATCTGACGCAGTCGCGGATGCGGCAGCAACCGCTCGGCGATCGGCACCCGGGGGCTGGGCAACGCGATCCAGTACGTCCCGTCGCCCACCGCGGAGAGATTGTCCGGGTATGCGGGCAGGTCGGCCAGCACCCGCACCCCACCGCCCAACTCGACGCGCAGCAGCCGGTGGGTGGTGGTCTCCACCAGCATCAACGCCGACTCGTCGGGAGTCAGCGCGATCCCGTTCGGGAAGTACAACCCGTCGGCCACCACGTCGGTGCGTCCGCTGCCCGGGTGGTACGCCAGCACCCGGCCGTTGGGGCGGTGCTCCAGCAGGTCCCGCTTCCAGTGCGAGACCGGGAACCGGTCCGAGGAGTCGGTGAAGTAGATGGTGCCGTCGCGGGCCACCGCCGCGTTGTTGGCCAGGTGCACCGGCGGCGCCGTCCCGGTCAGCTCGCGTACCGCCCCGTCCGGCGTGACCCGCAGCACCCCCCGGTACGCGTCGCAGACGATCAGCGCCTCCCCGGACGGGTCCGACTCGATGCCGAGCGGCCGGCCGCCGGTCTCGGCCAGCAGCCGGGGCTCGGTGCCGGCGGGCGCGTCGGCCGGCCACCACCAGAGCCGGCCGTCCTCGTCACCGCTGATCACCCGCCCAGCCGGGTCGACCAGCACGTCCTCCGGGCCGACCGCGCCGTCGGGCAGCGGCAGCAGGTCGGCCCGGTCGAGGCGGCTGTCGGTGGCGGCCCACGCCCCGGTGAGCGGGGGAGGCACGGTGGCGGGCTCGCGTACGGGCCGGATCAGCCGGGGCGGCCGGGGCCGGGGGATCACCATCGGTCCATTGTCACCCGCCGATGTCAGCCGTTCCCGCATCTCCGCACCCGCCGCGCGCCGCCGCCATGGTCGACTCCGAGGGAGTCGGGGCGCCCGCCGGGGCGATCGGCCAGGGCGGGTGACCCAGCGCACCGCACCCCGGGCCTCCACCCCGAGAGGGACCCGGGGTGCCTCCGGGGATGACCCTGGACGTACCCGGAATCACTCCGGCGAGGGGCGAAAGTGTCGGTGGTGGGGGATAGGTTTCTGGGCATGGGAGAGCGCAGCGACCGGTTGGACGTGCAGGTCAACGTGGGTGACCGGGTGGTCCAGGTGCGAGTGGCCGGCGAGGTCGACATCGCCACCGTGGCCGCGTTCCGATCCGCGCTGTGGTCCGCTCCGGCGGGCTCGGTGCTTCAGCTCGACATGTCCGGCCTTCGGCTGCTCTCCGCCGCCGGTGTGCGCACGCTGCTCGCCGCGCACCTGCGCGTCCGGGCCTGTGGCGGGGAGCTGATCCTCGTCGACCCGACGCCGGTGGTCGCCCGGGTGCTGCGCGCCACCGGCCTGCACCGGGTCATGACGGTGCTGGAGCCGACCCGCGTCGTCGAGGCCGCCCGTCTTCCGGCCACCCCGACCGCAGACCTGATGCTGGCCGCCTGACCGCGGCTCCTCGCACGTCTGTCCGTGAGGCGGTGCGGGGGCCGCCGGCGTCGGCCGGCGACCCCCTCTGGAGAGTCGGTCAGCGCACGTCGAGCAGGTCGACGACGAAGACCAGGGTCTCGCCCGGCTTGATGACGCCGCCCGCGCCGCGGTCGCCGTACCCGAGGTGCGGCGGAATGGTGAGGCGACGCCGGCCGCCGACACGCATGCCCACCACGCCCTGGTCCCAGCCGGCGATGACCTGGCCGCCGCCGAGCGGAAACTCGAACGCCTCGCCACGGTTCCACGACGAGTCAAACTCGTTGCCGCTGGAGTGCGACACGCCGACGTAGTGCACGCTGGCGAGCTGACCCGGCTGCGCCTGCGGGCCCTCGCCCACGGCGATGTCCTCGATCACGAGGTCGGCCGGCGGCGCACCCTCGATCGGACCCACCTCGGGCTTGCCCGAACGGGCGCCTGCTGCCTGGTTCATGCGGGGATCTCCTGCCGTGTTGGGTGATGTGTCCGGTCACCGTCGATCCTGCCGGATCACACCCCGCCAATGTGCAGCGGACCCACCACCCCGCCGCTCCCGCCCTGATGAAGCCCGGTCGGCCCGCCAAGATCGCGCAACATCCTGGATGTAGTGGCGTCCGCGCGTCGACGATGCCACTACATCCAGGATCGAGCACGATCTTGGCGCGGGGCGCGGGGCGCGGGGCGCGGGGCGCGGGGCGCGGGGCGCGGGGCGCGGGGCGCGGTGCGCGGTGCGCGGTGCGCGGTGCGCGGTGCGCGGTTTGGCGGGCGTCGCCCGGATGGGGACGCCCGCCGTGTAGTGGTGGGTCAGCGAAGCCAGGGGAGGCGGTGCACGATCGGCAGCTTCGCCCAGAGTCGCCCGAGGCCCCACGTGTCGCCGGCGTTGACCAGTGCCAGCACCGCGAGCACCGCGGCGTAGATCAGGTGGTCGTCCATGAAGGGGTTGTTCTCCGGGGGCAGCACGGCGGTCCACATGAGGACCAGCAGCAGCCCACCGGCCACCGCGGCGACCCGCATGCCGATGCCCAGCAGGAGGGCGACGCCGATCCCGGCCAGACCGATCATGAACAGCCAGTCCGCCCAGGCGGCCCCGGCGATCCCGGCGTAGAGGTCCTGGAACGGACCAGCGACGCCGAAGGTGAGGAAGCCCTTGGTGGGGCTGCCGCCGTTGATCCAGGCGTTCTTCGACTCGGTGGCCAGTCCGAGGCCGAACAGCTTGTCGATGAACGCCCAGAGGAAGATCCAGCCGAGCGCCAGCCGGGTGCCGGCCAGGACGTACCGGACGGCCCTCTCCCGGGTGCCGGCTGCCGGAGTGTTGGCGGTGACCCGCTCGATCGTCGCGGTCATGGTGTCCACGTCCCTTCTCTGCCTCGCACCGCGCTTCCCGGTGGCACCTTCAGCGCACTCCCGCCGCGCCGTGCGCGGCAGGGCCGACCGGACCGCGTCGATCCGGGACCTTGGACCCGGTCCGGCCTGGTCCGGTGCCTCTGACCGCGACCGTCGTACGGCCGTAGCGTCCGAGGTGGATGACGAGAGGGAGGTCGTGATGAGGACCTGGCAGGTGGGTGACGTGATGACGCGGGAGGTCACGACCGTGGTGGCCGACACTCCGTACCGGGAGATCGTCGACGTGTTGCTGCGCCGTGGCGTCAGCGCGGCGCCGGTGATCGACGGGTTCCGCAGGGTGCTGGGTCTGGTGTCCGAGGCTGACCTTCTGCATCGCATCGAACATGCCGGGGAGCCAGCGCAGCGGCGCGTCTTCGAGAGCCGCCGCCGGCGGGGTGCCCGGGGCAAGGGTGCGGCGCTGCTGGCCGGTGACCTGATGACGGCGCCGGCGGTCACCACGTACCCGGAGGCGACGCTGTCGGCGGCCGCCCGGCTGATGGACCGCGAGCAGGTCAAGAGGTTGCCGGTGCTCGACGACCTCGGCCGGCTGGTCGGCATCGTGAGCCGCGCCGACCTGCTGCGGGTGCATCTGCGCTCGGACGCCGAGATCCGGGAGGACGTGGTGCAGGAGGTGCTGCGTCGGGTGCTCGCGGTGCGGGACGGCCTGGTCACCGTGGAGGTTAGCCATGGTGAGGTCACCCTCGCCGGTCGGGTGGACCACCGCTCCGCCGTCGACCTCGCCGGCCGGCTCGCGGCCCAGGTCAGTGGCGTCGTCCGGGTGACCAACGCGATCGCGTACGACACCGACGACACGGTCACGGACCCCGGCCAGGTGATGCCGGTCGCGTGAGCGCCCGCCGGCCCGGCGACCCGCCCGCCCGGGGCCGGGGGCGGGGATGCACAGGTCGAGTTGCTCGGAGCGCCGACGTCGGGCGGGTCGCTCGCCTAGGCTCGGGAGCGGCCGGCCGGCATGGTCGCGGGGCGGCGCGCGGTGGTCGATGCCGGGGGGCGCCGGGTGGGTGAGGCGACGGTCGCGGTGCCCCTGTGGGCGTGGGCGGCCGTCGGCGCGGTGATCGCGGTGATGCTCGCGGTCGACGTGCTGTCGCATCGGGACAACCACGTCATCGGGCTGCGTGAGGCGCTGCTGTGGAGCGCCGTCTGGGTGGGGGCGGGCCTGCTGTTCGGGCTGGTCGTCTGGTTCGGCCTGGGTGGCGACCCGGCCATCGCGTATTACTCCGGCTACCTGCTGGAGAAGGCGCTGTCGGTGGACAACGTCTTCGTCTTCGCGCTGCTGTTCGGCTACTTCCGGGTGCCCGACGGCTATCAGCACAAGGTGTTGTTCTGGGGCGTCGTGGGGGCGCTCGGCTTCCGACTGCTGTTCATCTTCGCCGGTGCCGAGTTGTTGGAGCGGCTCACCTGGGCGGGGGTCGTGCTGGGGGCGTTTCTGATCTGGACCGGTTGGCGGCTGGCCGTACGCGGGGAGCCGGACGTCGCCCCGGACCGCAACCCGGTCGTGCGGCTGTTCCGGCGGGTGGTGCCCACCGACGCCCGATACCACGGCGACCGTTTCACCGCCCGGGTCGACGGGCGACGGGTGGCGACGCTGCTGCTGGTGACGCTGGTCGCGATCGAGGCCACCGACATCGTCTTCGCGATCGACTCGGTGGCGGCGATCCTGGCCATCACCACCAACACGTTCCTGCTCTGGACGGCCACCGCGTTCGCCGTGCTGGGGCTGCGCAGCCTGTACTTCTGCCTGGCCGGTCTGTTGCGGCACTTCGCCTACCTGCGTTACGGGCTGGCCCTGGTGCTCGCGTTCGCGGGGGCGAAGCTGATCCTGGCCGAGACGCCGGTGGGCAAGCTGCCGATCTGGCTGACCCTCGCGGTGGTGGTGCTGAGCCTGGCCGCGTCCATCGGCGCCAGCGTCGTGGCCGCCAGACGCGCCCGCGCCGCCGGCTGAGGAACGCCGGGTCAGTGCCCGCGCCGCCGGCCGAGGAGCGCCGGGTCAGTGGGCGCGGACCGGCCGGGACAGCTGGTCGGCCAGCAGCGCGGGCGCCTCGGCCAGGGACGGGCCGTACCAGGTGAGGTGCCGGCCGGAGACCAGAGCGCAGGGTACGTCGGGGAACGCCTCCGGCCCGTCGTCGGCGGTGAAGAGGTACGGCTCGTCGGGCAGCACCACCAGCTCCGGTGATCGGTCGCGCAGATCGTCGAGGCTGGGGCGGGGATAGCGTTCGGGATGCTCGTCGTAGGCGTTGATCACGCCGAGCCGGCGCAGCACGTCGCCGGCGAACGTGTCGCCGCCGAGCACCACCCACGGCCGCCGCCAGACCGGCACCACCGCCCGGCGGGCAGGTGCGAGCCGGGGCGGGTCGGCCCAGGCCTGTCTCGCGGCCGTCAGCCAGGCCGGTTCGGCCGGCGCGCCGAGTTCGGTCAGCAGCTCGCCCAGCTCGGTCAACGCCCCGGGGACGGTGCGCGGATAGGTGACGCGTACCGGCACGCCGGCCGCGCGCAGGGCGTCGGCGTCGGCCCGCCGGTTCTCCTCCACGTTGAGCAGCACCAGGTCGGGTCGTAGGGCGCGGACCCGGTCCAGGTCGGGGTATTTGCTGCCGCCGACGCGGGCGACGTCCAGATCGGCCGGGTGGCTGCACCAGTCCGTGGCGCCGACCAGTGTCCCGGGGAGGGTCAGCGCGACGGCCTCGGTCAGTGACGGCACCAGCGACACCACCCGCACCCCGCGTACCTCCGTCCGCCGCCCGTGCACCGATCATGCCCGGCGGGTCGGCGTGGCGCCGGTCAGGGTCGTCCGGTCTCGATCCGGGCGGTCACGTCGAGGTGCGCGGGTTGGCAGCCGGCGGTCGCGGCGAACCGGCGGACCGCGGCGTGGACGTGCTCGCGTACGCCGGCCGCCCTGGCGTCGGCGGTCAGGTCCACCCGGATCCACACGTCGGGGTGGGGTGGCGCGCCGGTGAGCACCACGCGGGCCGCTCGTACGGCGGGGTCGCCGGTCAGGTCGCGTTCCAGCGCCTGGGTGAGGAGGTCGGCGGCCAGCCGGGTGCGGCCGGGGCGGCGGCCGGGGCGGCTCAGGGTGCCGCGCAGCGCCTGCCCGCGCAGTTCCCGGGCCAACAGGCGCTGTCCGGCGAGGGCGAGCAGTGTGCCCGCGACCACCACGGCCAGGGTGCTGAACGGCGCGGCCAGGTGCCACCGGTCCCGCAGACCGGCGGGGAGCAGCGGCGCGCCAGGGTCACCGCCGGGCAGGTCGCCGAAGCTGGCCGCCAGTGCCACCGCGCCGCCGGCCACCAGCAGCAGCGCGATGACCGTCCACAGGAGTCGGTGTGCGGCGTTGCTCACGCCGGTCGTCCGCGCTGGAGCAGCCGCACGTCGATCCGGCCGGTCCTCGGCGCGGCGAGTCGGCGCAGTTCCTGACGGACCGCGTACTCGACCTCGCCGCGGGCGGCCGGGTCGCCGCTGGCCCGCACCCGGGGCCGCCACTGGCCGCCGTGGCGGCGAATCCGGACCCGGGCCCGGTGGACGCCGGCGACGGCGGCCGCCGCGTCGGCCAGCCGTCGTTCCAGGCAGCGGCGGTGCAGGTGCCAGCCGTCGGGCTCGTCGGCGCTCAGTCGTACCGGCGTCCACCGGCGCACCTGGGCGACGAGGATGAACAGGCCGAGCAGCAGCGCCGCGCCGGCCACCGCCCGCACCGACGGGTCACGCCATCGGGTGCCGGACAGCGTGGCGTACCAGGCGTCGTGGTCGAGCAGCGGGCGGTCCAGGGTGGTCAGCAGCGCCTGCGCGGCGAGCAGGACCCCGCCGGCCAGCAGGACGACGGCCAGCAGCAGGGAGGCGACGCGGTTGGCGGCGCGCATCTCAGCCGCCGGCTCTCTGGCCGGTCGATCCGGCGCCGTCGACCCCGGGGACGAGCAGGTCGTCGACCGTGACCGTCACCGCCGCCACGGTGAGGCCGGTGTCGGCGTGCACGCGGTCGGCGACCGCCGCCCGGACCGCCTCGGCGACCGCCGGGACGCTGTGGCCGTACCAGGTGATGAGGTGCAGGTCGAGGCCCACGGACCGGTCGTCCAGGCGGACCATGGCCGGGCGGACGCCGCACACCCCGGGCACCCGGCCGGCGGCCTCGACCGCGATGCGGGTGACCTTCGCCGAGTCGGTCGGGACGAGGCCGCTCGCGGTCCCGGTCGTCGGGCGGGCGGTCATCGGTGCCGCCGAGGGCCGACGCGGTCGCCCAGCCCGGTGACCGCGACGTCGCCGTCGAGCACCCGGACGACCAGCCAGCCGAGCAGGCCGGCGAGCACGGCGAGGCCGGCGGTGCCCGGGCCGGCGAGCGCCCAGACCGACACCACGAGGAACCCGGCGAGGAAGCCGAACTGTTGTCGCGACATGGCGTCACCTCCCGGCCGGTGCGGTACCGGCGATGCCGCTGGATACCCGACGGCCACCCCCGGAACGTCGCGCGACTGTGATCCCGGTCACAGCGCGGCGCGAAGCGCCATGATCGACCACCTAGACTCGGCCCGGCCCGACCGACCGGCGGATGGATCAGGCAGATGACGAGCACCGGCAGCGACGACCGCGGCTGGCTGCGGGCGGCGCCCGCCGACGGCGGGGGGACGCTGCTCAGCCGTGCCGGCCACCGGGTGTATCCGGCGCGTCGACTCAGCGACCTCGTCCAGGGACGCCCGCCGGGTGTCACCGGCAGCCAGTGGAGTTCGGCGAGCCGGGCCGCGTTCGACTTCGTGGTCTGCGCCGCCGACACCGGGTGCCCGGTCGTCGCCGTGGAGATCGGCCCGGTGCCGCCCGCGGGTTCGGCGGAGCAGCGCGCCGAGCGGCTGAAGGATGCGGTGAGCGCGGCGGTGGGGCTGCCGGTGCTGCGGATCGGGTCGCCGACGTTGCGGGCCGGCGAGCACGGCCGACGCCTGGTGGAGTACGTGATCGACGCGCGGGACTACGCGGCGGGCGCCACCGGGTCGAGCGCCGGCGCGGACGAGCCAGCCCCGGTGGGCTTCCGGGACATCCTCGGCCGGCTGCCGGACGGCCGTACCGGGCCGGTGAACGACCTCGGCGCGCTGACCCGGGCGGCCGCGGTCGAGGCGTACGTGGCCGGGCGGCTGGCCGACCCGATCGTGCGTGGGCTGCACGTGCGCTGGGCGGACGGGCCGGCGCAGGGGTGGAGCTGGGTGCAGGTGCGCCCGGACGTGTGCCTCGTCGAGCGGGTCTCGGTGATCGAGCACCGGTTCTCCTGCGGTATCGGCGCGGCCCGGCTGGCCGAGGACCTCGCCACGGTCGCTGTCGGTGAGCGGCTGCGCACCGCCGGGGCCGACGGCGCGGAGCTGGTGCCGCGCGCCGAACTCACGGCGCGGATCGCCGACCTGAGCCGGCGCCGCGACGAACTGGTCGGCGGGTTCGCCTTCGACCACCTGTGCGCCGACTGACCGGCGTCCGTTTTCCCAGCTGATCCGGCTCCGCGCTGGCTCGCGACAATTTTCCTGTGCGGTGGTTGAACCATCCCCGTCGCGGTCCCGTACTCCTGCGCGAATGAAGAGGATCTCCCCATCCGCGTCGACCTGACGCGGAGGACGGTGCGGAAAGGGCATCGTCGGCCGTCGACACATCACCGGGTAGGTCGTGGTGGCCGCCGTTGACGCGTGCCATCTCAAATCCGTCGGTCCGCCGAGGGCAGGAATCCAGTACCGGATCGAGAAGGAGAGCAATTCGATGCGCAGGTCCACACGGGCGCGCCGGTCTTCCGGCAACGCGCGGAGCAAGCGTCTGCTGGCCGTTGTCGGCACGCTGGTGGTCTTCGGCGGAGTTGTCGCCGTGACCCAGATTTCCTCGGCCCAGGATCGGCGGACTAACAAGCCCCGCCCGGCTGCCGGGCAGTGCGTGGAACCGAGTCCGGGCGCGACCGCGCCGAGTGGAAACGGTTCGACCAGCCGGACCTGGCAGAACGGCCGGTGGGTGCGCAATCACTGGGGTGACGGGCAGCAGTCGGTCCCCGAGTGCGAGGACGGCAAGGACGGCACGGTCGGCACCGGTTCCGCCGTCGCCTGCCCGGACGTGGCGTCGAAGCTGCCGCAGGTGCCGGAGCGGGCGCGGGGCGAGGTGGACCGCAACCTCGCCCAGTTGACGACCCAGATCGCCGAGGCCGACCGCCGGCTCGCCGCCGAGGGCAGCAAGGGTGAGGCGTTCATCCGCAGTGCGATCCTCCAACCGCTGGCCGGCAAGCGCCGCGCGGTGCTGGACCGCATCACGACCGCCATCGACCGGGTCGGGCCCCGCCCGCAGGGTCTGTCGCAGCTCGCCGAGTGTCAGGTGCAGCCGACCGGCAGCAACGGCGGGAACACCGGCGGCGGGAACACCGGCGGCGGCAACAACAACGGCGGCAACAACAACGGTGGCAACAACGGCGGTGGGAACAACAACGGCGGCGGGAACACCGGTGGCAACGCCCCCGGTGCCGGGCTCGGTGTGCTGGCCAACGACTGTGACGAGAGCCAGCTTCAGCCGCACGACGGCTTCCAGAACGGCAACCGCTGCGTGAGCACCGAGTTCGGTGAGGTCGGCGCGGCCGCCAACAACCCCTCCCTGCTGATCACCCAGTTCCCCCAGCAGGTGGGCCGCAACCAGGCGTTCACCCTCCGGGTCAGCACCCGCAACCTGGTCCGGGACCGCTTCCTGGCCGCCGGCCAGGGCGGGTACTACGTGGAGAGCTCGCTGCTCAACGACCAGGGCCTGGTCCGGGGCCACTTCCACACCGCGTGCCGGATGCTGGACAGCCTGACCACCCCGCCGGAGCCGCAGGAGGTGCCCGCGTTCTTCGTGGCCACCGAGGACGGTCGTGGTGGCGCCCAGCCGGACGAGGTGACCATCCAGATCCCGGGTCTGCCGGAGTCGGGCACCGCGCAGTGTTCGGTCTGGGCCGGTGACGGTTCGCACCGCCTGCCGATGATGGAGCGGGCCAACCAGACGCCGGCGTTCGACTCGGTGCGTATCGCGGTCAACTGAGTCGCAGGACGACGGGCGGCGGCCGGTCACCCGGGGCGACAGCCCGGGGTGACCGGCCGCCGCCCGTCGTATCGGTGCTCCGACAATCTGACGGGGCCACGCCGTTTCCGGCGGGACCCCGTCCGCGTGTCGTCCAGTCAGCGGTTCTTGTACGCCTCAACGACCTCAACCGGGATCCGGCCCCGTTCGGAAATCTTGTAGCCGTTCTTGACGGCCCACTCCCGGATGGCCCGGTTCTGCTCCCGATCCATTCCCGCGCCGCTGGGCCGGCCCGGCCGCCGAACGGTCCGGGTGTTCTCCACGGCACCTCGCCCGATGCGCCGTCCCGCATTGATGTACGGATCCAGCGCCTTGCGTAGGACGCCGGCATTCTCGTCCGAGACGTCGATCGTGTAGGCCACGCCGTCGAGACTGAACTCGACCGTCCGGTCGGCCTTCCCGCCGTCGAGGTCGTCGGTCAGGACCGTGATTACTTTTCTCGCCATTGCCGATTACTCCCTGTGTGTGGCGGGATGTGTCCAAAGTCTGACCTACTACCCGGGGAAACCGCAACAATATGCGTCGCTTTCATTTCGGCGAGTCGTGATTCGGCACGTCGGGGGAAAACCGGAATCGGCGCCGAATCGCGGGGTGGCGGTGGCTCATTCGCCGAGCAGGCCGGCCCGACCGGCCACGGCGGCCGCCTCCGCCCGGTTGGACACCCGCAGCTTGCGCAGTAGCGCGGCGGTCATCCGTTTCACCGTCCGCTCCGAGACGTGCAGTTCCTCGCCGATATCGACGGTGTTGCGGCCGGCGGCTATCGCGCGCAGCAGCCGGCGCTCCCCGCCGTCCAGGTCGACCGGTGTGGCGCGCGAGGGGCCCAGCAGGACGCGCAGCAGTTCCGCCGGCAGCACCGCCCACCCGTCGAGGATGGCCAGCAGCGGAGGCAGCAGTTCCTCCGGCTCGCTGGTCTTGGGCAGATATCCCTCGGCGCCGGCCCGCAGCGCGTCGAGTGTCGGTGCCGAATCGGCGGATCGGGACATCGCGACCACCCGTACCCGTGGGGTGGTGCGCCGGATCGCCGCCACCGCCCCGACGCCACCGGGTGGTGGCAGGTGCAGGTCGACCAGGACGAGGTCCGGGTGGCAGCGGCTGACCAGGCCCGCCGCGGCGGTGGCGTCGCGGGTCGAGCCGACCACCTCGACGCGGCCGTCGGTGGTCACCGGGAGCAGCAGTTCCAGGCCGCGGACGAAGAGGGGTTGGTCGTCCACGACCGCGAGTCGAATGGTGGTGCCGTCCGGCATGTCTGCGCCGTTCCCCGACGGGTGCCGATCATGCCGCGACGCCCCGATGGGTGGAACGGGGCCGGTTGCGACGCCTGCCCGGTGTGCCGATCCGACGGGCTGGAGAGTGGTCTGGGTCACAGCCCGGAACAAGGGGAACGCTTTGTTACTTGAGTGAGACACGCTCAACTCAACGCGATAGCAGGTGTTCGATGGCAACTCTTCCGGTACTTCCCCTGACCGACGCCGTGCTGCTGCCCGGCATGGTCATCCCGGTGACCCTCGACCCGACCACCCAGGCCGCCATCGACGCGGCACGGGCGACCGGCGACCGCAAGCTGCTGGCCGTGCCGCGTATCGACGGCGAGTACGGCCCGGTCGGCGTGGTCGCCACCATCGAGAAGGTCGGCCGGCTGCCCGAGGGTGAGCCCGCCGCCGTCATCCGTGGCCTGTCCCGGGCCCGGATCGGCTCCGGCGTGCCCGGCCCCGGCGCCGCACTCTGGGTCGAGGCGACCGAACTCGACGAACCCGCCCCCGCCGGCAAGGCCCGCGAACTCGCCCGCGAGTACCGCGCCCTGGTGACCTCCGTGCTCCAGCAGCGGGGCGCCTGGCAGGTCATCGACGCGGTGGAGCGGATGACCGACCTGTCCGAGCTGGCCGACTCGGCCGGCTACGCGCCCTGGCTGACCCTGGACCAGAAGACCGAGCTGCTCGCCGCGCCGGACGTCACCGCCCGGCTGGAGCTGCTGGTCGGCTGGGTCAAGGACTACCTGGCCGAGCAGGAGGTCACCGAGCAGATCAACAGTGACGTCCGCGAGGGGCTGGAGAAGTCCCAGCGGGAGTTCCTGCTGCGCCAGCAGCTCGCCGCGATCCGTAAGGAGCTGGGCGAGGACGAGCCGGACGGCTCGGCGGACTACCGCAGCCGGGTGGAGAGCGCCGAGCTGCCGGACAAGGTCCGCGAGGCGGCCATGCGTGAGGTCGGCAAGCTGGAGCGGGCCAGTGACGCCTCCCCGGAGGCGGGCTGGATCCGCACCTGGCTGGACACCGTCCTCGAGATGCCGTGGGGCACGCGTACCGAGGACAACACCGACCTGGCCGCGGCCCGGGCGGTGCTCGACGCCGACCACGCCGGCCTGGCCGACGTGAAGGACCGCATCCTGGAGTACCTGGCGGTGCGCAACCGTCGCGCCGAGCGCAACCTCGGCGTGGTCGGCGGTCGCGGCTCCGGTGCGGTGCTCGCCCTCGCCGGTCCTCCCGGAGTGGGCAAGACGAGCCTCGGCGAGTCCGTCGCCCGGGCGCTCGGGCGCAACTTCGTCCGGGTCTCCCTGGGCGGTGTCCGCGACGAGGCGGAGATCCGCGGTCACCGGCGCACCTACGTCGGCGCGCTGCCCGGCCGGATCGTCCGCGCGCTGCGCGAGGCCGGCTCGATGAACCCGGTCGTGCTCCTCGACGAGGTGGACAAGGTGTCCGCGGGCTACGCCGGTGACCCGGCCGCCGCCCTGCTGGAGGTGCTCGACCCGGCCCAGAACCACACCTTCCGGGACCACTACCTGGAGGTCGACCTGGACCTGTCCGACGTGCTCTTCCTGGCCACCGCGAACGTGGTGGAGTCGATCCCCGGCCCGCTGCTGGACCGGATGGAGCTGGTCATGCTGGACGGGTACACGGAGGACGAGAAGGTCGCCATCGCCCGGGACCACCTGCTGCCCCGGCAGCGGGAGCGGGCCGGGCTGACCGCCGACGAGGTGACCGTCGCCGACGAGGCGTTGGCGCTGATCGCGGGGGAGTACACCCGCGAGGCCGGTGTCCGGCAGCTCGAACGTGCCCTCGCGAAGATCCTGCGCAAGGTGACGGTGACGTTGGCGACCGACCCGACGCCGGTACGCGTCGACACCGACAACCTCACCGGCTACCTGGGTCGACCGAAGTTCACCCCGGAGTCGGCCGAGCGGACCGCGGTGCCCGGCGTGGCCACCGGCCTCGCCGTCACCGGCGCCGGCGGGGACGTGCTCTTCATCGAGGCGACGAGCATGGAGGGCGAGCCGGGGCTGACCCTGACCGGCCAGCTCGGCGACGTGATGAAGGAGTCGGCGCACATCGCCCTGTCGTACCTGCGCTCCAACGGGCGCCGGCTCGGCATCGACCCGAACGCCCTGGCGGGACGCCGGATCCACCTGCACGTCCCGGCGGGCGCGGTGCCCAAGGACGGCCCGAGCGCCGGCATCACCATGGTGACGGCACTGGCGTCGCTGGTCACCGGCCGCCCGGTCCGCCCCGAGTTCGGGATGACCGGTGAGGTGACGCTCTCCGGTCGGGTGCTGCCGATCGGTGGGGTGAAGCAGAAGCTGCTCGCCGCGCACCGGGCCGGCCTCACCGAGGTCATCATCCCGGCGCGCAACGAGCCGGACCTGGACGACCTGCCGGCCGAGGTGCGCGAGGCGCTGACCGTGCACACCCTGGCCGACGTGGCCGACGTGCTCGCCCTGGCGCTGCACCCGGCCGACGTCCAGGCACTGGACGGTCCGGCGCTCTTCACGGTCTGACGCTCCGAACCCGATGACCCCCGCCGTCTTCCGACGGCGGGGGTCATCGATGTACGCGCATGGGGGCTACTGTCTCGCGTGAACGCTCAGCTGCCTCCGCCGCGAGGCGGTCCCCCTGGAGGAAACCCCCGTGAACGTCGTGCTCTGGGTCATCCAGATCCTGCTCGCCGTCATCTTCGCCGCCGTCGGGCTGGTCATCGTCATGGTCGGGGGCATCCTGGTGCACCTGCGCGACCGGAAGAAGCGCGACACGGCGGCGGAGCGTCGGATGGAGATCCAGGGCGCGATCACCTGCGCGGTCCTGCTCGTCCTCGCCGCGGTGGTGGCGTGGGGCCGCTTCGGCCCGTACTCCTTCTGATCGACAGCGCCGGCGACCGTCGTACCCCGGCGGTCGCCGGCGGCGTGCTCAGCGCTGGTCGCCACCGCGGTCGCGACGCACCGTGGCCTTGCGGCCCTTGATCGTGCTGGAGCGCAACCCGGAGATCACCTCGTCGGCCACCCCCTGCGGCACCTCCACCAGCGAGAACCGGTCGGCGATCTCGATCGAGCCGATGTCCCGGCCGCGGATCCCGGTCTCCCCGGTGATGGCGCCGACCAGGTCCTGCGGGCGTACGCCGGCACGTCGGCCCAGGCCGACGAAGACCTGGACGGTGTTGCCGCCGGCCGACCGCGGCCGCCCTGCGCCGCGCCGGTCGCCGCCCCGGCCGCCGGTCTCCGGTCGACCCTCGCGCGGCCCGCGCACCGGCGCCTGCGGGATCTCCTCCTCGTCGTCGGAGCCCGGCGACGTCACCTCGTGTGCCAGCTTCACGGCGGCGAGCGCGACCTCCATCAGGTCGAACTCGTCGGTCAGCGTCTCCACGATCACCCGGAACGGGTCCAGGTCGTCCTCCAGCAGGCTCTCCCGCAGCGCCGCCTGGGTCAGCTCCAGCCGACGGGTACGCATGTCCGCCACGGTGGGAATCTTGTCGATGGTGATCCGCTGGCCGGTCACCCGCTCGATGGTCTTGAGCATCCGGTGTTCGCGCGGCTCGGCGAGGGTGATCGCCACACCCTCCCGCCCGGCCCGGCCCACCCGGCCGATGCGGTGCACGTACGACTCCGGGGCCGACGGCACGTCGTAGTTGACCACGTGGGTGAGCTGCTCGACGTCCAGCCCACGGGCCGCAACGTCGGTGGCCACCAGCAGGTCGGCGGTGCCGGCGCGCAGCCGGCCCATCACCCGGTCGCGCTGCTCCTGGCTCATCCCGCCGTGCAGCGCCTCGGAACGGTAGCCCCGGCCGTTCATCGTCTCGGTCAGCCGGTCCACCTCCTCCCGGCTGCGGCAGAAGATGATCGCGGCGGTCGGCGACTCGACGTCCAGAACCCGGCCCAGCGCGGCCGGTTTGTGCGCCCGCGTCACGATGTACGCGCTCTGCCGCACCCGGGGCGCCTCACCGGCGACCGTCTGCTCCCGGCCGATCTCGATCCGGACCGGCTCGCGCAGGTGCTGGCGGGCCATCCCGTCGATCCGCGACGGCATGGTGGCCGAGAAGAGCACCGTCTGGCGCTGCGCCGGGGCGTGCTCCAGGATCGCCTCGATGTCCTCGGCGAAGCCCATGTCGAGCATCTCGTCGGCCTCGTCGAGCACCACCGTGGCCAGGCCACCGAGACGCAGGGTGCCCCGCGCGATGTGGTCGAGGGCCCGACCCGGGGTGGCCACCACCACGTCCACGCCGCTGTCGAGGGCCCGCAGCTGCCGCCCGATCGGCTGCCCCCCGTAGATCGGCAGCACCCGCGCACCCAGGTCCTTGCCGTAGCGGTGGAACGCCTCGGACACCTGCACCGCCAGCTCCCGCGTCGGCACCAGCACCAGCGCCACCGGGTCCCCACCGTCGCGGTGCGCCACCATCCGGTGCAGCAGCGGCAGCGCGAACGCCGCCGTCTTACCGGTGCCGGTGGCCGCCTGACCCAGCAGGTCCCGGCCGTCCAGCAGCGGCGGGATGGCCTCCCGCTGGATGGGGGTCGGCTCCTCGTAACCGAGGGCGGCCAGGGCGCCCAGCAGTTCGGCGCGCAACCCGAGCTCCGTGAAGGCGTTCGCCTCGTCGGTGCCGTCGGGGGTGGTGTCGGTCGGTGCGTCGTGCTGTGCAGGTGCGGAACTCATGGGTCAAGCCTTTCATCACGCCGTCGGGGCCGCTGCGCCGACCGGCACAAGAGCGCCCCGGCCGCCCCCGGCACCCCGCACGATCCGCGCAACTTCGGTGATGGTGCTGCCTCTGTGACGCCTGAGGCAGCCCATCACCGCAACTGCGCGGATCGTGGCGGTGGTCGGCGTCCGGGTCAGGTGGTGGTCAGGATCGCCAGGATCATCCCGCCGAGGGCGGCGTCGAGCACGAGGGCGGCCACCTCCGGCCGGGCCAGTGCGCCGGCAACACCCAGGGCCGTGCCGGCCACCTCCCAGAGTGGCCCGAGCAGCACCATCCCGGCGACCATCGCCAGCGCCATCTCGGCGAGATGCCACAGCAGCCGCCGGGTGCCGTGGGAGGGCGCCGCGTCGGAGGGTGCCGACTGCGCGGTGGGCAGCGAGCCGGGCTGCCGTACGGGGATTGCGGTGTCCGCGTACATCCGTGTCTTCTCCATGCCGTTGACCCTGCCGGCGTCTCGGTGCGAGGGGCAGGCGCGTCCGTCACGGAAAAGCTGTGCGGGGCGCACGGTCCGACCGTGACAACTCGCACGGGTGGGTCGGGCGCGGGCCGGTCCTAGGACCGACGCGTGGCGAGCGAGACGGTGATTCCCCGGGCGGACCGCCGGCTGCACCGTGCTCGCCGGGCGACGCTGCCGTCGCTGGCCACCGGTGTGTGGGCGAGTGTGCTGCTGCCCGCGATCGGCCTGACCCGGGAGCCGGACCGCAGCCGCGTCCCGACCCGACCGGCTACCGGGATCGCGCCCAGGCGACGAACCGGTCGTCGAGGTCGGCCGCCGTCGTGCCGTGGTGCTGCTCGGCGGCCTCGTCCCGCAGGGTCATCAGGTAGGCCACCACCCCTACCGCCGGGGCCGATCCCGCTAGCGTGTCGGGGGTGCGCACGGTGGAACTGGTCTGCTCAGCGGGGTTGGACGCCGCGATCCGGACGGTCTGGAGTCGGTTGGCGGCCGCCAGGTTGCCCAGCCTCGCCCGCACCATTCATCCGACCAACCGGCCTCATCTGACCCTCGCCGCCGTCGACGACTTCCCGGTCGGCGTCGGACACCGCCTGGCCGAGCTGTTCGACGCCGCGCTGCCGGTGCCGGTCGCGCTCGACCGGGTCGTCGTCCTCGACGGCAGCGCCCCGCTGGTCTGGCTCGTACGACCCACACCGGCGCTGACCGCGCTGCACGCCGCGGTCTGGGACGTCCTCGCCGAGGCCGCCGGGCAGCGCCCCTGGCACGCTCCGGGAGCGTGGGTGCCGCACCTCAGCCTGGCGCTGCGGTTCCGCGACGCGGACCTGCGGCTGGCCCGCGCCGTGACCGGTGGCCAGCGCCCGACGGGCTCGTTCGACGCGGCGCGCAGCTACGACGGCACGGACCGGACGGTGACCCCGCTGACCCGGCTCCGTTAGTCGGCGCGCGCGTTATCGATGCCTGTCGCACCGTGGCCATCGTCCGTGCCGAGGGGTCACGTGGTGCAGGTAATAGGTGTCGCAAATGGGCCGTGACCTGGCCTTTTGTGCCCTGCCGACCTATGGTGGGCCTACCTCAGCGTCGTGGTGTGGATGGTGTTCCTGTCATCGCTGACCTGGGCGCGAGTGCGCCGCCGCGGCGATGAGTCTGCTACCGCTTCCCTCCCGAGGGCGCTGATCGAGGGTAACGCCGTGGTGGCATCGGAGGGGAAGGAACCGCGACCGGTGACGAGCGAACGATCAGCCCCGAGAAGCCGCGACCCGGCCGATGACCCGCGTCACGAGGTGGAGCGGCGCATGGAGCAGCGCCTCGACGCCCTTGAACGGCTGATCGACGCCAAGCTGGCACATGTCAACACCAAGATCGACGCGCAGGCAGCGCAGGTCGGGCTGGCCCTCGCGTCGGCCGACAAGGCGGTGACGAAGTCGGAGACCGCCACCGAGAAGCGCTTCGAGAGTGTCAACGAGTTCCGGCAGGCCCTCTCCGACCAGACCAAGACGTTCATTGCCCGGGTCGAGTTCGAGGTGGTGCGGGACAGCCACGCCGGGCTGATCACCGATCTGGCCAGTCGAATGGACAAGCTCGAGGGCAAGGGTGTCGGACTCAACGCCGGCTGGGTCTATCTGGTCGGCGGGCTCACGGTCGTCGCCACGGTGGTGGGTCTTGTTCTGGCGTTCGCCTAGGTCATCTCCCGTCGAGGCCCGGTTACGCGCCCGGCGAATCGCGCTGTCCGAACGGCCCGGAGTTCGTGCCCTCCGGGCCGTCGGAAATCCGTCACGTCAGCGGTAGAAGCGCCCGTAGTCGAACTCGGCGGTGACCGCCGGGTCGGCGCCGCCGTGCGCGACCAGCCCGATCCGGGGAGTGGTGTCGGCCGGGAACGTCCACACCGCACCCCACGTCCAGGTACGCCCGTCGCGGCTGGACCCGGCCCGGTACTCGTGCTCGCCGGTGGACGGGTCGACGTGGTGCGCCAGCCGCAGCCAGGTGGTGGTGGCCGGGGTGCCGACGATGCTGCCGCCGTACACCGGCTGGCCGGCCAAGGGCAGCTCGTAGCCGTACTCGACCTGCCGGGTGTT
Source organism: Micromonospora sp. NPDC050695 (assembly GCF_040654415.1). NCBI lineage: Bacteria > Bacillati > Actinomycetota > Actinomycetes > Micromonosporales > Micromonosporaceae > Micromonospora > Micromonospora sp. NPDC050695. Next base: position 116,219 of record NZ_JBFAHZ010000013.1, read on the forward strand.
CCAGATCGCCACCTGCGTCAGCCGGGCGAAGCGGTCGTCGTCCACGTAGGCGACGAGCCCGGCCTGCTGGTAGTTGCGCACCGTCTCCTCGCCCAGGTCCAGCGTCACGGTCGTCTCCGCGACGTAGTCGCCGCGCGGGGCGTCACGCAGCAGCACGCCCGCCGTGTTGCCGGTGCCGGTCAGGTCGGCGGCCTGCACCGGCCAGCGCAGCGCGCCGTCGGCCACGGTCGCCGCCGGGTCCTCGCGGACCCACTGCCAGCCGTCGTCCAGCCCGTCGCGGAACTCGTCGGAGTACGCCGGCAGCGGCGCGCCGACCCGCGGCTCGGGCACCGGCCGTCGAGCCGGCTGGTACAGCCGCGCCACGCTGACGTTGTCGAACTCGGCCGTGCCGCCGGTGGCCGTCAACCCGGGTCGGCCGGCCGCCGGGCGGTCCAGCCGCAGCGACACCACGGCGAGCTGGTCACCGAGGCGGGCGGGGCTCAGCTCGGCGGTGACCTGCTGTCCGCGTACCTCGATGGCCAGGTTGTGTCGGGTGCCCAGGTCGAGCCCGGCAGGCAGCGGCGTGCTGGCCTGGCGGCGGCCGTCGCGGGCGACCAGCCGGCCGGCGGCCGCGTCGACCCGGACCTCGACCCGGTCGCCGAGGGTGACCCCGGCGCTTGTCGCGCCGGTGAGCCGCAGGTCGGCTTCCGCGCGCACGTCGCCGCCGACCGTGGTACGGCTGGTGAGCGCGCCGCTGCCGCCGAGTCGGCCGTCGCGGACCCGCCACTGGCCGGCGCGCTGCCAGCCGACGAGGCTCGCGCTGTCGAAGCGCTCGCTCACGGGCCGGCGGTGAGAGTCCGCGGCACTGATTCGTTGACGACATCACCTCCAAAGGTGCTCTACCCGAGGCCCTCACCCCGCCGCGTTCAACCCTCGTACGCGGATCGGCGAGTGCGACCTCCCGCTCCGTTCGAGGGGAGATAGGAGGATTGTTCGGTCCGTTCCGGTCCCGATGATTACGGTGTGTTTCAGGGCGAACCACCCAGTGTCGTGACCGGAGAAAGGGACCCCGTCATGCGAGTGCCCAGCCGTAGCCCGGGCCAGCAGCCCGGTCCGCCCGTGTCGCCCACCGCCCCGAACCGACGTCGGCCCTCCGGGACCGCCCCTCGGCGCCTTCCCGCTGCCGCACCCGATCTCGCCGCCTACCGTGGCGCCGTCGCCGAGTTGCTGGTCGAGGTCGGTGCCCTGGCCGACGCGACCAGCACCCGCGCCCGGCAGGTGCTCATCGACGAGCGGCTGCGCGAACCGGCACTCGCCGCCGTCCTCGACGCCACCCCGCAGGGCCTGATCGGCGCCCGCGAGACGCTGCTGCTGGAGATGGCCCGCTACCAGCCGAACGACCGGACGTCTGCGCGTGACCTGACCGCGCTGGTCCGCATCTACCTGCTCTCCCGCATCGACGTGCTCTGGTGGCAGGACGCCCCGACCTTCGTCACCGACGACCAGGTCAACGGCAGCGCCGAACTGGTCGACCTGGAGTGGCTGCGTCGCCGTGACCTGCTGCGCTTCCGCTACCAGGAGCAGCCCGCCACGATGGTGGGCCGGGCGGCGCGCGGTCTGCGGCGCCGGCTGCGACCGGACGCCGCCCCGCGCACCGCCGGGCTGCTGTTCCGCCGCGCCCGGCGCGAGGTGGTGGCGCTGCTCAACGACCTCGGACGCGAGTTCGCCGCGGCCGTGCCGTCGAGCACCCCGCCCCTGTGGGTGACCAGCCTCGTGCGCAGTACCGAGCACCAGTACCGGCTGCGCCGCCTCGGCTACGCCGCGATGCTGCCCAGCGGGCACTGCCTCGGCTACTCCGTCGACGTCGAGCTGGCCTGGTTCGAGCGGTTCGGTGCGCGCGACACCCTCGCGGAGCTGCTGCTCGCCCGGCAGGAAGCCGGCGAGATCAGCGTCATCGACGAGGGGCAGGCCTGGCATCTGTGTCTCGCGCCCACCGCCCGGCGTCGGCTGCGCCGGGCGTACGAGGCCGAGATGGGGGTCTGAGCCCATGTGCGGCATCGCGTTGAGCATCGGCCCGGAAGCCGACCCGGCGACGTTCCGGCGGATGCTCGCCGTCCTCGCACCCCGAGGCGAGGTCACCGAGACACGGGCCGAGAGTGGTCTGCTCGCCGGCACCCGCCGGCTGCGGGTCGTCGACCGCGATCGGGCGGTGCAGCCGTGGACCTCCACCGACGAACGCTGGCTGCTCTGCTTCAACGGCGAGATCTTCAACCACCGGGAGTTGCGGGCGCAGCTCACCCGGGTGGGGCAGGTGTTCCGCACCGAGAGCGACACCGAGGTGCTGCTCGCCGCGTTCCAGCAGTGGGGCGAGGCGGCGGTGACCCGGCTGCGCGGCGAGTACGCCTTCGCCGTCGTCGAACGCGCCACCGGTCGGGTGTACCTGGCCCGCGACCCGCTCGGCGTGAAGCCGCTGTACTGGTCCCGGCGGCCCGGCTGCCTGCACCTCGCCTCCGAGGTCAAGGCGCTCGTCGGGCACCGCGCCCCGATCAGCGAGGTGCCGCCCGGGCACCACGGCTGGGCGCAGGCGGACGGACACGTCCGCCTGCGGCCGTACGTCGACCTGCTCACCATCGGCGAGGGCCTGCCGGTCATCGACGACCCGGACGAGGCCGCCCTGCTCGTCCGTGCCGCGCTGAGCGACGCCATCCGGATGCGGGTGGACACCGACCTCACCGTCGGGGTGGTCCTCTCCGGTGGGCTGGACAGCTCGCTGACCCTGCGCCAGGTACGCGACATCCACCCGGACTGCGTCGCGGTGACCATCGGCGTGCCGGACAGCCCCGACGTGGCGTACGCGCGGCGGCTCGCCGCCGACCTCGACGTGCCGCACGTGGTGGTCGAGCTGCGCCCGCGCGACATCCGGCTCGCCGACGTGCGCGAGGCGATCCGGATCTCGGAGCTGACCGAGTACGGCGACATCATCAACGCGGTGGTCTCGGTGCCGATCTTCCGGCGGCTGCGGGACCTCGGCATCAAGGTGGTGCTCACCGGCGACGGCTCCGACGAGCTGTTCGGCGGGTACCCGATGTACCACCAGGCCGGGCCGGGCGCCGCCCGTCGGCTGTTCCTGCACCGCATCCGCAACCTGTGCCGCACCGAGTTGCAGCGGGTCGACCGGACGGCCATGGGGCACGGGGTGGAGGCGCGGGTGCCGTTCCTCGACCTCAGCGTCGTGGAGCTGGCGATGCGGCTGCCGCTGGAGCTGAAGCTGCGCCACGGGCAGGAGAAGTGGATCGTCCGGCGGGCGTTCGCCGACGTGCTGCCCGACTACATCCTGCGGCGGCCGAAGAACCCCATGTCGTACTCGTCGGGGCTGCACGAACGGGTGCGGCTGTACAAGCCGCTCTTCGCCCGGCTGCACCGCGCGTTCGGCTACGACCTGTTGGAGCCGGTCCGCCGCGACTTCGACACCCTGCTCACCCGCTGCGGCAACGACCTGGACCGGGCCATCGCCGCCGGAATGAGCCGGCCCGACTACACCGTCCTGGAACACGCCCGCGATTTGGTCGGCGCGGCGAAGTGGAACGCCGCGCCGATGGTCCGCCGGCTGGTCGGCCCACGCCCGGCCCGCCCCTGAACCCGCCCCCCGACGACGCTTGACTCTGACACCGTGTCAGGGGCGAGCGTGAGGGGACCATGTTCACCATCGGAGACTTCGCCAGACTCGGCCGGGTGTCGGTGCGGATGCTGCGCCACTACGACAGCATCGGCCTGCTGGGTCCTGCCACCGTCGATCCGCACACCGGATACCGGTTCTACCGGGCCGACCAACTGCGCCGGCTCAACCGGGTGATCGCACTCAAGGACCTGGGTCTCACCCTCGACCAGGTGCGGACGATCCTCGACGACGCCGTCGACGTGGTCGAACTGCGGGGCATGCTGCGACTGCGTCGCAGCCAACTGGCGGCGCAACTGGTCGCCGACACGGCCCGGCTCGCGGCCGTCGAGGCGAGGCTCCGGATGATCGAATCGGAGGGTCGGATGACCACCCAGGACGTCGTACTCAAGGAGATCGCGCCGGTTCGGGTCGCGGAGCTCACCGCTGTCGCGCCCAGCTACCAGACCGAGGACGTCGGTCCGGTGATCCAGCCGCTCTACCCGGAGCTGTTCCGTCGACTGGCCGACGGCGGGATCACGCCGACCGGCCCGGCCATCGCCTGGTACGAACCGGCTCCCGACGATGACGGCGACGCGGTGCTGGTGCACGCCGGCGTGACCGTCGCCGCCGGGGTGTCCCCGGCCAGCGACGTCGTGGTGCGGAACCTGCCGGCGGTACGCACCGCGGCGACGATCATCCATCACGGCTCGATGGACGATGTCGAGTCGAGCATGCAGGCGCTCGCCCGGTGGATCGAGGAGAACGGTTACCGCACCGACGGATACGCCCGCGAGGTCTACCTCGAATACTCCCAGGACACCCCGGAGAAGGGCGTCACCGAGCTTCAGCTCGCCGTCGACCGAGCCTGACCGGTCAGCTCACCAGCAGCAGCGCGCCGACCGCGGCGAGCGTGCCGGCGATCGCGAGCACGGTGCTGCTCAGCACGAACCGGCGCACCGGCACGCTCACTCCGGCGGCGCGGCACCGCTCGAACCACAGCAGGGTGGCCAGCGACGCCCACGGGGCGGCCAGCGGGCCCACGTTGGTGCCGATCAGCAGGGCGAGCAGGCGGGTGTGGTCGCCGACCGGCAGCACCGACTCGCCGGCCAGGTAGGCCGGCAGGTTGTTCACCGCGTTGGCCAGCAGCGCGCCCGTGCCGCCGGCGCGCAGCGCGCCCCACGCCCCGCCGTCGACGCCGAGCAGGCCGCCCACGACATCGTCGAGCCCGTGTCGGCCGAGAGTCTGCACCACCAGGAACAGGCCGGTGACGAAGAGCAGCAGCCGTACCGGCACCAGCCCGGGGCGCAGCGTCGCGGGGGAGCGGACCACGAAGCCGAGCAGCACCAGGGCGAGCGCGACGGTGGAGGCGAGCCCGATCTCCACCCCGGCGAGGATGCCGGCGACGAAGAGCAGACAGCCGGCGAGCGCGGTGCGGTGCAGCACCGGATCGGCCGGGACGTGCCGGGCCGGCGGGACGAAGCGCCCGCCGGCCGGCCGGTCGCGCCGCCACCAGACGTACCAGAGCAGCACCATGGTGACCACCACCGCGGCGAGCTGCGGCAGCGCCATCCGCTGCGCGTACGCCAGGGGCGCCAGGCCGACCCGGTCGGCGGCGAGCAGGTTGGTCAGGTTGGACACCGGCAGCAGCAGGCTCGCGGTGTTCGCCAGCCAGACCGTGGTGACCGCGAGCGGACCCGCCGGCACGCGCAGGGTGCGGGCCAGCGCGAGCAGCACCGGGGTGAGCAGCACGGCGGTGGTGTCGAGGTTGAGCGCCAGGGTGGTCACCGTGGCCAGGCCCCCGCAGAGCAGGAACAGCGCCGCCCAACTGCCGCGCGAGGCGATGGCCAGCCGGCTGGCGAGCACGTCGAAGACACCGGCCACGGCGGTCAGCTCGGCGAGCACGATCACGGTGCCGAGGAAGAGCAGCAGCGGCAGGATCCGGTGCAGGGTGTCGGTGGTCTCGGCGCGCGGCAGCAGCCCGCTCAGCGCGCAGGCCGTGCCGACGACGGCGAGGACGACCGCCACCAGGTCGAGCGGGTGCGGACGCCAGCGCACGGTGGGCTCGGGCGGGGCTACGGGCTTCACGTCTGACCACGCTCGCACAGCGTCCGACCCGCCGGACCGCCGCCCCCGCCCGGGTGACCGGCCCCACCGGAGGCGTGAACCACGGCGGTGGACAACCGTCGATCGGTCCCATAGCGTCCAACGAATATGCGGAGGATCCTGCCGGCCGTCACGACGGCCCTGTTGCTCGTTCTGACCTCCTGTGCCGCCTCGACGCCCCCGCAGCGCTCACGCGCCGGGGAGTCGAGCGCCACTCCGTCCGCCTCGCGCCAGGACACCGCCCAGGCCGAGCAGACGATGGCCAGCCTGCGCCGGGTCGACGACCTGCCGCTGTACGAGATGACGTACGTCGGGGCGTACGACCCGACGGTGGGCACCGACGCGGCTCCGCCCAGCCCGTTCGGCTGCTCGCTGTTCGTGGCCGCCGGTGATCCGGCCCGGCCGCTGTTCGCGCGCAACTTCGACTGGGACGCCAACCCGGCTCTGGTGCTGCGGACCGACCCGCCGGACGGCTATGCGGCCGTGTCGCTGGTCGACATCTCCTACCTCGGCGTCGGCGCGGACCCGACCGGCGACCGCCGGCTGCTCAACGCGCCGCTGCTGCCCTTCGACGGGATGAACGAGCGGGGTCTGGCCGTGGGGTTGGCGGCGGACGACGCGGCGACCGCCCGCCCGCAGCCGGGCAGACCCACCGTCGGTTCGGTGCGGATCCTGCGACTGGTGCTGGACCGGGCCGCCACGGTCGACGAGGCGGTGGCCGTGTTCGGTCGGCACAACCTCGACTTCGACGGCGGCCCGCCGCTGCACTATCTGGTGGCCGACGCGACCGGCGCGTCCGCCGTGATCGAGTTCGTCGACGGGGCGATGCGGGTGGAACGGGGCACGGGCCGCTGGCAGGCGCTCACCAACGTGCCGGTCGCCGGGGTGCCCGAGCAGCGCCGCCGGGAGGACCGCCGGTACGGGCAGATCGCCGCCGCGCTGACCGACGCGGGCGCGGTGGTGGACGCCGAGGCGGCGCATCGGATCCTCACCACCGTCCGGCAGGGGCACACCCGCTGGTCGGTGACGTACGGCCTGCGCAGCGGCGAGGTCAGGCTGGTCACCGCCGCCGGTGGCGTCCGGGAGTACCGGCTGCCGATGAGCTGACGTGGCCGGGCCCGGCCCCTCGACGAGGGACCGGTCCCGGGTGGCGCCTCGGTTCTACCGGCTCCGGTAACCGGGCTGGGTCTGCACGTTCAGCTCACGGAACCGGGTCAGGTTGGCCGTCCAGGTCCGCCAGTCGTTCAGCTCCAGGACGTCCAGGCCCTTCTGGATGTCGTTGGAGTAGATGGTGCCGTTGTAGTAGTACGTCGACCAGGCGCCGCCGGTGAGGGCCTGGGTCGCGGAGAGCGGACCGCGCTCCCAGTAGGCGATCTCCTTGGGGTGGCTCGAGTCGGTGAAGTCCCACACCGAGATGCCGCCCTGATACCACGCCTGCACCATGATGTCCCGTCCGAGCACCGGGATCAGCGAGCCGTTGTGCGCCACGCAGTTCTCGGTGTCGGCGTTGGTGCGCGGGATCTTGTAGTAGCTGCGGAACTCCAGCGTCCGGGAGTTGCCGCGACCGGCGATGTCGTAGATGGCGTCCGCACCCCGGTTGGGTCCGACGGTCTCGTTGCAGGTGGCCGCCCCGCCGCCGCCCAGCTCGTCGGTGAAGACGACCTTGGTGCCGGCGTTGTTGAACGTGGCCGAGTGCCAGAAGGCGAAGTTGACCGTGTCCCGGACCTGGGTGATGACCCGGGGCGCTTCCCGGTTCTTGATGTCGAGCAGGATGCCGTCACCCATGCAGGCGCCGGCGGCCAGGTCCTTCGACGGGTACGCGGTGATGTCGTGGCAACCGGTGGTCGCCGAGCCGGTCCCGCTGCCCGGGAAGCCGCCGTCCGGGAAGAGGTTCGGCGTCGAGATGACCGACGCCTGGGTCGGCTTCTTCACCGGCACCTTGACGATGGAGATGGAGTCGTGCGGCGGCTGGCAGTCCGGGAATTCGGCCCGCGGGCTGTACGACGAGACGTACAGGTAGACGTTCTTGCGGTCCTTGCCCGGCACCAGCGTGTGGGTGTGCGACCCGCAGGCGGTCTCCACGGACTTGATGTACCGCGGGTTGGCCTTGTCGCTGATGTCGAAGATCTTGATGCCCTCCCACGACTCCTTGACGGACGCGGGCTGCGCGACGCTCGCGCACGAGTCGTCGCTGCGCGACGAGTCGGTGGACACGAACAGCAGGTTGTCGTAGACGGAGATGTCGTTCTGCGAACCCGGGCAGTTCACCTGCGAGGTGATCTTCGGGGCGCTGGGACGGGAGATGTCGTAGATGACGAACCCGTTGTAGTTGCCGGCGAAGGCGTACTTGCCCTGGAAGGCCATGTCGCTGTTGAGTGCCGCCGTGGTGTCGAACGGGGCCTGCTTGGGCAGGTTGGCGATCAGGCGCAGGTTGGGGCTGCTGCGGATCTCGTCGACGCCCGGGATGTCGCTGGCGGCGGACGCCGCCGGTGGCGCCGCCTCCTGGGCGTTGCTCGGCGTCGCGACGGCGACGCTGGTCAGCAGGAGGGCCGCGGCGGCCAGGCTGACGATCCGGAGTTGTCGAAGCCGGGGGGTGATGAGTCTGATCATCGGCGACGCCCTTCGAAAGGGGGATGGCGATGTTCGGTACCTTACCGACCCTCGGAGATCATCGATGTGACCCGGGTCACATCAATGCGGACTCGTCAATCGATAAGATCGCTGCGACCTCGACCTGAGGGGGGTGCGGCATGACCGTCCGACGCGGCCGGTTGCTGACCGTCGTCATATCGATGGCCGTGTTGGTGGTGCTGGTGGTGGTGGCCGTCCGGGCCGCCGACGACACACCCCGTCCGGCCGCAGCGCCGGCGTCGCCCACCCCGGCCTCGCCCACCCCGGCCTCGCCCACCCCGACCGGCCCCGAGCCGCCGCCGGTGATCGTCCCCGGCCGACCGGGGGAGGCCGCGGTCACGCGGCCCGCGCACGAGGTACGCGACGACAGCGCGCCCCGCTACAACGCACTGGACACCGTCTTCGTCCAGATGATGATCCCGCACCACCAGCAGGCGCTGGAGATGACCGAGCTGGCCGACGAGCGGGCCTCCGATCCCCGCATCCGCGCCTACGCCGACCGGATCAGGGCCGGTCAGGGCCCGGAGATCGCGGTGCTGCGCGGCTGGCTCAGCACCCGCGGCCTGCCCGCGTCGGCGCCCGGGCACGACCACGGCGGCATGCGCGGGATGCAGTCGCCCGAGGCGATGCGCCACCTGGCCGACGCGCGGGGCACCGAGTTCGACCGGCTCTTCGTGCGGATGATGAGTGACCACCACCAGGGTGCGGTGGCCATGGCCACCGACCTGCTGTCGGTCGGCCTCGACCTGACCCTCAACGAGATCGCCACCTCGCTCGCGACCGAGCAGGCCGTCGAGATCGCCCGCCTGCGCGAACTCACCCCACCCTGACCGGCCGCGCCACGAGCCGCGTACCGCTCGACACGTACGCTGGGTGACCGTGAGACGCACGATGTTCGGTCGCCCGCTGCGCGGCGTCGCCTTCGACGTGGCCGTCTCCGCCGTGGTGGCGCTCGTCGGCCTGGCCTCCGCGGTGGCCCAGCCGGGCGGCTGGTGGGCCACCCTGGTCGGCGTGGGGATGGCGGCGGCGCTGCTGTTCCGCCGTACCCACCCCAGCGCGGTGACCGTGGTGGTCGCGGCACTCGCCCTGGTGCAGGTGATCGCCCAGTGGGGTCCACTCGCCTACGACGTGGCCGTCCTCATCGCCCTCTACAGCGTGGTGAAGTACGGCGAACGGCTGCGCGACGGTGTGCTCGCCGGTGCCGTCGCCGCCGTGGGCGTGCTGCTCGCCGCCGCGCAGACCCCCGGTGTCATCCAGTGGTGGGTGACCGCGCTGTGGTACGCGCTGGTCACCGGCGCGGTCTGGCTGGTCGCGCTGAACGTGCGCACCCGACGGCTCTACGTGCTCAGTCTGGAGGAGCGGGCCAGCACCCTCGAACGCGAGCGCGAGGCCGAGTCCCGGGCCGCGGTCGCCGAGGAACGCACCCGCATCGCCCGCGAGCTGCACGACGTGGTGGCGCACAGCATGGCCGTGATGATCGTCCAGGCGGACGGCGCGCGGTTCATGCTCGATCGGGACCCCGAGCAGGCCCGTACCGCCGTGAAGGTCGTTGCCGACACCGGCCGGCAGGCCCTCGAGGAGATGCGCCGGCTGGTCGGCGTCCTGCGCGACGCGGGCCCGACCGGCGCCGGCGGACCGGGGGTGCCCGCCGACCCGGAGCACCGCCGGCTGGCCCTGACCGACCTGCCCGACCTGTTGACCCGGTTCCGCGGCGCCGGGCTGCGCATCGGGCACACCGTCACCGGCGAACCGCCGGTCCTGCCGCCGGGGCTGGAGCTGACCGTCTACCGGGTCGTGCAGGAGGCGCTGACCAACGCGCTCAAGCACGCCGGCGTCGGCGCCCACGTCGAGCTGACCCTCACGTACACCACCGACGCCGTCGTGGTCCGGGCCGTCGACGACGGTCGCGGCCGCCCGGTGGTCGGCCCGGCGCCGTCCGGCGGTCACGGTCTGCTCGGCATGCGCGAGCGGGCGACGGTGTACGACGGCAGCCTCACCGCCGGGCCCCGGCCATCCGGGGGCTGGCAGCTGGAGGCCCGGCTACCGCTACCGTCGGATCCCGCAACGGAGGTGATCGCGGCATGACGATCCGCGTGGTGATCGTGGACGACCAGGCGCTGGTGCGCGCCGGGTTCCGGATGGTGCTGGACTCGCAGCCCGACCTGGAGGTGGTCGGGGAGGCCATCGACGGCGCGGACGCCCTGCGGGTGCTCGCCCGCACCGAGGCCGACGTCGTGGTGATGGACGTCCGGATGCCGACCATGGACGGGGTGGAGGCCACCCGCCGGCTCTGCGCCGACCGGCCCTCGGGGCCGCCCCGGGTGCTGGTGCTGACCACCTTCGACACCGAGGCGGACGCGTTCGCCGCGCTCCAGGCCGGGGCGAGCGGGTTCCTGCTCAAGAACGTCCCGCCGGAGGAGCTGCTGGCCGCGATCCGGGTCGTCGCCCAGGGTGACTCGGTGGTGGCGCCGTCGATCACCCGGCGGCTGCTGGACCGGTTCGCCGGGCAGCTCGGTGCCGGCCCGACCGCCGATCCCCGGCTCGCGCAGCTCACCGACCGGGAGCGGGAGGTGCTGCTGCTCGTCGCACAGGGACTGTCCAACGCGGAGATCGCCGCCCGGGTGCACGTGGCCGAGGCGACCGTGAAGACCCACGTCGGGCGGATCCTGGCGAAGCTGCACCTGCGCGACCGGGTCCAGGCGGTGGTGCTGGCGTACGAGAGCGGGCTGGTCACGCCCGGCGGATGAGCCCGCGTACGACCTGGGTAGTACCGGTCGACGGGCACACCGCGACCCGGGACGCACACAGGTCGAGCGCACAGGTGGAGATCGACTGACCGGTGCCGGCCATAGCGTCGGAGGGGTCCGATCCGCACCGCCACCGGGGAGCCCCGCATGATCCGCCTGACCCTGCGCTCGCTGCGTGCCGAGGCACTGCGCATGCTGCTCTCCGCGCTGGCCGTCGTGCTCGGCGTCGCGTTCATCGCCGGCACCCTGATCCTCGTCGACGGGATGCGCGCCGGCGCGTACGAGCGGGCCGGCACCTTCGACCGGCACACCGACCTGGGCGTGTACGCCACCGGCACCAGCCCGCTGCCCGCCGCTCTGGTCGACCGGGTCCGGGCGGTCGACGGGGTGGCCGCCGCCGCCGGGGAGCTGACCGGCACCGGCGGGGTCGTCGGCGCCGACGGCCGGCCGGTGCTCGGCTTCGCCGTGCTCGCCGCCATCCCCACCGAGCCCGCCCTGCGCTCGTACGACGTGGTCACCGGACGGCTGCCCGACCGCGCTGGCGAGGTGGTGCTCGACGCCGAGACGGTGGCCGGGGAGGGCTTCACCCTCGGTGCGCCGGTCCGCATCGGTGGCTCCGGTGGGCAGGCCCGCCCGTACACGCTGGTCGGCACCGTCGACGTGGCCGGCACCGTGCGGGACATCGGCGGGCCGTTCATCGGCCTGGTCGGGCCGGACGCCCTCGCCGTCACCGGGGAGGCCGGCTACGGCCGGATCATGGTGGCGGCCCGGCCGGGTGTCGCGGCGAGCGCGCTCACCGAACGGGTACGCGCCGTCGCCGGCCCCGACGCCAGCGTGAAGGGTCGCCAGCAGATCCTCGACGAGGCCGTCGACGAGGCGGTCCGCAGTCTCGACCAGTTCACCATGCTGCTGCTGATCTTCGTGGCGGTCGCCGTGGTGGTGGCCGGTTTCGTCATCGCCAACACCTTCGCGATCGTGCTGGCGCAGCGCACCCGGCGGACCGCGCTGCTGCGTCTGGTCGGCGCCACCCGCGGTCAGGTCTTCCGCTCGGCGCTGCTGGAGTCGGCGGTGGTCGGGGCGGTCGCCTCCGCGCTCGGGGTGCTGCTCGGGGTGGCTCTCGCCGGCGGGATGCGGCTGCTGTTGACCCGCCTCGACGTGCCGGTCTCCGGCGGGCTGCGGGTGACCGGGTCGACGGTGCTGACCGCTCTGCTGCTGGGCACCGTGCTCACCGTGGGTGCCGCCCTGCTCCCGGCCTGGCGGGGCACCCGGGTCGCGCCGGTGGCCGCGTTGACCGACGCCGCGGTGCAGCCCAGTCGGGGCGCGGGTCGTCTCCGGCTGATCTCGGGCGCGGTGGTGCTGGGCGCCGGGATCGCCGCGCTGGCCGGTGCCGCCAGCGCCGGTCAACTGCTGCTGGTGGCCGCCGGCGGGGTGCTGGCCTTCCTCGGGATCGTCCTGTTCGGACCGGTGCTCGTGCCGGCGCTGGTCCGGGTGTTCGGTTGGCCGGTCCGTCGCCTGCTCGGAACGGCCGCCACCCTCGCGGTGGCCAACGCGGTCCGCAACCCACGCCGGGTCGCCGCGACCGCCACGGCCCTGGTGATCGGAATCGGACTGGTGTCGGCGTTCGTGGTGGGTGCCCGCAGCACCAAGGACGGCATCGAACGCAGCGTGGACGCCGAGGTCGGCACCGACTTCGTGGTCAGCGGGATCGGTCAGGACCTGCCCGGCGCGCTGACCGGTGAGCTGGCCGCCCGACCCGAGCTGGGCGTGGTGCACGAACAACGCAGCACGGTGAGCGCCGACATCGAGATCCGCGCCGCCCACCCGGCGCTGGTCGGCCGGACGATCACCGGTGTGCTCGCCGGCGACGCGACCCGGCTCGGGCCGGGACGGGTGCTGGTGCACCGGGAGTTGGCCCAGTCCAACGGCTGGACGGTCGGCTCACCGGTCACCGTCGGCGGGCGCCGGTTCCAGGTGGCCGCCGTGGTCGCCGACGACCGGCCCGCCATGGTGGCCGGCGCCGCCCCCGTCGGGCACGTCATCGACATGGCCGACGAGGACTTCGCCGCGCTCTTTCCCGACCGGCACGGCTTCCTGACCGAGATCGATCCCGCCGCCGGCGTCGACGCCGACCGGGCCCGCGACGCCATCGAGGCGGTGCTGGCCGCCTACCCGACGGTCACCATGATGGACCAGGGGGCGTACAAGAAGATGCTCACCGGCACGGTCGACATGCTGCTGGCGTTCGTCACCGCGCTGCTCGGCCTGGCCGTGGTGATCGCCCTGGTCGGCGTGGCGAACACGCTGAGCCTGTCGGTGGTCGAACGGACCCGGGAGAACGCGGTGCTGCGGGCCGTCGGCATGACCCGGGCCCGGATGCGCGCCATGCTCGCCGTGGAGGCGGTGCTGATGGCGATGGTCGGCGCGGTGCTCGGCATCGGGCTGGGCACCGGGGTGAGCGCCGCCGCGATGGCGCTGCTGGACCGCCTCGGCGGTGACTTTCACGTGGTGCTGCCGCTCGGCCAGCTCGGACTGCTCCTCGCCGTGGCGGTGCTGGCCGCCCTGCTCGCCTCGGTGCTGCCAGCCCGTCGGGCGCTGGCGCGGCCCGTCGTGCAGGCACTCGCCGACCAGTGACCCCCTCCGCTTGCCGCACACACGGACATCCGCTGGCCGGTCCTGCCATCTTCCTGGCGGCGGACCGGCCAGCGGTGCCGGGTCTACAGGCGCTCGACCATCGGGCCGGTGCACCGATTGCGGGTGTCGAAGACGTAGCGGGCGTGCTCGACCACCAGGTCGTAGTCGAAGGTGTCGTGGTCGGTGACCACCACCACCGCGTCGGCGGCGCGCACCTCCCGCTCGGTCAGCCCCACCACGGTCACCCCGGCGGGGATCTGGTGGGCCTCGGCGTACGGCTCGACCGCGTGCACCTCGGCGCCGAGGTCCTGCAGCCGACGGGCCACGTCGACGGCGGGGGAGTCGCGCATGTCGCCGGTGTTCTTCTTGTACGCCAGTCCGAGCAGCAACAGCCGGGCTCCGCTGACCGCGCGGCCGCTGCGGTTCAGCCCGGCCATGATCCGTTGCGCGACGTGCTCGGGCATCTCGTGGTTGACGTCGTTGGCCAGCTCGATGAACCGGAACTGCCGGCCGAGGCGGCGCTTGACCTGCCAGGACAGATAGCACGGGTCGATCGGCAGGCAGTGCCCGCCGACACCCGGGCCGGGCCGGAACGGCAGGAAACCGAACGGCTTCGTCTCGGCGGCCTCGATCGCCTGCCAGACGTCGATGTTCAGCGGATGCGAGAGCATCGTCAACTCGTTGATCAACGCGATGTTGACCTGGCGGAACGTGTTCTCGATCAGCTTGGTCAGCTCGGCGACCCTGGTGGAGTCCACCGGCACGGTGCGCTCCACCAGGCGCCGGTAGAAGCCGTCCACCCGCGCCAGCGACGTGGGGTCGACACCGGACACCACCTTCGGCGTGTTCTCCAACCGCCAGGTCGGGTTGCCCGGGTCGATGCGTTCCGGGCTGTAACCCAGGTGGAAGTCGCCGGGGCTGTGCAGCCCGCTGGCCGACTCCAGCAGCGGACGCAGCAACTCCTCGGTGGTGCCCGGGTAGGTGGTCGACTCCAGGATCACCGTGCAGCCCGGTCGTACGTACGGCCCGATGCTCACACCGGCCTGCTCGACGAAGCTCAGGTCGGGGGTGCCGTCGCGCAGCGGGGTGGGCACGGTGATGACGCAGAAGTCGAAACCCTCGGCGTCGGTGTACTCGGAGCTGGGCCGGTAGCGGCCGCTGCCCAACGCCCGGCCCAGCCGGTCGGCGGGGATGTCCTCGACGAACGACTCGCCCGCGGCGAGCCGCTTCACCCGGTCGGTGTCGACGTCGAGGCCGACCACGTTCAGGCCCGCCTCGACGGCCCGCATGGCCAGCGGTAGCCCGACATACCCCTGGCCGATCACGACCAGCTTCTCAGCGCTCACGCTCACGCAGGCTCCCGCAGCAGACGGTGGAAATGACCTGCGGAGAGCCTAGAGGTGTATTCGGCGACGTAAGTCCGTTTTGGGGATATCGGTGCTGGTGGGTCGGCTGTGTCGCCCGCTCAGCCGCCCGGCGGTCCCTCCGGGTCCGTCGCCGGCGCGGTGGTCGGGGTGGGATCGGGCGACGGGGTGGTGGGGTCGCTCGACGGGGCATCCGTGGTCGGCGTGCTGCTCGCCGTCGTCGACGGCATCGGCGCGCCGGGCGTCTGACTCGGCTGCGTGCTCGGCGTCGTGCTCACCGTGGCCGACGGGCTGGTCCCATGGGTGGTCGGCCGGTTCGGACGCGACGGATCCGCCGTGACCTGATCGTTCGCCGCCGGCACATCCACCTGACCGGTCGGTGCCACGGTCGGTGAGGTGGTGGGCAGCTTGACCGCCGGGGCGTCCGCATTCTCCGCCGCGCCCAGCGCCGCGATCAGGCCGGTGACCGCCACCAGCACGGTCGCCGCCGCGCCGACCAGAGCGCCCCGCCGGCCGCGCCGACGGCCCGCCGGGGCGACGGCCGCGCCGACCGGCACGTCGGTGCGGGTGCCGGGCCCGGCGTCGCGCAACGGCACGGACGCCGCCATCGCGGTGGGTGGTTCGCCGCCGGTCACCGCGGTCCGGGCCGCCTCGGCCATTGCCGCGCCACTGCTGAAGCGGTCCAGTGGATCCTTGGCCAGAGCCCGCGAGACCAGGGCGCGGACCGCCTCCGGGATCTCGTGCGGCAGCTCCGGCGGCTCGTCGTCCAGGTGCCGGACGGCGACCTGGAGCGGATTGTCGCCGGTGAACGGTGGGCCGCCGGTGAGGCAGCAGTAGGCGACGGCGCCCAGCGCGTAGATGTCCGTGGCCCCGCTGACCGGCCGGCCGGCGGCCTGCTCGGGTGCCATGTAGAGCGCGGTGCCGGGCACCGCGTTGGTGCTGGTGATGCTGGTGACGTTGGTGGAGCGGGCGACGCCGAAGTCGACCAGGACGACCGTGCCGTCCTCCTGCACCAGCAGGTTGCTGGGCTTGACGTCGCGGTGCACGATGCCGCCGAGGTGGGCCGCGTTCAGCGCGTGGGCCGCCTGGGCCACGATCGACATCGTCTCGGACACGTCGAGCCGGCCGGCCGCCTCGATCCGCTTGGACAGCGGCTCGCCGTCGACGAACTCCATAACCAGGTAGTCGGCCCGGCCGCCGTCGGGCAGGTCGTCCTCGCCGCAGTCGTAGACCTGCACGATGCCCGGGTGCCGAAGGGCCGCCATGATCCGCGCCTCGGCGCGGAACCGGGCGATGAAGTCGGGATCGGAGACCAACGCCGGCAGCAGGACCTTGACCGCGACCTGCCGGCCGAGGACCAGGTCCGAGGCACGCCAGACGTCGCCCATGCCGCCGGTGGCGACACGTTCGTCCAGGCGGTACCGACCGCTGAGCACGACCTCCGATGACAACACAGCATTACCGTACCTAGAGTGGCGCGGAACGGCGCGCTGCGGCCGACCCGCCGGACGGCCCGCACCGCCGCCCCTTCCGGTCTGACCTCCATCGACATCGTCGCTCTGTGACGGGCCGACAGCTCGCCGTGACGAAACCCGACGCATTCGTGCGACGTGTCCCCGAGCGAGGCTCACCAACAAGCGCGGGCACGGTAAGCGTCACCTGGTCACCGCCCGTTACGACGACGCGCCGGCCGGACGGTTTGATATTTGTCACTCTTCCGTGACGCGATGCCGACTTGTCGCCCGGTTGGTCCGCTCCTAGCGTTAGCGCGGCTCGGGCCCCGCCCGGTGGCCCCGACCGGTCGACACGTCGAGAGCCGACCGTCGCGGCGCTGGCCCAGACCCCCGTCCCGGCCAGTGCGGTCGCGGGCGTAATCTGATCAACTTCGGTGGAGGGCGGTGTGGTGCGGGAGCTGGTCGGGCCGTCGCATCGCGCCACGTCGGGTGCTCCGACGCCGCAGCCCAGGGCCGGGCGTCCCGCGGGCCGTCGATGACCCAGGAACTGACCGAGGCGGTCACCGCGGCGCAGGCCGGCGACGAGGACGCGTTCCGCTTCCTGTACCGCACCCTGCAGCCGGGCCTGCTGCGCTACCTGACCGCCGTGGTCGGCGGGGACGCCGAGGACGTCGCGTCGGAAACCTGGCTGCAGATCTCCCGTGACCTGCCCACCTTCACCGGCGGGGAGTTCCGGGCCTGGACCGTCACCATCGCCCGCAACCGGGCGATGGACCACCTGCGGAAGCTGCGCCGCCGACCGTCGCTGCCGGTTCCGGTGCAGGCGCTCGCCGATCTGGCCAGCGACGCGGACACCGCCGAGCGGGCCGGCGAGACGATCGGCACCGAGGCAGCCCTGGCGCTGATCTCCACCCTGCCGCCCCGCGAGGCCGAGGCTGTCCTGCTCCGGGCGGTGATCGGCCTGGACGCGGAATCGGCCGGTCAGGTGCTCGGTCGCCGTGCCGGCGCCGTCCGGACCGCCGCCCACCGGGGCCTGCGCCGGCTCGCGGCCCTCCTGGAACGGCCGGCCGAGCCCAGCACGCCCACCGTCGACGCCGACCCGCCGGTCGGAGCCGAGGGCGCGGCGCCGACCGGCGAGGCGGCCGCGCGGCCGCCCCGTCCGCGCGGCGGCCGGTCCCCTCGGACGTCACACGCCGAGCCGGCGGATGGCTGACGTGAAGGGATTCCGGATGAACCCGAACCGGCCGGACCGGCGGGCCGACCGCGCCGAGACCGAAGGGCTGCTCGACGCGGCCCGCGCCGCCGCGCCCACCGACCCGACGCCGACCACGGAGCAGCTCCGCTCGGCGATCCCCGCCGACCCGGCCACCGCGATCCACGCCGGCGACCCGGGTGACCCGCTCGCCCGGCTGCTTGCCGCCGCCGCCGCTCCGGCCCGCCCCGGTGAGCTGGCCGGCGAGCAGGCGGCACTGGCCGCGTTCCGGGCCGCCCGGGCCGACCCGCGGCCCGCCGCGGCCCACCGCTCGCGCCGCCGCCGGTTGACCACCGGCGCGGTGGCCTGGATCGGCGCGCTGGCGGCCACCGCCACGGCGGGCGCCGCCTTCGCCGCCGTCACCCTGCACCGGGCGCCCGACCCGGCGCCCCCGGTGCCGAGCAGCCCCCGGCCCAGCCCCACCGACGCCGGCGCGAGCCCGTCCGGCGACCGCGGCGCCGAGCCCACCCGGGAGGTGACCGGCACGGCGTCGGCGGCCGGCCCCACACCGGCCGGCACGACACCGGCCGGGTCGGCCCCCGCCGGCCAGCTGACCGGGCTGTGCCGTGCCTGGCAGGCCAAGAAGCCGCAACAGCGGGAGCAGGCCCTGCGGACCCCGGCCTTCGCGCAGCTGGTGACCGCCGCGGGTGGCGTAAGCCAGGTCGGCGCGTACTGCCAGCGGCTGGTGCCCGGGCCGACGCCGACGCCGTCGTCCACCCTGTCGCCGACCCCGACCCGGTCGGCGAAGGTCAAGCCGTCGCACTCGGCGAAGGGCCGGCCCACCGGGGACTGACCCGTCGCGGCCCGGTTCCGCCCTGCGCCGGGGAAATTCGTCTGTTAGACAGAGGTTGGAGGCGCCGTGGACGCCTCCCGACGGTGTCGGGGGGCGGGTTTACGGTGGCACAGTGCCCGAAGCCGGCTCACGGAAAAGGGGGCCCCGACCGGTGGTGACGTCACCCGAGTTGGACCGCAGCGCGATTCTGCGCGAGTCCGCAGCCGCAGTCCGGCACCTCGCCCGGATCTGCTTCAAGACCGGCCCACCCACGCACACCGGCGTCGAACTGGAATGGACCGTGCACGACGCCGCCGATCCCGCCCGACCGGTCGCCCCGACGCGACTGCGGGCGGCGCTGGGGCGGCACAGCCCCGTCACCCTGGACGCGACCAGCTCGGCCGAGCCGCTGCGACACGGCGGCACGGTGACGTTGGAACCGGGTGGCCAGCTCGAGATCTCCACCCCGCCGCGCTCCTCGACCGCCACGCTGATCGAGGCCACCGAGGCCGACATCGCCCAGGTCACCGACCTGCTGGCCGCCGCCGGGCTGGTCCTCGGCCGCAGCGGCATCGACCCGCACCGACGGCCCCGCCCGGTGGTGGAAACTCCCCGTTACCGCGCCATGCGCGGCGCCTTCGACCGGCGCGGTCCGGCCGGCCGGACGATGATGTACAGCACCGCCGGCCTGCAGGTCTGCCTCGACGCCGGCGAACCGGACCAGGTCGCCGCACGGTGGGCCGCCGCCCACGCGGTCGGCCCGCCGCTGCTCGCGGCGTTCGCCTCCGCCAGCCGGCACGCCGGGCGTCGCACCGGCTGGGCCTCCGCCCGGATGGCAGCCTGGCTGGCCATCGATCCGGCCCGCACCCGCCCGGTCTGGACCGCCGGCACCGCCGCCGACGACCCGACCGACACCTGGATCCGGTACGTGCTCGCCGCGCCGTTGCTCTGCCTGCGCCGGCACGGGCCGGACTGGGCCGCCCCGCCCGGGGTCACCTTCGCCGACTGGCTCGATGGCGCGTTGCCCCGCCCACCCACCACCGACGACCTCGACTACCACGTCAGCACCCTCTTCCCACCGGTACGCCCACGCGGCTACCTCGAGTTGCGCTACCTGGACGCCCAGCCCGGCGCGGACTGGCGGCTTCCGCTGGCGGTGCTGACCGCCCTGTTCGCCGATCCGGGCACGGTGCGTGCGGCGTACACGATCGCCGCGCCGGTGGCGCACCGCTGGTCGACGGCCGCCCGGCACGGGCTGGCCGACGCGGCGCTGGGCACCGCCGCGACAGGGCTGCTCGACCTGGCCCTGGCCGGGCTGCCCCGGCTGGACCTGCCAGCCGACACCCACGACGACATCGCACGAGGCATTCGGCGGCGGCTCTCCGCCGCGGAGAGGGGAGACCGGTGACCGCGAGCACGACGGGACACACCGACGGGGAGCGGCTGCGCGGCCGGATCGCCGCGGAGCTGGCG
The DNA here is from genome assembly GCF_040654415.1 of Micromonospora sp. NPDC050695. Lineage (NCBI taxonomy): Bacteria > Bacillati > Actinomycetota > Actinomycetes > Micromonosporales > Micromonosporaceae > Micromonospora > Micromonospora sp. NPDC050695. The sequence continues at coordinate 136,283 of NZ_JBFAHZ010000013.1, forward strand.
CGGGCCCGCTCCCGGACCACGCTGCTGACCGAGGCGGTCGACGACGCCGACCTGATGCGCCAGCACTCGCCGCTGATGTCGCCGCTGGTCTGGGACCTGGCGCACGTCGGCAACCAGGAGGAGCTCTGGCTGGTCCGGGACGTCGGGGGCCGCGAGCCGGTCCGGCGCGACATCGACGAGCTGTACGACGCGTTCAAGCAGCCCCGCCGCGACCGCCCCGCGCTGCCCCTGCTGCCCCCCGCGGAGGCCCGCGCCTACCTGGGCACCGTCCGCGACAAGGTGCACGACCTGCTCGACGCGGTGCGGTTCACCGAGCGTCCGCTGGTCGCCGACGGCTTCGCCTTCGGGATGATCGTCCAGCACGAGCAGCAGCACGACGAGACGATGCTCGCCACCCACCAGCTGCGGGCGGGGTCGGCGGTGCTGCACGCCCCGGCGCCGCCCGAGCCGACCGCCAGCGTCAGCGGCGAGGTGCTGGTCCCGGCCGGTGTGTTCACCATGGGCACCGACACCGACCCGTGGGCTCTGGACAACGAGCGTCCCGCCCACCGTGTCGACCTGCCGGCGTACGTCATCGACGCCGCGCCGGTCACCAACGGTCAGTACGAGGCGTTCATCGCCGACGGCGGCTACACCGACCCGCGCTGGTGGAGCCCGGCCGGCTGGGCGCACCGGGTCCAGGAGCGGCTCGACGCCCCGATGCACTGGCACCGCGACGGCGACGGCTGGTCGTACCGGCGTTTCGGCCGGTGGGACCGCGTCCGCCCGGACGAGCCGGTGGTGCACGTGTGCTTCTACGAGGCCCAGGCGTACGCGGCGTGGGCCGGCAAACGGCTGCCGACCGAGGCGGAGTGGGAGAAGGCGGCCCGCTGGGATCCGGCGACCGGCCGGTCCCGCCGCTTCCCGTGGGGCGACGACGACCCGACCGAGGCGCACGCCAACCTCGATCAACGTCACCTGCGGCCGGCCCCGGTGGGCGCGTACCCGGCGGGCGCCTCACCGCTGGGCGTGCACCAGCTGATCGGCGACGTCTGGGAGTGGACGTCGACGACCTTCCGGGGGCATCCGGGCTTCACCGCGTTCCCCTACCGGGAGTACTCCGAGGTCTTCTTCGGCGACGACTACCGGGTGTTGCGCGGCGGCTCGTTCGGCACGGACCGGTCGGCCTGCCGGGGCACCTTCCGCAACTGGGACTATCCGATCCGCCGGCAGATCTTCAGCGGCTTTCGGTGTGCCCGAGACGCCCGGCCGGATGAGTCGCACCGGTGAGCCGCCCCGCGTCCGGCCCGCCGGTGGGTGGGGTTCGCTGATGTGTCGTCACCTGGCCTACCTGGGTCCGCCGGTCACCCTGGCCGAGCTGCTGTTCGACCCCGTGTACTCGTTGGCGCGCCAGTCCTGGGCGCCGCGCGACATGCGCGGCGGCGGCACGATCAACGCGGACGGTTTCGGTGTCGGCTGGTATCCGGGCGACGGCGAGCCGGTGCGGTACCGGCGGGCCCAGCCGATCTGGAGTGATCCGACGATCGCGGATCTCGCGGCGGTGACCCGTGCGGGCGCCGTTCTCGCGGCGGTCCGTTCGGCCACCGTCGGGATGGCGGTGCTCGACGGCGCCGCCGCGCCGTTCGCCCAGGGCCGGTGGCTGTTCAGTCACAACGGTGTCATCCGTGGTTGGCCGGACGCCGTGGTGCCGCTCGCCGCCACGCTGCCGGTGCGCGACCTGCTGACCCTGGACGCCGCCACCGACTCGGCGCTGCTCTGGGCGCTGGTGCGGCATCGGCTGCGCGCCGGCGACGACCCGGCGGAGGCGGTCGCCCGGACGGTGGCCGAGGTCGCCGCGGCGGCACCGGGGTCGCGGTTGAACCTGCTGCTCACCGACGGGCGGCGGGTGGTGGCCAGCGCGGCCGGGCACGCGCTGTCGGTGCGCGCGGCGCAGGGCTCGGTGCTGGTGGCCTCCGAGCCGCACGACGACGACCCGGGATGGCGGCCGGTGCCCGAGGGGCACCTGGTCGTCGCCACCGTGAACGAGGTGCGGGTACGCCCACTGCCGACCCGGTGAGCTGCACCGGTCGGGCATCCGAGTGTGGACTGAGCAGAGAGGCAGGGCCGATGACCGCGGAACCGTTGGAGATCTACCTTGAGCAGCAGGACGTGGAGCGTGGCCTGCGCGAGGACGTCCGGGCGGGGTTGACCGCCGAGGCGAAGTGGCTGCCGCCGAAATGGTTCTACGACTCGCGGGGCAGTGAGCTGTTCGAGGAGATCACCCGCCTGCCCGAGTACTACCCGACCCGGGCCGAGCGGACGGTGCTGGCCGAACACGCTTCCGACATCGCGGCGTTGACCGGCGCCAAGACCCTGATCGAGTTGGGCTCCGGCTCGTCGGAGAAGACCCGGTTGTTGTTGGACGCGTTCACCCGCCGGGGCGGGCTGGGCACGTTCGTCCCGCTCGACGTGTCGGTGAGCGCGCTGCTGGCGTCCACCGCGCAGATCGCCGCCGACTATCCGGGCCTGCGGGTGCGGGGCATCGTGGGCGACTTCACCCGCCAGCTCGACCGGTTGCCGACCGGTGGCCGGCGGCTGGTGGTGTTCCTCGGTGGCACGATCGGCAACCTGCTGCCGGCCGAGCGGGTCGAGTTCCTGAGCGCCATGCGTACCGCGCTGGAGATCGGGGACTGGCTGCTGCTCGGCACCGACCTGGTCAAGGATCCGTCGGTGATCGTGCCCGCGTACGACGACGCGGCCGGGGTGACGGCCGAGTTCAACCGCAACGTGCTGCGCGTGATCAACCGGGAGTTGGGCGCCGACTTCGACCCGGCCGCGTTCGAGCACGTCGCCCTCTGGGACCCGGACCACGAGTGGATCGAGATGCGGTTGCGCGCGACCCGGCCGATGAGTGTGCGGGTGCTGGACCTGACCGTGGACTTCGCGGCGGGGGAGGAGTTGCGCACCGAGGTGTCGGCGAAGTTCCGTCCGGCGGGCATCGCCGCGGAGCTGGGTACGGCGGGCTTCACCGTGGCGGAGTTCTGGACCGACCCGGACGGGCTGTTCGGGGTCACGCTGGCCCGGGCTCGGTGAGCCTGTTCACCCACCCCGGGCGGTCTCCGGGGTGATCCGATAGGGTTGGTCACGCGAAGGGGAGTAGCCCCCAATGTCGTGGTCGACATACTGGTGCGTTCCGCATCCGGCCACGCGGCCCCGGTCTCCGGGGCGGGCGAGACCTTCGACTCAGGCTGTTGCAGCCGGGTCGAGGGCGCCCCTGTACCTCCTCCCGGTGTGAAAACGGGAAGGATGTCATGGAGGGATTTCTCGCCGCGCTGGTTGTCAGCTTCGGCGTCATCTTCGTCGCCGAACTGGGGGACAAGTCCCAGTTGATGGCGTTGACCTTCGCCACGCGGTTCAAGCCGATCCCGGTGCTGATCGGCATCACCGTCGCGACGGCGGTGGTGCACCTGGCGTCGGTCGCGATCGGCGCGGGTCTCGGGGCGGTGCTGCCCACCGAGTGGATCTCGCTGGTGGCCGGTGTGGCGTTCCTCGGCTTCGGCGCGTGGACCCTGCGGGGGGACAAGCTCACCGACGAGGAGAAGCGCAAGGCGGAGAAGACGAACAGGACCGCGCTGGTGGCGGTGTCGGTGGCGTTCTTCCTGGCCGAGCTGGGCGACAAGACCATGCTCGCGACGATCACCCTGGCCACCAAGTACGGCTGGTTCGGCACCTGGCTGGGCTCCACCATCGGCATGGTGGCGGCGGACGCCCTGGCCATCCTGGTCGGCCGGATGCTCGGCCGCCGGCTGCCGGAGAAGACCATCAGGTACGGCGCCGCGATCCTCTTCGCCATCTCCGGTCTCTGGCTGATCCTCGAGGCGGTGAACGAGCTGACCTGAGTGTCGACTAGCCGCTGCGTGCGCGGGTAACGGCCCGGGGTGGGGCCGGCGGAGCTGTTGCGCCACGGCGACGAGGTGCTGGTCGCCGTGGTGGAGGTCGCCGGCGCTCTGGTGATCTTCGTGGGTGCGGTCTGGGCGGCGGTGCGGTTCGTGGTCGAGGGGCTGCGACATCGCACCGCCGCTGTCTTCACTCCGATCCGGCTGAGCCTGGGCCGGTTCCTGACCCTGGGTCTGGAGTTCCAACTGGCGGCCGACGTGCTGCGGACGGCCGTGTCGCCGTCGTTCGCCCAGATCGGCCAGCTGGCGGCCATCGCCACGATCCGGACGGCGCTGAACTACTTCCTGGGTCGGGAGATCCGCCAGGAGCAGCGGCAGGTGGCCGAGGGCGAGCGCCGGTCGTGACAGGCGCGTTGGCCGTGGCGGTCACCGCGCTCGCTCTGGTCGTGGGTGTGGTGACCGTGCTGCTCACGGGTGCCGGCCGCGCCGCGATCCGGATTCTGCTGGATCTGCTGACCGCGGCGGCCCTGCTCCGGCTCGCCGGCGGACCGGGCTGGACCGATCTGGCCGGCGTGGCGGTGATCGTCGCGTTGCGCCAACTGCTCGGGGCGGCGCTGGGCACCACGCCGCCGTGGTCGGGTGGACAATCGTCGGCGTCCTGCGCCACGAACGATCACCACTTACCGTTGGCGGTGAGAGGCGAAACGGGCGAAAGCGGGAGGATCACGAGATGAGCCGGCACGACGAACCCAACGAGTACGGCTACTCCGGCGGCGCCACCGCGCCCGAGCCGCCTCCCGGCGGGAAGCCCGACGAGCAGGACGAGGCCGAGGCGGTGGCGGTGCCGGGCGACGACCTCACGGCACCGGCGGCCGAGGCGCTGGCCGAGGAGACCGAGGAGCAGCCGCCCGCCGAGCGCCGTCGCTGAGCCCGCGACCCGGTCAGCGGCCGGCGGGGCGCTGGTAGACGTCCGGCACGCCGTCGCCGTCGGCGTCCAACCGCTCCCGCTCGGCCACCCGGCGGTACGCGGCGTTGCGGCGCAGCAACACGACGGCGGCCAGCCCGGCGGAGATCACCGACCCGGCGAGCACGGCGGTCTTCACCCGGTCGTCGGCGACGCTGCCGGCGCCGAACGCCAGGTCGCCGATGAGCAGCGACACGGTGAAGCCGACACCGGCGAGCAGCGCGATGCCGAGCAGGTCGGCCCACCTGATGTCCTCGTCCAGTTCGGCGCGCGTGAAGCGGGCCAGCAGGTAGGTCGAGCCGAAGATGCCGACGCTCTTGCCGAGGACCAGGCCGGCGACGATGGCGATCACCACCGGGTCGGTCAGCAGGGCGCCCACGTCGGTGCCGCGCAGTGTGACGCCGGCCGCGAACAGGGCGAAGATCGGCACCGCGAATCCGGCGGACACCGGCCGCCACCGGTGTTCCAGGTGCGCGGCGAGGCCACCGGCGTCGGTGTCGGCGTCGGCCGGTGGGGCGGCGGTCGAGGCGTCGCCGGTGCCGCGGCGGCGCGCCAGCACCGGCACGGTGAAGCCGAGCAGGACGCCCGCCACCGTGGCGTGCACCCCGGAGGCGTGCACCAGCGCCCAGGCGGCCAGCGCGAGGGGGATCAGCGCCCACCACCAGGTGCGTCCGCGTCGCACCAGCAGCGCGAAGAGCCCGATCGGCACCAGCGCGGCCAGCAACGGTACGGGATGGAACTCGGCGGTGTAGAAGATCGCGATGATGGTGATCGCGAACAGGTCGTCGACCACGGCGAGGGTGAGCAGGAAGGCGCGTAGGCCCTGGGGCAGGTGTGAGCTGACCACCGCGAGCACGGCGAGGGCGAAGGCGATGTCGGTGGCGGTCGGGATCGCCCAGCCGCGGAGCCCCGGCCCACCCCCGGCCAGCACGACCGCCACGTAGATCAGCGCGGGCAGCAGCATGCCGCCGAGCGCGGCCACCACCGGCAGCGCGGCACGCCGCGGGTCGCGCAGTTCGCCGACGACGAACTCCCGCTTGAGTTCGAGCCCCACCACGAAGAAGAAGACGGCCAGCAGGCCGTCGGCGGCCCAGGTGGCCATGGACAGGTCGAGATGCCAGCGCGCCCCGCCGGGCCAGGGCACCCAGTCGCCGAGCCGGACGTACGAGTCGACCCAGGGGGAGTTCGCCCAAATCAGCGCGAGCACGGCGCCGAGCAGGAGCAGCGCGCCGCCGACGGTCTCGGTCCGCAGGACGTCGGCCAGGTGCCGCGCCTCCGGCCAGGACGATCGCGAGAAGAGCCGGAACCGGTCGGACGGTGGGGTGTGGTCGGCCATGTGTGCGGCTCACCTCGGGTGTGGGGACGGCAGGAATCCACTCGCCGACCAGACTTCCCGGCACACCGCTGTCGACCCTATCCGGGACCGCGCGTCGCCGCGACCACGGGGCGGAAGGGGGGCCGGCCGATCGGTTGTCGACTTTTCCCGGATATCGCCGCTGCCGAATGGCCTTCTGTCGGGTTGGTCATGCGGGCACACATGTTCGCCGCTGAAAGTACATAACTCCGGACATAAGCCGTATGGGCAGCTTTAATGGTTTCACGAGTTTAAGACGACCTTGGGGGTTTTCGTGAAGTTCTTTGGCGTAACCGGACCGGCACGGAGGCGCTCCTGATGGACCTGCTCCGCCAACTGCGGCACGTACGTCGGCACTGGTGGCTCGTGTTGGTCACGGTCATGGTCGCCCTGGGTCTCTCGGCGTTCGTGACCGTACGGGCCCAACCCCGGTACGTCGCCTCGGTGACGTTCTTCGTCACCACCCCCAACCAGGGCATCAGCGACGCCTATCAGGGCGGCCTCTTCCTTCAGCAGCGCGTCAAGTCGTACGCCGACCTGCTCACCAGCGACCGGCTGGCGCAGAGCGTGGTGGCCGAGACCCCGGTCGGGCTCACCGCGGACGAGGTGCAGCACCGGGTGGCGACCTCCACCGAGACCGGCACCGTCCTGCTGCGCGCGTCGGTGACCGACACCGACCAGACCCGGGCCCTGCGAGTCACCGAGACCCTGGCCGCGAAGTTCGTCGAACTCGTGCAGAAGGTCGAGACGCCACCCGACGGCAAGGCTCCGATCAAGATCGAGGTGGTGAGCGGCCCCCGGGTCAGCGCCAGCCCCGTATCGCCGCAGCCGGCCCGCAACCTCACCCTGGGCGGGCTGCTCGGCCTGGTGCTCGGCGTCGCCCTGGCGATCCTGCGCGGCGTGGCCGACGTCCGGCTGCGCGACGCCGCCGGGCTGCAACGGGCCACCGGCAGCCCGCTGCTCGGTGAGATCCCGTTCGAGAGCAGCGCCCGCACCGCGCCGCTGATCGTCGGCGACGCCGCGACCTCGGCGCGCGCCGAGGCGGTCCGCAAACTGCGCACCAACCTGCGCTTCGTCGACGTGCACGAGCCGGCCCGGGTCATCGCCGTGACCAGCGCCCTGCAGGGAGAGGGCAAGACCACGCTCTCCTGCAACCTGGCCATCGCGCTGGCCGAGGCGGGCTGGCGGGTGCTGCTGGTCGACGCGGACCTGCGCCGCCCGAAGATCGACGAGTACCTGGGCATGGACGCCGGGGTCGGGCTCACCGACGTGTTGGTCGGCGACGTCCAGGTCGGTGACGTGGTGCAGCGCTGGGGCGACAAGTCGCTGCTGGTGCTGCCCAGCGGCTCGGCGCCACCGAACCCGAGCGAACTGCTCGGCTCCAAGGCGATGGCCGACCTGCTGCTCGCCCTGCGCGAGTCGGCGGACATCGTGATCATCGACACCGCGCCACTGCTCGCGGTGACCGACGGTGTCGTGGTGGCCGTCCAGGCCGACGGCGCGCTGCTGGTGAGCCAGCAGGGTCGTACGTCGCGGACCCAGGTGGCCGCGGCGGCCCGTTCGCTGCACTCGGTGTCGGTGCGGCTGCTCGGCTGCGTGCTGAACATGGCCAAGGTGGCCAAGGCCGAGGCGTACCAGTACGAGGCCTACCGGGTGGTCGCCTCGACGGCCACGCCGTCGGTGCCGACCGACCGGGTCAGGTCGGCGGCCAGGCACAGCGAGGGCAGCGGGGTCAACGGCGTCAGCGACCGCACCCAGGAGCTCACCCGGCTGCCCCGATGAGCGCGGCGAGGGGTCGCAACGCCCGTTCGATCTCCTCCGCGCACCGTCGGAAGTCGGCGGCGGTGCCGCCGATCGGATCACGCAGGTCATCCGCGTCGGGGGCGGCGGGTTGCAGCCGCCCCCGGGCGCGGGTGGCGGCGGCGATCGCGGCCCCCAACGGGTCGTCGGCCCGCTCGGTGGCCGGCTCGGCCGCCGCGGCCAGCCGGCCGAACTGGAGCATGGTGAACGTGCGGTGCAGCGCCGCCGGTGCCAGCGCGGTGCAGACCGATCGCTGGCGCCGGGTCGCGGTCAGCACCAGCGTCGCGTCGGTCAGGTACTCGGCGCGCAGCGTCCGGCTGCGGAACTCCGCCGGGTCCGCGCCGCCCTCGGCCGCGACCCGCTGGGCGTACGGGTGCATGGCCAGCCCGTCCATCGCGTCGGTGCCGGCGCTGGACAGCGCGACCGGCTGGTCGGCGAGCAGCCGGCGGGCCAGGTACTCGGCCATCGGCGATCGGCACAGGTTGGCGTGGCAGACGAACAGCACACGGTCGGCCATGGTGGCCCCTTCCGTCGGTGCGGACACGGCCGGCCGCACCGCGAGGGCGGTGCGTCGACGCCGGTGGCCGCGCGGGGAGGGGTTGTCGGCATCGTACGCGGGCCGGCTGCCCGCCGGACGTGCTGCCGCGCCGACCGGGGCCGATCCGTGGTGGACGGCGGTGCCCCGGTGAAGATCGGCATCCTGTCGTACCACTTCCCGCCCGAGCCGGCCTTCATCCCGGGCAGCCTCGCCGAGGCCCTCGCCGCCCGCGGGCACGAGGTCCGGGTGCTCACCGGCTTCCCGGACTATCCCGGCGGGCACGTCTACCCCGGCTGGCGGCAGCGGTGGCACCACGAGACGCACAGCGAACGGCTGACCGTCCGGCGGGTGCCGAGGTACACGGGGGCCGGCACGTCCACCGGCGCGCGGATGGCCAGCTACCTGTCCTTCGCGGGCAGCGCGACGATGACCGCGCGCCGGGTCCTCGGCGATGTCGACGCGCTCTACGTCTTCCAACTGCCGGCCACCACGTTCGCCGCGGCCGGAGTGCTGCGACTGCTCGGGCGGGTTCCGGCGGTGGTGCACGTGCAGGACGTCTGGGCGCGCGACGGCGACGGCGAGGCGGGCGACGGACGGTGGGCGACGCGGATGTCCACCGCGATGACCCGGATCTACCGGTCCGCCGCGCGGGTCGCGGTGGCCGCGCCGTCGATGCGGGACCTGGTGGTCGCCGCCGGCGCCGATCCGTCCCGGGTCCGGGTGGTGCTGAACTGGACCGACGAACGGATCTTCCACCCGGCGACGCCGGACGCCGCGGCCCGCCAACTGGTCCGCCGCGACGGACGGTGCGTGGTGATGCACGCCGGCACGATCGGCGCCCGACAGGGGCTGGAGACGGCGGTACGGGCGGCCGCGGCGTTGGACCGGACGATGGATCTGGTCCTGGTCGGTTCGGGTGCCGAGGAGCGGCGGGTGCGGGGGCTCGCCGCCGAGCTGGGCGCGGAGAACATCCGCTTCGTGGAGCGGCGCTCGCCGGTCGACATGCCGCAGTTGTACGCCGCCGCCGACTACCAGCTGGTCATGCTGCGCGATCTGCCGGAGCTGCGGGGCATGGTCCCGGGCAAGCTGCAGGCCGCGCTCTCCTGCGCCGCGCCCGTGGTGGCCTCGGCCGGGGGAGACACCGCCGAGCTGGTCGAACGGGCCCGGGCGGGACTGTCCTGCCCGCCCGAGGACTGGGCCGCGCTGGCCGACCGGTTCTGGCTGGCCGCGACCATCCCCGCCCCGGCACGCGTCGAGATGGGTCGCCGTGGCCGCGAGGCGTACCTGCGGGAGATGTCGTTGCCGGCCGGCGTCGACCAGATCGAGCGGCTGCTGCACGAGGCGGCGGGCCGCGCCGCGGAACCAACCGCCTCACGAATGAAATTCGCTTAAAGGACGAGAAGCGCCAAAACGGTACGGGATGGCGCTTTGCGTGCTAAGAACGGTCAGGGGAAATCGGATCTTCTGTCCGGTTCCTGGGATGGAGAGTGGTGTGACGGAGAGCGAACGACCGCACCGGCGGCGCAGCCGGTCCCGGCGCCGGCGACGCGCGCGACTGCGACGGGCGCTGCTGGGCGCCCTGGTGGTCTGCTCGCTGCTGCTGACGATCGGAGGGTGGATCGGTTTCCGTGGTTGGCAGGCGCGCTCCCACCTGCTCAACGCCGCTGGCCTCGCCCGCGAGTTGAGCGCCCAGGTCGTCGGCGGGGACACCGACCGTGCCCTGCGAACCCTCGCCGCCCTTCAGGAGCAGTCCGGCGCGGCCCGAGCCGCGACCGCCGACCCGGGCTGGGCGCTCGCCCGGCGTACCCCGATCGCGGGCGACGACCTCGACGCGGTCCGCCAGATCTCGGTCGCCATCGACGAGTTGGCCCGGCAGGCGTTCCCGGCCCTGCTCCGGACGGACCTGACCAGCCTCGTGCCGTCCGGCGGCCGACTGGATCTGGCCCGGCTGACCTCGGTCTCCGCCGAGTTGTCCCGGGTGAGCGAGGCGGTGCAGCGCACCCGCCGGGACCTGGCTGTGGTGCCCGCCGACCGCCTGGTCAACCAGATCCGCCAGGCGCTCACCGACCTGCGGGCCGAGATCGACCGCCTGGCCAGCCTCACCACGGCCGCCGACCAGGGAGCCCGGCTGCTGCCGCCACTGCTCGGCGCGAACGGCCCGCGACGCTACCTGCTGGTCTCACAGAACCTGGCCGAGCTGCGGGCCACCGGCGGCATGTTCGGCGCGTACGCCATGATCGAGGCCGAGAACGGCACGGTCCAGATGGGGGCGCAGGGCAGCAGTGCGTCCCTGGGCCAGTTCACGCCGGCGTTGAAGTTGCCGGCCGAGACCCGGGCACTCTGGACCGACCTGCCCGGCATCTATCCCGCCGACGTCAACCTGACCCCGCACTTCCCGACCGCCGCCGCGTTGTACCGGGAGATGTTCCGGCGTAAGACCGGCACCACCGTCGACGGCGTGCTCGCCGTCGACCCGGTGGTGCTGTCGTACCTGCTCAAGGCGACCGGTCCGGTGCTGGTGCCCGGTGGCGTCCCGCTGGCCAGCGAGAAGGTCGTGCAGACCCTGCTCAACGACAGCTACCAGCGGCTGAACGTGAAGCAACAGGACGACTTCTTCGCGGCGTCGGCCGCTGCGGTGTTTGACGCCTTTTTCAAGAAGAATGTCAACCCACGGGTGTTGTTGTCCGCATTTGACCGTGCTATCACTGAACGCCGGATATTGTTCTGGAGTGCCCGACCTGAAGAACAGCGGACATTCGGCGACAGCCGGATGGCCGGGACGCTTCCGGAACAGGACACCGTGCCGACGGTCGGCGTGTTCCTCAACGACGGCAGCGGCGCGAAGCTCGGCTACTACCTGCGGCCGACGGCGAACCTGACAGTCGGCGAATGCCGACCCGACGGTCGCCGTGAGCTCCGACTGCGGGTGACCCTGCGCTCGACGGCGCCGAAGTCCGGACTCAGTGAGTCGGTACTCGGCCTCGGCCTGGCCGGCGATCCGTACACCGCTCGCACCTTGGTGTCGATCTTCAGCCCGGCCGGGGGCGCGGTGCTGGAGGGCCGGCTCGACGGAGTCCAGACGGCGCTTGGCAGCGGCACCGAACGTCGCCGACAGGTCGCCACGGCCAACGTCGACGTCGGCCCCGGCTCCGAACGGGTGCTGGAGGCCACCGTGCTGACGGCCAAGACCGGCGTCGGGCGAGCCGAGCTGTGGCTGACCCCCACCGCCAGCCCGTGGACCACCCAAGTTCATTCCGCACCAAGCTGTGACCAGTAGGAGGGAACCAATCATGCGGCTATCCCGCATCATCATGGCGCTCACGGTCGGCCTGGCCGTGGTGGCCGTGCCGACGGCAGCGGGGGCGGCACAGCCGCAGCCGGCGCCCAGCGCGACCACAGACCCGCCCCAGCCGCCGCCGTATCCGCCGGCCGCCGCCTCGCTGACCGTCAACCGACCGACGATCTTCCTCGGCGAGACGGTCGTGCTGACCGGCACCGGATTCGGTCCGAACGAGACTGTCGACATCGTGGTGTCGGTGACCCCGCTGGCCGCTCCGGCGGCCGGCCAGGCGCCGGCGCGGCGCAGCGACGGTACGACGGTCGCCATGGCACCCGTGGCCTACCAGGCGAGCGCCCCGCTGAGCTTCACGGCGTTCACCGACGCCCAGGGTCGCTTCACCAAGAGCTACAAGCCGTCGGTGACGGGTCTGCTGACCTTCACCGCCACCGGTCGGGAATCCGGCCGGACCGCCAGCACCGAGCTGCGGGTGCTGCACAAGAAGCAGCCGCTGCCCGTCACGGGTGACAGCATCGGCACGCCCATGAAGCTCGGCGGCGGCCTGGTCGGCGCGGGCGCGATCATGCTGCTGCTGACCCTGGCCTGGCGTCGCCGCCAGCGCTTCGGCGGGGCTGCGCACTAATCGGTGTCACCACCGGGCAGTGCCCGGACTTCACCTGGGGCTGGTGCCCGTCGGACCTGATCCGACGGGCGCCAGCCCGTCCTGTATGCCCAGCCCGACGTTGCGATCAACTCGGCATCAATGAACCTGGGGTGTCACCCCGTCCCGGATACCGCGTTTTCGCTGAACCTGAGTGGATCACCCGGTGATTGCCCGATGTGGGGTCGTGGCCGGTCGCGTCGGGGTGGGTGGTTTGTCCGGTGGTGGGGGTTGTGGGCTGTGACCGGCCGCACTCGGGCGGTGGAATGGTGGCTGGCTGGGGGTCG